>JAFGLS010000064.1 GCA_016927935.1 Syntrophaceae bacterium
CCAGGGCTGAAGGACCCAAATGCAGGAACCCATGATGGACAGGGTTACGAAGAAGATGGTGAGAGGGGAGGCGAAGAAACGTCTGGCCAGGAGCCAGACTCCAACTAAAAGCAGGAGTTCATCAAGGAAGATTCCCGCATAGAATAAGGGCAGAAAATTTATGTTTTTGAACAAACCGCCGGATAAAAATAATATGTTCTGGAGTATTCCCCCCTGAATTACATACCACCAGTCGGCTAACGTGCCTTGCGTCATAAAAGGCATCCACTGAGGAATTTCTCCGTAATTTATCGTATGATTAAGAAAAGTATATTGCAGAGAAAGATATTGAAAACCATCCTGTCCGCCAACAATCCATTGCCCATGTATCAGAAAAAGAAATATTCCGGCTTCTATAAGAATAATAAGCAAAAAAAGGCAACTTTCTATGCGTGGAGAATTTTGCCAATCTTTCATGTCAAATCATTTACCTTGAATAATTGGAATTACAGGAAATTTCTTTAACGCCATACAAAAACTTCACGGATAAACTGGAAATAATATGCCGCTCCCCATCTCCATATCTGAAGTTTGCGTTCTCCACCTATCCGCGGTGGTTCCGGTCCGGGTATCTCTGTTATCTTCAGCTTTCGTTTTGCCGCGCGTACAGAAAGCAAAGGTTCCCAACTGATGCGGGTGTGGAACAGCCTTTCCGGCAATTCATAGCTTTCATCCTTGTTTAAATCAAGATCATAGACCATCTGTTTTTTGTAGGCCCGCAATATTACCATCACATCTGTATAATGCGCGCCGAATAAAATGTTGACGGTTTTCGTAAACAACCAGTTTCCAAATCCGGTGATAGCGTCGTCATCTTCGCTTTTTGCGTGAGCCAGATAACGTGAAGCGATAACCATATCGTAGCCGTCACGCATTTTTTTTATGAGTTCCGGGATTAATTCAGGCAAAGAATTGCCATCGGGACTAAAGGTAATGACTATATCTCCTTCGATGTAAGGAAGAACTTCCATATAAGCAAACCGGAAACCTTTCTTTTTCTGGATATAAACAAAATATCCGTTGTCCTTCGCATACTCGATAGTACCGTCGGTTGATCCGCCATCCAGAATAATTATCTGGTCACACCACTCTCTCTTGATTTGAGGCATGATAACTCGCATGCCATCAATTTCGTTCAATGTGCAGACAATCAGGGTTGTTTTCAATCTATTTCTCCAAAATTCCTGTGTAGATTCAGCAAGTAATTTCCAGGATGGCTTTTTTAATATCATTCTTGCCGATGTAATAAGCTTTTTCCAGAGAGGGGGCTGCCGGCGTCGGCAAATCCGGACAGGCAATGCGTTTGATTGGGGCTCTCAGTGACGAAAATCCTTTTTCTGCAACCATTGCTCCGATTTCCGCGGTAACGCCTCCTGTTTTCCAGCCGCAGTCAGCAATGATCAGACGGCCTGTCTTCGCGACAGAATCCAAGATTATTTTTTCATCAAGAGGTCTTAGTGTTCGCAGGTCAATGACTTCAGCCTCTATTTTGTCAGCGGCAGTTTCCTGGGCGGCATTAAAGGCCTCAATGACCAGATGCGAAGCGGCAACGATCGTTACATCCTTGCCCTTTCTTCTGATAACGCCTTTGCCTATCGGCACAGTGTATGGTTCAGGAGGAACAAGTCCTTTATAACTGAAGTTGACGCGATGATCTATTATTAAAACAGGGTTTCGATCGGCAATGGCGGCAAGCATCAACCCTTTCGCATCGTAACAAGTGCCGGGCATCACAAGTTTCAAGCCGGGAACATGCATAAAAAGTCCCTGCAGGGCCTGGGAATGCTGAGCTGCCGATCCCCAACCGCGGCCTATGCAGGCCCAAATGACGAGAGGAACATTTGCCGCCCCGCCAAACATGTATGACCATTTGGCGGCATGATTTACAATTTGATCCATTGCCAGAAGGAGAAAATCAGGCCGGTTATGAAAAAAAACAGGGCGCATGCCGGCTAAAGCTGCGCCTATCGAAACGCCCATTAAAGCGCCTTCGGATAACGGCGTGTCAAAAACTCTTTCATGGCCGAATTCCTGATGCAGATTCTTCGTTGCTCCGAACATTCCGGCCGGATCATCAACTCCCTGTCCCATGATGAAAACGCGCTTATCCTGTTTCATCGCCTGTCGCAGCGCTTCGCGTATGGCTTCAGGATAACTCAATATACGTTTATGACCATCAATATCGTCATAAAAGGTTGGTTCGTTTATTTCTTTATTTGTTTTTGACCAAGGCATATTTTTTATTCACAAAAAAGATAAAAGGAAAGCTCTTCCGGCGATGGTGCCGGAGCCTGACGCGCAAAGGCAAACGCGTCTTTTATCTCATTGTCTATCTTTTTCTCCATTTTATTTATTTCACTTGGATTGATGATTTTATTTTTTGATAGTTTTTTCTGAAACGAAGCAATGGGACACAATTTTTTCCAATATTCGATTTCTTCCGCGGTCCGGTAACCGCTAAAATCCTGAGATTCACATCCGGCATGTCCTCTGATGCGGTATGTGCGGCATTCAATAAATGAAGGGCCATTTCCCGTTCTGGCCCGGACTAAGGCTTTATTGACAGAATCGTACACCTGAAGAACGTCATTGCCGTCGACAATTTTTGTCATCAGTGATTTTACCGGCATTGAGTGAAAAATATTATCTCCGGCCTGACGGGCGGAGACATGGGAACATACTGAATATTGATTGTTTTCCAGAATAAAAATTACGGGCAATTTTTTGAGTACAGCAAAATTAACGCTTTCATAAAATACGCCTTGATCTTCCGCGCCGTCACCAAAAAAAATCACGCTGACATTATTTTTTTTCTGCATTTTGATTGCCAGTCCCATGCCTGTGCCGATAGGGATGCCGCCTCCGACAATGGATGAACTGCCATAATGTCCGGCGTTGGTTTCCACCAGATGCATCGATCCCCCTCGGCCCCTGGAACAGCCGGTTTCCCGTCCGTAAAGTTCCGCGATGAGCGCGCGGAGACTGCCGCCTTTTGCCAGATAATGTCCGTGTCCGCGATGATTGCTGTTTATGTAATCATTTTTCTTGAGATTAGCACAGACGCCGACGGCCACGGCCTCCTGGCCGATGTAAAGATGAACAGGGGTCTGCATTTCGTTTTCCAGGTAACGAGATTCTATCGCTAACTGAACCTGGCGAATCCGCATCATTTCAAAAAGCAGTCTGTGTAAGATTTTTTTTGACAGTTTCATTGCGTAAGTCGGGAATTTTTATTCAGAACTATGATTTTGTTTTATGTCTTGAAAACCTTCACCGGTTTTCAAATTAATCTCGTTTTTAAGAGCCACCCGTTTTTTATTCCAGTCTCTTATTTGAATTGCGCGGCGGCCGACTTCCATCAGGTCATTATCCAGTTTTCCCCGCCGTACAGCGCTTTCCAGATCCCATATTGTGGAATGAATTTTTAAAATATTCTCCTTATAAAAATCCCATTCAATTTCAGGATGTTTTTTTTCCAGTTCATTTATTCCTTCGCAAAAGCTCAAATATTCTCTTTTGCTTTCATCCACCCCGATGCGTTCCGCTTTCAGCTTTGCAATAGCCCATCTGTCTATAATATCACCCGCATCTCGTTGCATTAAATGAACCTCCAGCACATAGGATCTTTACCGGTAAACAGGTTTTCACATTGCCTGTTGTAAGGGGCAAAAGTACATCGGGTATTGCAGATAGTTGGCGTATTGCCAAAAACCATTTTTTGATGTTTTTTGTTTCCCCATATCTTGAGAATGTTTTCCGGATCGGGATAATGACTGCCCAGTAAAAATTCTTTTTTATGTCTGGTGTCGGGACAAAAATATATGTTGCCGTCGGCGCATAATTGAATGCAAAGAGGAGCAGCATAGCACTTGCTAAAGTCTTTTCTTGGCTTAAGTTTGTCATCAAATTTATGCATGACCGTGAAGACTCTGAATTTGTCGTCTTCCAGAAGATGACATTTCTCAAACTGTTCGAGGATGAGATTTATATCATAATTGGTTGGCTTGCGTTTTTTGCCCATGCCCTGATGAGAAAAATCAGCCGGTCTGGCGTGAAAATCGCGTACGCCGATTTTTTTGGCTAATTTGCAGGCGTCATAAATTTCATGCTGATTATAGTCGAAAATAAGAAATTTGTAGGCCACGTCACAGTTGGATTTTGATTGATTTATTTTTTTTATCAAAGAAGCCATGTTGTCGATGGCCGTTTCAAATAAATTTTCCTTTCTTCCGGTTTTGTATGTTTGAGGGGTTGCCGCATCAATGGAAATGCCGACCCAGCGGCAAAGTTTTAAAGAGTTCAGAAGATTTTCATTAAATAGAGTTCCGTTGGTGGCGACGCTTGCTTCCATACCCACTGATTTTGTCAGTTTGATTGCATCGGCCAGTTTTGTGTGAAGGGTTGGCTCTCCTCCTCCTCCGAAGCAGATAGCCTTGACGCCCCACCTGCCTAAAAATTTTACGAGTTTCATGAGATGATCATCCGGCATGCGTCTCTTTTTTAATTTTTTGTCGGTTAAATAACCGTGTGCGTTGCAATGTTCGCACATGAGATTGCAGTGATGAATCGGATCTAAACTGGCTTCAACGGGCGGCTGGAAATTTTTCTGAATAACAGCCCTGTACCAATCAGCATACAGCAGTCCTTTCCAGGAATTAAAGGAATTGAACTCATTTTGTTTTGACCATTCTTTCAATTTTGTTCCTCTTTCTTCACCCGATAATCAGTGTGATATGACTTTTTCTTTTTATAAATGGAAATCCCGAATTCTTCCCCGTTTAATCTTTCATTTCCGAGGGAACTGACTTTATCATAATTATTTATAATCCACGAGTAAATATTAAGCCCGTAATTCATGCCAAAATATTTTGCTCCATGTTCCTCTGTATTCTTCTTTGATAAAACTACAAAAGAAGGAGGATTTAAAGAAATTTCATTTATAATATTATCCTCTCCGGTTGCTTCAACGAAGTTAGGAGTGAATTCAAAATATCTTGAAGGATTTCTCTTCCTCGAAAGATAATTGAGCATTACCCCGTCAGGCATGACTATCAAGGTATCGTTTGCGGACATTAAATTAATAATTTGTCCCAGTGCATCATTGACAATAATTCCGGGATTGGAAAATGTTAAAAATCTATCCCTTCCCTCGGCAATAGGATAGTTTTTCACTTCATAAATATGTTTTGTCATATTGAAGTAAAACAGCAGGGCGAGGAACATAAATATTACGGTAAAACTTAAGAATACTTTTTTATTTCCCCATTTTGAAACCCAAGAGGGTAGATAGAAAAGCAGTAAAGTCACCATTACCAAAGTTGCGGGCATGGCGAGCGCGAAGCCGTAGTGATAAAGGCGGACATTTAAAATCATCTTCAGAAGCAGCAATAATGAAAATAAGATAAGCACGATAATAGGAAGATATTGCGCGACGAAAGTTTTATCGTCACGTTTAATAATTAGATTAATTACCAGATAAAAAAGCAGAAATAGAATAAACACAGGGAAAGATCTGGCCATATCCGGCCAGTTGATGGGGAAATGTCCAAAAAATATGAATAAAGCAATTACAGCGAAGATGATGACAGCTGTCTTATATATAAATACTTTTTTGCTTAATCGGGCAAATAAATATGAAATAAGACCTATAAAAACAAAGAAAAGAAGATAACCAATAGTTATCGTAAGCAAGCGAGACATGTTTTGAGTGGGATAATCGAATCCTGACACGTGCAGATAATAAATATTATGGGAGAGGGCATCGATGAATATATTTCGATAAGAAGCTGTTAATGAATCTAAAGCATCAATTAGCGGCATGTGCAAACTGAAGTAGATAAAGAAAACAATAATTGGCAAAATGAAAAAAAGTATTAAATTCAGTAAATGCTTCCCGGGATGAAGCGGTTTTAATTGCCGGAAGACAAAGATCAGCCCGAAAAAAAGCGCTATGAAGCCGGCAATAAAAATTTCAACCTTGGTCAGGAAAATTAACCCCAGAATAAGTCCGATAAACGCCGCGTAAACCGGTCTTTGATTCATCAGGTATTTTTTGAATATAAAAAGTCCCAGGAAAAATAAAAAAATCCCGTAGGTTATTTCATGAGAATAGGGGCAGACAAAATTGTAATTCGAATAACCTGTATATTGAGAGAAAGCAAATATAACCAAAAGAAAAATACCCGCTGTTGTGGCAATTAAATCTCCGAAAGATGATTTTAAGATTAAATAAATAATAGTAGTGAGCAGTATGACCAAAAAGATATTGAAATAAGCCAGTGTGGAAAGTCCCGTTCCGAAGGTTTGAAACAAAAGCGCATTACAATAATGCGAAAAAGGGCCGTAGAGGTGATTTATATCTCTGTATAAAACTTTGCCCTGTATGATTTGCCAGGGAACATAAAGCTCCCTTCCATAATCAATGAGAACATCAGGCCATTTAAACCAGCTTAAGCGAAGCATATAGCTTCCGACTAAAACAAGAATAGAGGGGCCGATAAATTTTCTTAATTTATTCATTACCTGCATAGCCACTTTGATTGTGAAACTCCAATTCCGAAAGAATAACGCAGCGGAATTGGTAAGTTGAACAATCCCGCATAGCGGAGGGTATAATACCACGCAGATTGCTTTGGGGTTCATACCCGTGATTAAATAATTTCCGACACATTAAACTGAAAGTCCAATAATATCAACCTATAATTGGCACAAAAGGATGATCTTACTAGCTCACAATGGATACACCCCAAAAGGTTCAGATTTTCGCGGCTGTTAAATTTAAGGATTGATGGTTGAAAGTTTTATTACAAGGCACTTTCATTTCTATCATTATGTCGTAATCTCTAAATTCCAGCTTTGTCCGCCAAAATTAATCATAATGGTAATTGGCAAAGCTCCATTGGGAACATTGGTAGCGGTAAATGTTTTCGAAGCAGGGTTGTACTTTAACCACGGTGGCAACAGGCTGCCGTCAGCAAGCGTCAGTATTACCGGATAATCATGGGCAGCAATTTCATTAGCCATTCTTTCCGGCAGTGCAAACCTAAAGACAGAACCCGGTTGGGTCAATTCTTTAGCAATGCTGACAATTATCAGTCCCTGACTGCCTGGTATTTCATCCGTTAACGTATGCCAGTCTTTTAACACCTGAACACTAATACCTTTATAAGTATCAACAACCTGATTTGGCGTCAAATATGATAAAACTCTCCAGGATGGCAATTGCGGCCGAATATGCAACGGTGTTTCAATCAGTTCCGGTATATGTTCAGGAAGAAGATTTAACAGCCATGGAGCCAAGTAGTATCCCATGACACCGCCTGCAACACCACTGGCGCCGCCAATAACTCCTCCATAAGCAAGGTATAGCAGCCAATTGGGGGTGATAGTAGCGGTCTGCACCCCGCCAACAAATGTATAATTGCCAGCCAGGCCGGTGCCGTCAGTTATGAAAAGCGTCGTTTCCCCTCCCATCAACGTCTGCAAACCGGCAAAGGAATACTTGCTTCCCACTGTACCGTAACCTGTCAGCACAACTGTCTCGTTACCTATGCCGGTTATTATCGTGCCGCCGGTACCGAACGTTGTCGCTTTGAATACATTCGTGCCGTCATAGATACGCGTACCGGTGAAGCTCAATATTGCCTTGTTGATTGTCAGGGTGCCGCCGACATAACTGATGTCATATCCTAGCTGATCGGAATAGAGTATTGGATTATAGAAGTCGGCATTCTTTCCGTTGTCAGCGCCATACGGTGTATTAACATTGAAAAGATGACCCGAGGTATCCGCCCCGGCAATGGAGTAAATAACATTCTGTAAAGATAATGACCAAGCCGCTCCGTCATATGTCTTGGAAACGTTGTCAGCGGTTATTGTCAGCGGAGTAAGAAAACTTCTCAGCAAGGGATAGGTGTTGCCCTCATAGATGCGCCAGACAGCGCTTGTTGCGCCTGTATTGGCGATATCCCAACCTGCGAAACTCGACATCGTCATCATCTGTGCAGTCGTCAGGCCGGTTCCACCTGCGCTGGTTGCCCACCCACTGGTCGTAGTATCCCAGTAGCTGTTGCTTACCGTTTCGATGTTGTATCCCGTCAGACCGCCAACATAATTTGTGCCGCTAACACTGCCGGTGGCGTAGGAGTTGCTAATGATGCTGCCATAATATGTTTTAAGATACGAATCATAATATCCGTTATCCCCGACGAGGCCGCCAATATATTCTGTGCCGCTTACACTGCCTGTGGCATAGGTGTTGTTAATATTGCCCGTGTTCTGTCCTACCAGACCACCGACGCTACTATCACCGCTAACGCTGCCGGTTGCATAGGCGTTGGTAACCGTACCTATGTAGTAGCTTGGGCAACTATGGTTGAATCCGACCAAGCCGCCGACATAGAAGCTACCGCTGACTGTGCCGGTAGCATAAGAATTGCTGATGGTGCCCCTGTTTTCTCCTACCAGACCACCGACGCTATTATCACCGCTGATACTGCCAGTGGCGTAGGCATTATTAATTGTACCTAAATTCCGACCAACCAGACCACCGACGGAGATGGAACCTGTTACATTGATATTGGTCAATCCAATGCTTTTCAGCGTGCTGCCGGAAGGCATCATGCCAATAAAACCAATTCCATTATTAGGTTGATTAATGCTGAGGTTGGACAATGTATGTCCATTGCCGTCAAATTCAGTCGCCGAAAATAAAGGAATGTGCCAGTCTGAAGTTGCTCCCGACGCGTCTTTGACGTCAACCAGATTGATATCGATAGTCAAACGGAATTTGTAGCCCGAAGCGTCGGCAAAACCCAGCAAATCCTTCAGACCCTGGGCAGAGCTGATTTCGTAATAGCCGCCATTAGGCAAGAGGGATGAATAGTCGGCAATGTTGAGAGTCTTGCCATGAGTAAACCAATCAATGTATTGGTCACCGTATAAACCACCTACTGTGACGTGATGGTCGCCATTGATGAGAACCATATCAATGTTGTAGTGCGAATTGGTGACTGCGCCAAGACCAACCCCGACCAGGCCACCTACGCAGGCTGTACCGCTGACACTTCCTGTGGAGTAGGAATCGGTTATACTTCCTAAGTTGCTTCCGACAAGACCGCCAATATTGAATCTACCGCTGACACTACCGGTGGCGTAGGCGTCGATAATATTGCCGTGGACGTTTCCTCCAATCAGGCCGCCGATCCAGTCTTTGCCGCTGACACTACCGGTTGCATAAGTGTTGCTTATTATACTTTTCTTGTCTGTATAGAAGTCGCCCACTATGCCGACCAGGCCGCCGACGAGATTCTTCCCTATCACATTACCGGTAGCACAGGAGTCATAAATTTCGCCGTTCTGGTTATATCCAACAAGACCACCGACTCCGTTGCCGCCGATAACCTTGCCTGTGGCGTAGGAATTATTAATACTGCCGTAGTAGTTCCAACCGACTAGGCCGCCGACACCACCGTAACCAATCCAGCAAATAGCCGGATCACAGCAACCATCATAATCGGAACCACTATCATCACTATTTACCATACCTATGGCATAGGAGTTGGTAATGTCACCCCTGTTATCTCCGACCAGCCCACCGATTTCTGAACCGCCATTTACACTACCAGTGGCGTAAGAATTAGTAATGCTGCTGCCATAGTTGTACCCAACCAGTCCGCCAACACGATCATCACCACTGACATTGCCTGTTGCATAGGAGTTGTTGATACTACCGTAGTCGCTAAAGCCGACGAGGCCGCCAACACTATCCCCCCCATTCACATTACCGGTGGCATAGGAATCGGTTATATTGCCAGAGTTGCCCCCAACCAGGCCACCAACCCAGAGTGCACCGCTGACGCTGCCTGTGGCGTAGGAGTCGGTGATATTGCCATAGTTTACCCCAACTAGGCCACCGACCCAGGTGGATTTGCCATTGATACTACCGGTAGCATAGGAGTTGGTGATATTGGCAGATCTGTTGACCCCGACCAAACCACCGATGCACAAGCCACCGCTGACACTGCCGGTAGCGTAAGAGTTGGTAATTGTGCCGACTGAGTTATCTCCGACCAGGCCACCAACGTTATTAACGCCGTTGACCGCACCGGTGGCGAAGGCATTACTTATAGCGCCGCTATTCCAACCAATTAACCCACCGACATACGCTCCGCTGACACTGCCTGTAGCGTAGGCATTACTTATAGCACCGCTATTCCAACCAACTAGCCCACCGACATACATTCCATCGGTACTGACACTAGCCGTTGAATAGGAGTTGGTAATGCTGCCCTTGTTTGCCCCGATTAGGCCGCCAACAGAGTAAACGCCAGAGATATTACCTGTGGAGAAAGAGTTGGTAATGTTACTCCTGTTGTCTCCGACCAGGCCACCGATTTCTGAACCGCCATTTACACTACCCGTGGCGTAAGTGTCGGTAATACTGCCTAAGTTATATCCAACCAAACCACCGACATCATTGTGTCCACTAACACTGCCCGTAGCGTAGGAATTGGTAATTGTATAAAAATAGTTTAATCCAACCAGACCGCCGACAGCTACATTACCGCTGACACTGCCTGTAGCGTAGGAGTTGATGATGATGCCTTCACTGTTCCCGACCAGGCCACCAACTATCCGGTCACCGTTGACGCTGCCGGTAGCATAGGAATTGCTTATCTCACCTTCATCATCAAAGTCGCTCAGCTTAAACTCTGTCCCAACCAGGCCGCCGACGTATTCTGTACCTCTGACACTACAGGTAGCATAGGAGTAATAAATATCGCCCCGGCTTCCTCCAACCAGACCGCCGACATTGTGATCGCCGTTGACATTGCCTGTGGCGTAAGAATTAGTGATGATAGAATCAATGTCGTTTAACCCGACCATGCTGCCTACGCTGAATCTACCGGTGATGCTGGCATCGGTAACTCCAACATTACTAATCATTGCTCTTGTTGTGAAACCGAAAAGTCCGACACAGTCTTCCGTCGGACGGTTGATGTTCAGATTGCTGATTATGTGTCCCAAACCATTGAACGTACCGGTGAAATTTGTTCCGCTGTTACCTATAGGAGCAAAACCAGAGCCACTATTCCATGTTAATGTTGCCGTTGCATCAATGTTGCTACCAAGGGCGTAGTAACCTGAAAGATTGCCGTTCATCCCCTGTAAATCAGTGCCGGTGGTGCTGCCCTGGACACCCAAATCTGTAATGACCGTGTAGCCATTGCCGTTAATGGTCAGGAAACCGGTGCCGGAACGCGGTGTGATGCTATCCGCCTGAAAGAAATCAACCCTGTCCCTGAATCCACCCGCGTCGGGAAGCATGCCGACTTTTACTGTATTTGTTTCGTTGTATGTACCACCGTCAGTGCCCGGAGTGCTGTATCCTGCTCTCATGTCCAATGCGGCCGTGTTGTTGGCGGTCAGCACGGCATTGATGTTGATGTCGCTATGCGCCTGCAGCGAGAGGGTGTTGGCCGACCAGGTGACATTATCGTTAACATTGATATAGCCATCCTCTGTACCGGCTGCAGATGTGGCAATCGTGACATTGCCGCCGGATAGGTTGGTGCCCAGTAACGTTCCTGTGATGTCACCACCACTTGCGGCAATCGTGAAGTTTGTCGGATCAATCAGCCATGTTCCTGCTATGCTCATCGGTGCGGCTGTGGTAATAACTGCACTGTCATTAATCTTGACGTTCTTGCCCGATGTCTCGATGAAACCGCCGTCCCCTCCGTTAGGAGCTGATGCGTCCAGCTTGCCGCCTACTGTTGTTGTGCCGCTGTCCATGTCGGACATTAATATGATGCGTCCGCCTTTGTTCTGCAGAGTTTGGGCTTCAATAATACCACTGTTGTTGACGACAGCACTGGTGAGTGTGTTTGCTGCCTCGGCAGTCATGACGACCATGCCGCCGTCAGCCTGGATGAGACCTTTGTTTTGGGCCAGGGCGTCTATTGCTCCCTTGTTGATTGTGTAGCTGATTAAGCCGTCGCCATTGAAATCCAATGTTACCTGGTTGCCTGCTCCCAATATGACACCGCCGCCACTGGCAGTGATTGTTCCTTCATTGGTGACAATGGGTGCGATAAGGGCAACTATACCGCCGTCAACAGCGGTGATATCGCCAAGGTTTAGGATACTGCCGGCATTACCGTCATTGAGAAATGTGTAATGGCCTGTGAGAAAGTCGCTGTCGGCCATGTTCAGTGTAGAGGCTACCAGACCGCCTACATTGACCTGTGAGCCTTCTCCAAAGATAATGCCGGAAGGATTGATAAGAAATATCTTCCCGTTGGCAGAAAGGCTTCCCAATATCTGGCTGGGGTTCTGGTCATAAATCCGGTTTAAAGCTGCGGAGTCGGCATCGGGCTGCCGGAAGGTGACGCCGGCTCTTGTGCCGATGTTAAAGGTGTTCCAGTTGGCTATCATCCTGTCAGTGGACTGTTTCACCGTCATCTGGCTGCCGGTTGTAGAGATGCTACCCTTGCCGGAAACTATTTTGCCTCCCGTGGGCAAGGCGCCTGGCTCCAGGGCGGATGATGTTCCCGAAAATGACAGAAATGCAGCCAGCGTGATGGCGCCGAATATCGCCGCGGGGCCACTGCCGTGGGCTGTCTTTTGGGAAAAGGTAAACCACTTTCCTTTGGCTTTCAACCAGATGTGTTGATGAACCTTGTTCATTTTTTATTCTCCACAACAAGTCACTGTTTTGAAATCTGCCTTTAAGAGTAATAATCACCATTAAGCCCTGTAAGTGGAATAAACCCATTTGCATTGCAGTATACAAACCGTCTCAATATTTCTTTAAATATAGTTTCAGCAATTTATATGCCATATAAAAATAATTATATAACCTTCGTTGCAGAAATGAATTTCGCTTGTAAAATCGATTGTAAGTGCTTATTAAATAACCGCTGAGTCATGAATATGAGCACCCTTATGGATAATGTTAATGGGAATTTTGACCAAACTTCTGTTAATTTTGCCGCCACTGGCGGAGGATATCGAAGATATGCGTGGTATCCTCGAAGCAATGCATGGAGGGATAATTAGCGTGAAAAGGTAATATTATTAAATTGCTGACAGTTATCTAAGAAATGGAAAAAAATATCATAATCGATATTTTTCTTAACTAATGTTATTAGATTATGTCTTGGCTTTTAAACGTATATAATATCTACAATTCCAAGTATTGAGCAGTTGTCAGGATTGAAATTACCATTGTAATCAATTGTAAGTTAACTTACTAAATTAACGGCAGGCTCCCTGGTTTTTGGCCATTTCTAAAATTTTACATTTTCCCAATGTACATGCTTTTTGCACGTCACTGCAGCCCCAATTGTTGTTGCCCTGTATGATATAAATAATTCCTCTGTTCTTGTAGGCCTTGGCAAAATTAGGCTTCAGATAGATGGCCTTACTGAAATCATCAATTGCACGTTGGTAATGGCCGAGTTTTGCGTAAGCAATTCCTCGGTTGCTATAGGCTTCGACATAATCATGTTTTAGGTAAATTGCCTTGTTGTATTCATCGATGGCACGTTGATATTGGTTTAACTTGACGTAAACATTTCCCCTATTGAGGTAAGCTTCAATACAATCCGTTTTTATAAGGATGGCTTTATTATAATGAACCATAGCTTCACTAAGTTCTCCTTCATCATACAAGGCAAGACCAAGATTGTTATGTGCCAAAAAGTTATCTTTAGTTATCTGTAGAGCATGGCTCAAGAGAGTAATACTGTTTTTCCAGTAACCGCATTGCTGCCAGGTTAAAACAGCAAGAATTGCTATGATGGTTATTCCTGCAGGCAATACAATCTTTTTGCGAACTATGTCACTCTTAATCAAAAACGGAATGCCCCAGGCTATCATGATAGCTATGCCGACAGATGGGAGGTATGTGTAATGGTCGGCCATGGGGGTGCCGACGGGAATCAACCCGCTTACGGGAACCAAAGTTCCCAGATACCAAAACCAGCCTACAGGCAAAAAGGGCATTTTTTTAAAGTGATACACAACAAATACTGTAATTCCTATCAATATAAAAGCCGAACCTAAAACTTGCCACAAAGGAAAAGAATAAACAAAAGGATAATACACGGCCAGGTCAAAGGCCCAAAAAGTCTTTTTCAAATAAGAGGCATAGGAAACAATGGCATTGATCACACGCAGAGGAAAGGTCAGATAATGAGGCATGTTGCTTTCATATTGAGCCCAGATAGTAATAATACCCGATGCGATGCACAAAATGAAAAAAGGAACTTTTTCCCGCAGGAGATTGTTAGTCGTCTTAAATCCGTTGTTTGTTGAAGGAGTCAGGAAACGTCTTAAAGGCCAGTAATCAAGCAGAAGAAGAATAAAGGGCAGTGTGATGAGCATGGATTTAGTCATCAAAGCAAGGGCAAACAAAATCAGACAGGTAAAATAATACGATAGTTTCAGATTCTTGACATAGAATGAATAAACATATAAGCAGGCCATGCCGAAGAACATGCTCAGAACGTCTTTTCGTTCCGTTGCCCACGATACCGATTCCACCCTGAGCGGATGCAAGGCAAAAAAGACGGCCGCAAAAGCTGACGACCATAGATTATTTGTTGTCCTAAATAAAAATAGAAATAAGAAAATCACCGCTCCGATATGCAAAAACAGATTCACGACATGATAGCCTGAAGGATTGTTTCCGAAAATACGCCAATCAAGCATAAAAGAAATCCAGGTTACCGGCTGCCACATCGTTGTGTCCCGATTTGTGAATGCCCATTGGATACTGGCGGAAGAAAATCCCGATTTGATGAAATTATTTTCGATAATGTACATGTCATCATCAACATTGATGAAGTCGCTGCCTGCTATCGGGCTGAATGCGGCGCAGGAAGCGAAAATTAAAAATATTATAATTAAATAAGTGTGGTTTTTCTTCATTAATATTAAATACAAGAAATAATTAAACAAAAATTCGGCATTTTAGTAGCATAGAATTATTTGGATGTAAATGGTACTCACGATCCCACGGCATTACATGCCTGGGATAGTTCCCAATCCCGATAAATCGGGATTGGATAATTCGGCTAGTGCTTCGAACTTCGCCCCGATTCATCGGGACTCGTTCTAAGCAAGCCTCATTACCACTAACGCTTCAATCTTCGCCTTGGCTCTCTATACCACGGCACTGCGTGCCTGGTATAATTCGTCCAGCAAACTTCAGTGCACTACGTTTCTAAAGTTTGGGTCTCATTATCAGCGAGTGTCAAATCCCACTACGCTACGCTTCGGGGATAGTTCGACCAGCGCTTCGAGCGTCATTCGTTCGCTCTTAGCGGGTCTCACTAAAACTCTTGACATTTATTAATGAATTTGATATTGGTTGAGCCACCCAGCCAATAAAGCTGGGGTAAGGAAAGGGAAAGATAATGAAATTTCGAAAGATTGTTATCAAGCCGCTGTCACGTTCACGGCTTCACGAAGAGATTGTAACCGTTATCCAAAAGCAGATTATGTCCGGCGCAATGGCTCCGGGGGAGAAATTGCCTACGGAAAGAGAGCTGGCAGAAAATTTTAATGTCAATCGCGCCACAGTGCGTGAAGCGCTGCGCAAGCTGGAAAATTACGACCTGGTGGAAATCCGCCATGGTGACGGTTTATATGTCAAAAATTATCTGGAAAGCGGCAATCTGGATCTGATCAAGGCTTCTCTGAATATCAATGGAAGTGGAGAAATTCTTCTGAATATTCTGGAAGCGCGCCGCTATGTGGTACCGCAGATGGCTTACCTGGCGGCACAAAGACGGACGAAATCAGACCTTGAAGAACTAAAGAAAATTATTTCCGAATCCGACGTAAGTATGCTGGAGAAAGACATCAAGGTGCACCAGTTGATTGCCCGTTCCACGCATAATCTGCTCTGCACCATAGGCCTCAATTTCTTTAATCAGATATTTAGAGATTACGGGCACCTTTATTTTGATGATGAGTGCAATGTTGAACGTTCCGCAAAGTTTCATAAAGAAATTTATGAGGCCATCAAAAATCAGAAGCCTGAAGAAGCCCGCAGGATAATGAGGGATGTCATGATTTACGCGGAAGAAGCTGTGAAAGCCAGTCTGAAAAGTAAAAAAGCTCGAAAAGGAGTGAAATGAATATGGAGAGGTTTATAGAGAATTATAAAAATGAAAAATTCGATGTGATTGTCATCGGCGGAGGAATTACCGGTGCTTCGGTGGCTTATGAAGCGGCCACACATGGATTGAAGGTGGCCTTGCTGGAAAAGAAGGATTTCTCCTGGGCGACTTCGGCGGTTACCTCCAAGATGATTCATGGTGGCCTGCGATATCTGGTCAACGGAGAGATAGGGCTTGTGCGGGAGTCGCTTCGTGAACGGCGTGTTCTGGAAAATATCGCTCCTAATTTTGTTTACCCATGGCCGATGATGATGACCCATTATAAAAAGCCGCTGAAAAACAATAAGTGGGTGGTGAAAGTCGGCATGCTGGTGTATGATGCGCTGTCTTTCGACAAAAACTTCACGTGGGATCCGTGTAAAAAAATTCCCCATCATAGAACTGTTTCCAAACAGGAAGTTCTGCAGAGCGAACCGCATGTCCGCGCTGAAGGCCTGACAGGAGCGTCAATATTCTATGATTGCGTCAGCATTTTTCCGGAGAGGTTGACTCTCGCTTTTGTCAAATCTGCCGTGGCCCATGGCGCCAAAGTATCCAACTACGCTAAGGTGGAAGGATTTGTTCTGGACGCGGGAAAACGTGTAACGGGATTAAAGGTCAATGACCTTTTGAACAATACTAATCAAACAATTTCCGGCGATGTCATAGTTAATTGCGGTGGGCCCTGGGCTGATATACTGCTGGGTTTGGCCAAATCAGGCGGTAACGTCAATGAAACTCTGCGCCGGTCCGAAGGAATTCATATCATCACTAAAAAACCTCTGCTTTCCGGTAAATATACGGTTGGGTCAATGACGTCTGCCGGCAGGCATTTTTTCCTTATTCCGTGGCGTAATCATGCGCTGATCGGTACAACCGACAAGCCCTTCAACGGAAATCCGGACGATTATCGCGTGACCAGAGAAAGTATTATGGAACTGTTGGATGACGTTAACAGTTCTTTCGGTGACGGCAAACTCAGTTACGCCGACGTTAAGCATACTTATGGCGGTCTGCGTCCTCTTGTTGAAAAAGAAACGAAGGAAACTTATTCATCTTCGCGCAAATATGAAATTTACGACAACAAGGATGAAGGTCTTGACGGACTGATTACAGTCGAGGGCGGGAAATACACAACCAGCCGCAAGCTGGCGGAAAGCTGTCTCAAGATGGTGGCGGTCAAACTTGGCCGCAATCTGGGCAAAAGCATTACCGATAAACAATATCTGACCGGATGCGACATAAAGGATTTATGCGCCTTCATTAATGAAGCAAAAGGGCAGGGCAATGGATTCAGCCCCGCCTGTCTTGAATATTTGGCGCGCAACTACGGTACGGAATATAAAGAAGTCATTAAACTGGCAACTGAAGATAAATCTTTATCAAAAACATTAAATGAAGACGGCGAAATTATGGCGCAGGTGGTTTTCGCTGTGCGTAACGAAATGGCGCGCACTTTGTCGGATATAGTCATGCACCGCACAGGAATAGGTACTTTGGGAAATCCCGGAGAAGATGTATTGCGCAAAGTTGCTGCCGTTGCTGCCAAAGAACTGCAATGGAGCGCGGAAAGAATCGAAAAAGAAATTTCGGATACGGTTAATTTACTCAAGTTGCCGGTGTAGTAAAAAATGAGACTGTGTCGTAATAGTGAAAACTGTCATTCCGAATTCCGATGTATCGGGATGAGGAATCTAGTGAGACCCAAATTTCAGAAGCAAAGCGAACTGAAATTTGATGGACGAACTATCCCAGGAGCGGAGCGACGTGGGATAATAGCACGATATCGATAAAATCCACCCTAACCCTCCTTTAAAAAAGGAGGGAATAAAGCAAGCATTTGAAATACTTGCTGGCGGGAAAGTTTCTTAGGAGTCCTGGCAAGTCGGGACGTAGCAATACATAATAAGGAGGATATGCTGATGAAATCTAAAAAATTCCGGCCGGACTGGACGGAAAAAGCTCCGGCCGCAGGGACATACAGGTCTATTTTTAAATACGGTGATCCGGACAGCTTTAAGCATCCCAGTGATGCCTGGTATAAAATGATAAAGCAGGATTTTCATCTGGGTGATGAGCATTTCCTGTCCAAAGGCAAAGAAGGACTTGAGCAGGTTTCATTGAACCGTTCTGTGTCGCTTAAGCCTCATCAGGTTGAAGCCATAAAAGCTATCGTGGGCAAAGAAAATGTCGCACTTGATGATTTCAGCCGTGTCCAATACGCGTCGGGCAAGACCACGGAGGAAATGCTGGAACTTCGCCATGGAATCATCCGGGAGGTGGCGGACGCCGTGGTTCATCCACGCGACAAACATGATGTGCAAAAACTTATGGAGTATTGTGACAAAGAACTTATTCCCGTAACTGTCTTCAGCGGGGGGTCTTCCGTAAACTTCGGCTGTCGTCCGGTTAAAGGCGGTATTTCTCTTGTCATGAGCACGCATATGAACAAGCTTCTGGAAGTGAATGAGCTTAATCAGACGGCGCGCGTGCAGCCGGGCATGTTCGGTCCGTCCTACGAGGATGTCCTTAATAAAGCTCCAGAACTTTTTAAAACAAAATATCGTTACACCTGCGGCCATTTTCCTCAGTCCTTTGAATACTCCACGGTAGGCGGCTGGATTGTAACATTGGGTTCCGGACAAGCCTCAACTTATTACGGCGACGCTTACGACATCGTGTTCAGCCAGGAGTATGTGACACCCGCCGGCACATTTAAAACATTGGATTATCCTGCTACAGCCACCGGTCCTAAAGTAAACGATATAATGAAAGGTTCTGAAGGAGCCTTCGGTATTCTTGTCGAAGTTACCATGAAAGTTTTCCGCTATATGCCGGAAAATCGGGAACGCTTCAGTTTTATGTATCCTACATGGGAAGCAGCAGTTAACGCCAGTCGCGAAATAATGCAATCAGAGTTCGGCAAGCCGGCAATTTATCGTATTTCCGATCCGGAGGAAACAGACAGGGGGCTGAAGCTTTACGGTGTGCCGGATATTGTGGACAAATTTCTTTCCCTAAAAGGATTTAAGTCCATGAAACGGTGCTTGAGTCTCGGCAATGTTGAAGGAGAAAGAGATTATACGCGACTGGTCGCTCAGAAAATCAAAACTGTTGCCCGGAAGCATGGAGCGATTTCTTTGGGTAGTTATGCTGCGCGTAAATGGGAACATACCCGTTACAAAGAACCCTATATGCGTGAGGATTTGGGCGATTATGGAATTCTGATTGATACACTGGAAGCCGCTGTTACCTGGGATAATCTTCACCGTTTGCATGAAGGAGTTCGCGCTTATATCAAGAGCCGGCCTGATACAATGTGCCTGACTCACGCCTCGCACTTTTATCCTCAGGGAACTAATCTCTATTTCATTTTCATCGCTCACATGGATGACCCTGAAGAATTCCGTAAATTTCAGAGGGGAATTATAGACAGCATTCAGAAGCATGGCGGATCCTTAAGTCACCATCACGGCGTGGGGCGAATGATTAGTCCATGGATGGAGACACATCTGGGTAAAGAACAAATGGCGGTTTTGCGTTCACTAAAAAAGCATTTTGATCCGCACGGCATAATGAATCCCGGAGGTCAGTTAGGGCTGGATTAATGAGACTCCAATTCCGAAAGCGTAGCGCATAGGAATTGGCAAGTCGAATTATCCCAGGAGCAAAGCGACGTGGGATGAAAGGTGTAAAGATATACTCTAAAATTCTTCAAAAAACAGAGAGGCGCATATGTCACCGGAAAAAAATAAGTCGCAGGAATTAATTCTTTCCATAGACGCGGGCACGCAGTCGATAAGGGCTGCTCTTATCAACGTGGAAGGAAACATATTGGATATCGTTAAAACGCCGATCCAGCCTTATTTTTCTCAACACCCCGGCTGGGCGGAACAGCAACCGGATTACTATTGGGAAGTTTTCTGCAAAACAACCAATCAACTTCTGCAAAAGCAGGAAAATCTGAAGAAGGATATCAGAGGAGTAACCATTACGACTCAGCGTGCCACGATGGTCAATGTGGATAAAAACGGTAATGCCCTCCGGCCAGCGATTATCTGGCTTGACCAGAGAAAGGCTGATTCACGTCAAATACTGCCCGGCTTTCTCCGTCCTGTGCTTAAAACGGTAAAACTGTTGGATACTGTAGAGGGCGTAATTCAAGATTGTGAGGCGAATTGGATATGCCAGCAACAGCCGGACATTTGGGAAAAAACACACAAATATTTAGTTCTGTCGGGATTTTTCACGCATCGTCTTACCGGCGAGTTTGTCGATTCGGTGGCTAACAATATCGGTTATCTGCCTTTCAACAAAAAAACATATCAGTGGGCGGGGAAGTACGATTTTAAATGGCTGATTTTTAAGATAGGAAAAGAAAAACTGCCCGACCTTGTAAAACCTTCGGAAATCCTCGGCAAGATTACAAAAAAAGCTTCTGCGGAAACCGGCATACCGGAAGGATTACAGGTTTTCGCGGCCGGGTCAGATAAGGGCTGTGAAATACTGGGGTCCGGATGCCTGACGCCGGAGACCGGATGCCTGAGCTTCGGAACAATCGCCACTTTTGATGTGGCAACGTCCAAATATGTTGAACTTCTTCCCATGATGCCGCCGTATCCGGCTTCCGTGCCGGATGCTTATTACACAGAAGTCTCGATATTCCGGGGTTTCTGGATGGTCAGCTGGTTCAAGGAAGAATTCGGCTTGCAGGAGTGCCTGCTTGCAGAAAAGAAGGATGAACCGCCGGAGAAGTTTTTTGATTCACTAATTCAGAATGTGCCGGCCGGTTCACTGGGGCTTATGCTTCAACCTTACTGGACGCCCGGCAGAGGAATTGACGCTTTCGCGAAAGGTTCGGTCATCGGGTTTGGTGATGTGCACAATCGCGCGTATCTGTACCGCGCTATCCTTGAAGGATTGGTTTACGGGTTGCGTGAAGGTGGAGAACTGACACAGCGCAAAACAAAAGTGCCGGTAACCAGACTGAAGGTTTCCGGAGGCGGTTCGCAAAGCGACGCGGCAATGCAGATTACGGCGGATGTTTTTGGTATGGCTGCGGAACGGCCGCATACTTTTGAAACATCCGCGCTGGGCGCGGCTATTGACGCGGCAGTCGGGCTAAAAATATATTCCGATTTCCCCTCCGCGGTAAGGGGCATGACCAGAACGGGGAAAGTCTTTGAACCGATAAAAAATAATCAAACGCTTTATGATAATCTCTACAGAAAAGTTTATCTTAAGATGTATGAGCGGATGAAACCATTGTTTAAAGAAATAAGAGATATTACCGGCTATCCACCTGAAATTTAACAGTATAATTTCTGCATAAGAAATTAATAACAAATGAATTGAGATTGCGAAAAAGCAAAAGTATAATATTTTTTAATTCAAGTGCAGATCAACCGAGTTGTCCAGCAATGGAACACGGCTTAATCTTTTTGATTTGAAAAGAAATAATAAATTATTAAATTTAGAAGATAAAAGGAGGAATGTGTTATGAAAAAAACTTTGATTATTTTTGCTGTTTTTTTGTCCATGTTGTGGACGGCTGGCGCTTTTGCTGAACTAAAAGAGGGGTTATGGGAGGTTACAACACAGGTGGAAATTAAGGGAATGCCACAGCAAATGCCGCCGACGACTTTCCGGCAATGCATTACTAAAAATGATCCTGTCCCACAAAATAAGGACCAGAATAAGGATAAAAACTATGAATGTAAAACCATCAACCGGAAGGTCAGCGGTAATACAATTAGTTACACAATGGAATGTAAAGGCAAGGAAGGAGAGACGAAAGTATCCGGAACCACAACTTATACTGATAATTCCATGAATGGCACTTCCACTTCAAATATTAAGATTAAGGGACAACCGGAAATGCAAATGACCAGCAAAATCAGGGGTAAATATATAGGCCCCTGTCCGAAATAAACGTAATTATGATAGAGTTGAATAGTCACGTTTTTATTTAAAAGGAAAATTTAAATGAAACATGCCTACCCGAAAACCCATGTGATGATAATAGTGGGAACCCGTCCGGAGGTCATCAAGATGGCTCCGGTTATACATAAACTGAAAGAATATCCTGAAAATTTTAAAACGACAGTTATAGCCACTGCCCAGCACAGGCAAATGCTGGATCAAGCGCTTGTCCAGTTTAAAATAAAACCTGATATGGATATGGATCTGATGCGCGCGAATCAAAGTCTTTCCAATCTGACCTGCCGTTTACTGGAAAATGTGGAATCGACTTTAAGGGAAATTAAGCCGGATATTGTTTTGGTTCAGGGAGACACGACAACGGCATTTATCAGTTCACTGGTCGCTTTTTATAAAAAAATACCGGTTGCCCATGTTGAATCGGGCTTGCGCAGTTATGATATATATAAACCTTTTCCCGAGGAAGTAAATCGCCGGTTGACAACAATCATGGCAGAAATTCACTTCGCTCCGACTCCCTTTGCTAAAGCCGTTTTACTCAAGGAAGGTGTTTCTGCAGAGAAAATTGTTATCACCGGCAATACGGTTGTTGACGCACTTCAATATATATCAGAAAGCTCTTTTTCCTTTAGACAAACTCCTTTAAAGGATATGGATTTAAAGCACAACCGCATTGTTCTCGTGACCTCGCATCGCCGGGAATCATGGGGAAAGGACTTTGAAAATATCTGCAAGGCACTTAAAGATATTGTCTGTAAACATTCCGATGTC
>JAFGLS010000065.1 GCA_016927935.1 Syntrophaceae bacterium
GTGATAAACTATGAGCAGGAAAATTCTTTTAATAAATCCTTGGATAAACGATTTCGCGGCTTATGATTTCTGGATAAAACCGCTGGGCCTTTTATACCTGGGCGGTCTGCTGCGAAAAAATAATCACCAGGTTCATTTTATCGATTGTCTTGATCCGTATCATCCCCTGATGATGAGGAAAGGCCTTAAAATACCGCGGCGTTATTCTTCCGGTGACGGCAAGTTTTTCCGTCAGGTTATTCCCAAACCGGACGCGCTAAAAATGTATTCAAGAGATTACCACCGTTACGGCATTTTGCCGGAAATATTATCCGCTGAACTAAAAAAACACCGGGACGCGGATATTGTCCTGGTAACTTCCATGATGACTTACTGGTATCCGGGTGTTTTTGAAGCCATCAGAATTATAAAAGAGGAGCTGTCTCAAACACCAACTGTGTTGGGCGGCATATACGCGACTCTCTGTTACCAGCACGCCGTAAATTTTTCCGGCGCCGATTATGTAATCGCGGGCGCTGGCGAAAAAAAGATTCTTCAGTTGCTCCAGAAAATATTTAACGAAGAGCCTTTATTTATACCGGATGAAGACGACCTTGATTCCTATCCCTACCCCGCTTTCGACCTGATAAAAAAAATAACCCACCTGCCGTTAATCTCTTCGCGGGGATGCCCTTTTCGCTGCAGCTATTGTTCCTCGCATATCCTCAACGATAAATTCCGGCGCCGCAATCCGGTTAAAGTAGTTGATGAAATTGAGCGCTGGCAGAATAAATATGGTGTTAATAATTTCTGTTTTTACGACGACGCTTTACTTGTCAATCCCGGTGAAATGATTGCACCGCTGCTTAAAGAAATAAAAAAAAGAAATTTATCCTGTCATTTTCATTGCCCCAACGGATTGCATTTACGGGAAGTGACCGAGGAGCTCGGTAAATTATTTTACAGCTCGGGATTTAAAACAATCCGTTTCGGCTTTGAAACATCGAATTTAAGCAGGCAGCAGCAAACTGGCGGTAAAGTGAAGAATGAAGAGTTGCGTCTTGCCGTAAATCGCCTGAAAAACGCCGGTTATAAAACCGATGAAATAGGAGTATATCTGCTTTGCGGCATGCCCGGTCAAAGCGCGGGGGAAATCACTGAAAGCATTGAGTTTGTGAAAAAATGCGGCGCTAAACCCATGCTTGCCGAATACTCACCAATTCCGGGCACAGAAATGTGGAATGAAGCCGTGGACTGTTCACCCTTTGACATTCAGAAAGAACCGCTATATCATAACAACTCATTGCTCCCCTGCCGGAACAATGAGTTCAGTTTTAATGATTACACGAAATTAAAAAAGAAGCTTAAAAATAATTCAGGAGTCGGCGGCGTTGCATGAATGTTTTAATCTGGATTAAAAATATTACTGTCTTGTTGTTATCCCTGTTCTTTCTGGTTTTAGGTATTAATACTTTAATAGGTTCTTACCGCATTAACAATCCGATGGATTTTTTAATATATTTCTTTTCCGCTTCCCTGATGATTCTGGTTTGCATTGTCGGCATTATTTATTTTTTCTGCCGTTTATTTCCCAAAAAACAAGGTGAAATCAATAAAGATGAAACTACGTAATGTCTTAAAACCGGTTATTATACTGGCGTGCCTTTTTCTTATTGGCAATCATTCCTCCGGATTTGATCTGAAAGAAAAGGTTCTGAAAACAAAACTGCCCAACGGCATTACAGTGCTGATGCTGGAACGCCATCTGAGCCCCACCGTTTCTCTCTATATAAGTCACCGCGTAGGAGCAGTTGACGAGGGAAAAGGGGAAAGCGGCGCTGCTCACTTTTTGGAACACATGATGTTCAAGGGAACGACAACCATCGGCACAAAAAATTACGTAGCCGAGAAAAAAATATTGGACGCTATCGAAAAAATTGGTTCAACCCTGGACAAAGAAAAACGAAAAGGTCAAAAAGCGGAACAAAAAATTATTCAAGAGTTATCCGAAAAGTTAAAGAAATTACAGGACCGGGGAAAAGAATATTACATCCCTAACGAAATCGACCGGTTATACACCGAAAATGGCGGTCTGGACATGAACGCTTCCACCGGCCAGGATTTGACTACATACCATGTAAGTCTTCCCGCCAATAAAATTGAACTTTGGGCAAGGATTGAATCTGATCGTCTGCTCAATCCGGTTTTTCGCGAATTTTACTCGGAACGTGATGTCGTCATGGAAGAAAGAAGGCAACGAGTGGAAGCAGATCCGGACGGCAAACTGTATGAAACATTTTTAAAAACCGCTTACAAAATTCATCCCTATGGCCGACCGATTTTAGGCTTGGCGGAAGATATAATGAACTTAAGCACTGTTTCTTTGAAAAAAATATTAAAAAAATACAGAACTCCTGAAAACATTGTAATCGCGGTTGTCGGCGATATTAAACCTGAAAAAACCCTTGCTGTAATCAAAAAGTATTTCGGTAAAATTCCCGCAGGCAAAAATACGAAGAGCGTCATTCCCGCCGAACCGTCTCAAACCGGCGAAAGGAGAGTGGAAGTTAAATTCGATGCCAATCCGATGATGATTACCGGTTTTCATAAACCGAATGCCCCCGCCCGTGATGATTACGTATTTGATGTAATAGAAACAATTCTGACCGGGAGCAGAACCAGCCGCCTTTATAATCATCTGGTTACGAATTTGCAAATTGCGAAGAGTGTAAGCGCTGTCAATGGGATTCCCGCAACAAGGTATCCGAATCTTTTCACTATATTCGCCCAGCCTCGTTATCCCCATACCAATATTGAACTGGAAGAAAAAATTCTCCAGGAAATAGAAAAACTTAAGACTCAACTTGTTTCCGTCGATGAACTGACTAAAGCAAAAAATAAAATAAAAATGTATTACATCCAACATCTGGATTCCAATTCTGAAATAGCTTCAATCCTATCCTATTTTGAGGTGTTGCTGGGAGATTACAAATATTTCTCCGATTATCTGGATAATATTGAAAAGGTTACGGCTGAAGATATACTAAAAGCGGCCAATAATTATTTAACTAAAGAAAATAGAACAACAGCTTTTTTAGATCGTGGGGATAATAATCCATAGCAGTTTATGAACAAAAAAATACTTAAAACGTACCTCATTTTTATTGTTTCCTTATTCCTGACGTTCCTGATGTTTACGGGAATGGCCATATCCGCCGCGGCAGCAGATTCATCCTTACCGCCTCCGGATAAAATTCATTATGAACCGCTGCGTTTTGAATTGCCACAAACACAGAGGGTTGTTCTGAAAAACGGAATTGTTCTCCACATTTTGGAAAATCATGAACTTCCCCTTGTCAATATAAACGCGTTGATTAAAACTGGAACGATGTATGATCCGGCAGGCAAAGAAGGCACTGCCGAATTGACCGCTTATGTTATGAGAACCGGCGGCACATCAAAATTAAACAGCACGGAAGTTGACAGTCAGTTTGATATTATCGCGGCATCGGCATCAATCGCCATGTATATGGAATCTGCCAGAATCAGTTTTTCCGTCTTAAACAGTCACCTTAATCGCGGACTTGACCTGCTGTCGCAAATTATGATTAATCCCATATTTGAACAGGGTAAATTTGAACTCGCCAGGCAATTAAAAAATGAGGAGATAAGAAGAATCAAGGATGATCCGCAAAAACTGGCCCTTCAGGAATTTAGTCGTCTAATCTATCAAAATGATCCCCGCGGCCGTTTTCCTTCCTATAAATCACTGAAAAATATAAAACGCGACGACCTCGTTGAATTCCACCATCGCTTTTTTCTGCCGAACAACATCATATTTGCAGTAAGCGGAGATATAACAAAAGAACAGGCTATAATATTATTCAATCGTTATTTCGGCAATTGGCCAAACGGAAATATTCCGGCTGATATTCCTGTGCCTTCTCCAAAATCAAAGGCCGGTATTTACTTAATCGATAAGGAAATCCCTCAATCCACAATCATCAGCGGTGAATTTACCATCGGTAAAAATAATCCTGATTTTTACGCTTTTACCGTCCTGGATTTCATTCTCGGCAGCGGCGGCTTTCCTTCCCGGATTGTCAGCGTTGTGCGTAATAATGAAGGTCTCGCCTACAGCGCGGGAAGCTTTTACCGTGCCCAACCCGGTTACGGAGTTTTCGGAAGTTACGCATTGACAAAAACATCCTCGACAATGAAGACTCTTTCTCTTCTTGATTCCATACTGGAAAAAATTAAATCCAATCCGACTACAGACAGGGAATTGGATTGGGCTAAGAAATCCATTAATAACGGTTTTATCTTTTCTTTTGCCACAGCGGAGCAAATCGCCTGGCAGCAAATTAATTTGGAATATGAAAAATTGCCCCCTGATTTTCTTATCAGCTACCGGGATAAGATAGAAAAAGTTGGAATTGAAGATTTAAATAATGCCGCTTCCAAATATCTGGACAAAACAAAAAATGTTGTTTTAATTCTGGGTGACAGGAAAAATTTGGACAAATCTCCGGCCGCCAGCGGGTATATTCCGATAATTCCTGAAGAGTAAATTATTTTCATAGGAAAAGTTTATGATTGACGAAAAAATATTCCGAAAAATATCCGAAAAAATAGATTCCTACCGTGAAGCGATGATTGAATTGCAGACAGCTCTCAGCGCCCACCCTGCCGTAGGCCCGGATAACGGCGGCGACGGAGAATTGATGAAAGCGAATTTTTTGAAAGAACGTCTCGTCCAGATGGGTTTTAAAAATTTCCGGCATTACGACGCGAAAGACTCCAGGGTTTCCTCCGGAATCCGCCCTAATTTCATCACAACAATAGAAGGCAGAAATAAAAACAGGTTTATCTGGATTATTACGCACATGGACGTTGTTCCGCCGGGAGAGCCGCGTCTCTGGAGTCATGATCCCTATAAGGCTTACGTGAAGGATGGTCTCATTTTCGGCCGTGGTGTTGAAGACAATCAACAGGATATGGTTGCTTCCATCTTTGCCGCCAAGGCTCTGATTGATGAGGGATTAATACCGGAAAATTCAATTAATCTCACATTTGTTTCCGATGAAGAAACTTCCAGTAATTTGGGACTCTATTACATGATAGATTCCACGGACTCACTTTTTAACAATGATGATTTGATTATTGTTCCCGATTCGGGAAATCTCGATGGCTCATTGATTGAAATCGCCGAAAAGAGCATGCTCTGGCTTTGTTTCAAAACAAAAGGAAGTCAGTGTCACGGCTCTACTCCGCAACTGGGCAATAACGCTTTTGTCGCCGCGTCCCATCTCGTAACAAAATTAGTCGGTCTGAAAAAAGTTTTTCCCAAATCTGATCCCCTTTTTGATCCGCCGCAAAGCACATTCGAACCGACAAAGAAAGAAGCCAATGTCGGTAATATAAACACAATTCCCGGTGAAGATGTTTTCTATATGGATTGCCGTATTTTGCCGGACTATGATTTACAGGATGTCCTCTCCGCAATACAAAAAATTGTCCGTGGAATCGAGAAAAAATTCAGGGTACAGATAGAAATATCTACCGCGCAATATGTTCAATCAGCAAAACCGACTTCCCCCGATGCACCGGTGGTTAAGGCTCTCAAAGAAGCTATTGAGGCAGTCTATAATATAAAGACATTTGCCGGTGGTGTCGGCGCGGGAACTGTAGCTTCCTATATCCGCAAAAAGAATTTCCCCGCGGCTGTCTGGTCTAAAACAAACCAGAAAGCCCATCAGCCCGATGAAAACTGCTCCATTGAAAATATGATGGGTAACGCCAGGGTTTTTGCCTATCTTTTTCTGCGAAAATGAACAATCCCGCTGCAAGCAGCGGGGTATCCCAAGGAACTGCGCCCCAAGGGGCGGGGAATTAGAATCACATTTATCCCACTCTGCTTCGCTACGGGGATAATTCAACCATCAAATTTCAGTGCACTCCGCTTCTGAAATTTGGGTCTCATTTATCCCACTCGGCCTATAGTGACCCTACAGTGCCCTTTAGGGTATTTAGGTTATATGTTTCTGAAATTTGGGTCTCATTAAATTATGACGATTTTCCGAAAAAATGACGCGGGAACAGTCCGTTTATTTGTGATTATTATTATAATACAGATACTTATAAGTCCATCAATATGTATTGCATTGCATAAATCAACGTGATAGAAGCCCCCTTTAGATTGAAGGTCTATCACATATTTTAGAGGCTGATATATATTTTGACGAAAGCAACTAAAAGCGCGGACTCAGAGAAAATTTTCTTTGCCGACCATAACCTGCTGAAGAATCTTTGTGGAGAACACGATAAGCATCTGAAGCTTATCGAAAAGCTGGAAACTGTAAAAATAAAAGCCTGGGGAAACAGCGTTACAATTTCCGGCAAAAACGGCAATGTTTACAAGGTCAGCACCCTGCTTCAGCAGCTTTATTCAATGATGGAAAAAGGATGGCATCTTCAATCCGCCGATATTGATTACGCTCACCGAATTCTTTCCGAAGATATAACCTGCGAACTGGCCGGTATCTTTCTCGACACTGTTTTCATTTCTTCCCAAAAAAGAGTAATCACGCCTAAAAGCATCGCTCAACGGCTTTACATTGAATATATCAGAAATTTCGATATGGTTTTTTCCATAGGCCCTGCTGGAACGGGCAAAACATATCTGGCGATGGCTATGGCGGTATCATATTTGCTGGAGCGTAAGGTTCAAAGAATAATTCTGGCGCGTCCCGCGGTGGAAGCCGGTGAAAGGCTGGGTTTCCTGCCGGGGGATCTCGCGGAAAAAGTAAATCCCTACCTTCGTCCACTTTATGACGCCCTGTACGATATGATGGACATGGAAAGGGCTACTGCTCTTCTCAATAAAGGACTGATTGAAGTTGCTCCTCTCGCTTTCATGCGCGGAAGAACGCTTAATGATTCCTTTATTATTCTGGACGAGGCGCAGAACACCACTTCGGAACAGATGAAAATGTTTCTTACGAGACTGGGGTTCGGCTCCAAAGCGATTATTACCGGCGACATCACCCAGGTTGATTTACCTACAGAAAAGGTTTCCGGCCTGATTGAAGCTGAAAAAATCTTAAGAAAGAATACCGGCATCCGTTTTGTGCACTTTTCGGAAGTTGACGTCATCCGGCATCCGCTGGTTCAGGATATTATAAAAGCCTACGCGCAGCTAGATAAAGAAAAAACGTCCAACAGCAATGGGTAATGATATGAATTTTATTGAAACAATCAAAACTATGGCAACGAAAAATTTCCGGAAATTACTGGAAAACACTAAATTATCTTTTGATTTTTTACGTAACAGTTTTTTTCAGAAATGGTCTATTGCCATTGTTCTATGTTTAATCATGGCTTTGATTATGGCGCCGGAATTTTATTTTACCGAACCACAATTTAAAATAGGAATGATAGCTCCTAAAAATATCAAGGCAGACCATGCTTTCCTGGTTGAAGACAAACAGGCAACGGAGCAGAAGAAAATCGAAGATTCGGAAAACATCAAGCCCGTGTATGACTATAACAGTCAGATAGCCGATAATGTTATAAAAAAAATAACAAAATCTTTCATTCTGGCCGCCGAAAGGTACAAATATTACCACAAAGAAATAACCGCTAAAAATAAAAAAACGGACACAAGCAGATTACAAAAAGAAAAAAACCGCCTGGAGTCTAATCTGGGCATTCGTCTGAAACCGGAAGAATTTCACGTTCTAAACAGATATAAGTTTTCCGAGGAACTGCAACAAAAATTTTCCCGTCTAATTATATCCTTTTATGAAAATAAGTTTGTAACCAAAGATGTATTCGGCAAAGCTGAAAGAAAAAAAGGCATCGTCATCAGAAACTCAAGAACCCAGATAGCCGAAGATATCAATGATTTCACCTTAATATTTAATGTCAGTGAAATTGACGCGCCTCTTTTGAAAACAGTCAATATGATTTTCGGAAATGAGGACAATTCCCTGATGGAAGCAGCTTTCTCCATAACTAGAAAACTGATTAAACCTAATTTAACATTCAACAAAGAAGTAACCAAAAAGAAAAGGCTGGCTGTTATTGAAGAGGGGAACCAAACATTTTTTCAGGTGCAAAAAAATGAAATGCTGGTGCGTGAGGGGGAAAAAATCGGTTATCTGGAACTGGCCAAGTTAAATGCCTACTTCAAAGATGCCCAGGAAAATAAATTATCCAGATTCACAATCATGCTGGGATTCTTCTTTACCGCCATGTTTCTTTCCATAGTGCTGTATCTCTGGCGCACAAGGAACTGGAGCAAGACTGTCGAACGTTCCAATCTTGACCTTTTTGTTTTCGGTCTCATTGCCCTGATGCAAATAATTCTTATCGAAGCGGGAATTTTCATATCCGCGGCAATTAACAGGTCGTTTCCCTCAATACCAACCGAATCTTGTTATTTCGCCATTCCCTTCGCGTTCGGAGCAATGACCACGGCAATTTTAATAAACAGAAACGTCGCCATGATAATAGGAGTGCTGACGTCGTTTCTGATAGGATTTATCTTTGATGAAAAAATTATTTTTCCCCTTTTCTCTTTTCTGGGATCAATAGCCGCGTCTTACCAAATAGTGCGTATACGCCAGCGCTCCGTTTTTCTGAAAATAGGTCTCTTCCTGGGAATCATAAACATGGCCGCGATAATATGCCTGAATTTGATAACGGGAAACTTTTTTAATGATTTGCTGTCACGACTGGTAATGGGATTTTTAGGAGGAATTTTCACAGGGATTCTTGTCGCGGGAATTACCCCTCTTTTGGAAAGTATTTTCGGTTTTATTACCGATATAAAGCTCCTGGAACTGGCGAACCTCAACCAGCCTATTTTTCAGCAAATGATTATTGAAGCGCCCGGAACTTATCATCACAGTATAATCGTTTCTTCTCTGGCAGAATCAGCCGCTGAAGCTATCGGTTCAAATTCTCTGCTCGTTAAAGTGAGCGCTTATTATCATGATATAGGAAAACTGAAAAAACCTCAGTATTTTATCGAAAACCAACAGGATTGTGAAAACAGACATGATAATTTATCACCGAAAATGAGCAGTCTGATTATAATTTCTCATGTGAAAGACGGATGTGAACTGGCTGCTCATGCCAAACTTGGCCGCCAGATTATCAACATAATCCGCCAACATCACGGAACAAGCATAGTCAGTTATTTCTACGATAAAGCCAAAAAAGACAAGGATGAATCTATCCGTTCTTTATCGGAAAGTGATTTTCGTTATCCCGGACCTAAACCACAGACCAAAGAAGCCGGTCTCATAATGCTTGCCGATATCATTGAAGCTTCTTCGCGCACCCTTTCCAATCCGACTCCATCCAGAATCCGTTCTTTAGTAAAGGAAAGAATACAAAGTGTTTATATGGATGGTCAACTTGATGAGTGTGAACTTACATTAAGCAATCTAAATATTATCGCCGAAACGTTTATCAAGATTCTCACCGGAATTTTTCATCATCGTGTTGATTATCCGGAAACGGCGCAAAAAGAAATTAACGGAAAGAAAGATACACATGAAAATTCAAATCGCAAACAGACAAACCAAATTCAGGATTCAAAGGCATAAAATTCGCGGCACAGTTTCCAATATTCTCAAAATTCTTGATTGCATGGATAAGGAAATCAGCATCGTTTTCACCGATGATAAAACCATTAAAGAAATAAACAAACAATATTTGGGAAGAAATAAGACGACAAATGTTATTTCTTTTTCTCTGCAGGAGGGAGAATACGGAGACATCAACCGTCAAGTCCTGGGTGATATCGTTATCTCCGTGGAAACAGCTCAAAAAGACGCCCGGAAAGGTAATTTTACTTTGGAGCAGGAAATTAATTTTCTTTTAATTCATGGAATTCTTCATCTGTTGGGTTATAATCACGAAAAAACTTCCCGACAGGAAGCAACGAAGATGAAGATTAAAGAAAAAGAATTATTTAACATAATTAACCGCTGTAAAAACGTGTCTATTTAAAAATAATATCTTTATCTCTCTGGAGGAAACAACAATGAATTTATCTTTGGAAAATAAAGTGGCTTTGGTTACCGGAGCAAGCCGGGGCATAGGTCAAGCCATTGCCATGGCTCTGGCTCAAGCCGGTGCGGATGTTGTCATTGCCAGCCGCAAGATGGCCGATCTGGAAAAGGTGGAGGTGGAAATCAGGAACATGGGAAGAAAATGCCTTCCGGTAGCAACGCACGTCGGCAAAACAGAGGAAATAAAAAATCTTGTTGATAATCTCATGGAAGAATTCGGCAGAATTGATATCCTGGTAAACAACGCGGCCACCAATCCCTCGATGGCTTCAGCCATAGACGTTGATGAGCGCGCCTGGGATTCGATAATGAACCTCAATCTCAAAGGTCTTTTTTTTCTGAGTCAGGCGACAGCGCGAATCATGAAGGAAAAAGGCGGGGGTAGAATCATTAATGTCGCATCAATTGCCGGCATTACGCCCGATATACTGCCCGTATATTCCATAAGCAAAGCCGCTGTGATTATGGCCACAAAAGTAATGGCTCAACAATGGGCCATATTTAACATCCGTGTCAACGCTATTGCTCCGGGACTGACTAAAACCAAATTCAGTGAAGCTCTTTGGAAAAACCAGGACATTCTTAATATCGCCATGAGCAGAACTCCCTTAGGTCGTCCGGCAGAGCCGGAAGAAATGGTCGGCGCGGTAATTTATCTTGCTTCGGATGCTTCCAGCTATGTGACCGGACAAATTATTGCCATAGACGGAGGAATGACCATTTAAGCGTTTAAAAAAATTTGTCCCTCACAATTCTAAAAAATACTTTTTAAATATCACAGCAACAACATCGAATACTTCTTTTTAAGTTTCAAAAAAGTATTGAACTTTGCCGTTTGATAAATTAGAATAAGACCGTGATGTTAAAACAATACATAATTTCCAGATTAAAAGTGATTTTATTTTTCTTAATCTCTATTGCTGTAATTTCTATTGTTTCCATAATTTCAGCGACTGATGTCGTTTGTGCCGATAGAGATATCTACAAAGGTGAGGATAATGAAGGTGTCTTGCACCTGACCAATATGCCTTCATATAATCCTAAGATTAAATGGATTCGGGTTTATAAAGCACCAAGAATTCTTTTTCAGCCGGAACTCGATGTCACTAAATACGATGACCTTATTGGCAGGGCCGCTGACAAATACAATCTGGATTCCGCTTTGATTAAGGCAATAATCAAGGCGGAATCAAACTTTAATCACAGGGCAGTTTCACCTGTCGGAGCCCAGGGCTTGATGCAACTGATGCCCCAAACCGCATCAATGCTCAGTGTGGATGATAGTTTTCATCCGGGAAAAAATATTGAAGGAGGTGCGCGTTATCTCCGCTACCTTATCAATACTTACAGAGGCAACCTAAAGCTTGCTCTTGCCGCTTACAACGCCGGTGAAAAGGCCGTCGCCAAGTACAATTACAATATTCCGCCTTACAGGGAAACTCAAAATTACGTCAGACGAGTTTTAAGTTTTTATAAATCATACAGAAATGAATCATGAAACTCACTGAACAGGATTCATTTATTCTACTTTCTCACATATAAATATTTTTGGATTTGCCTGAATCTTTTTTCCTTTATTCCCTTTATTTCCATCAACTGCCTTATATTTTTAAAACCTTTCAACCTTTCCCTCAGCGCAATTATTTTTTGAGCTGTTGCCGGACCAATTCCTTTGATTAAAATCAAATCTTTTTCTTTAACTTTATTAATGTCTATCGGCAAACCGATAGAAATCTTTTCTGCGTTAGATATTTCCGTAATAATAATGCTGTTCTTTTCCGGTTCGTTATTAATTACTAATCTCATTCCGGCTCTTAACTTAAAGTTATTGTCTGATTTCTTATCAATACCGGCTGATTTCAATAACTGATTAACAGAGGTTCCCAAAGGAACAAAATAAAAGCCTGTACTCTGATTATCTTCAGCAATTTGTACAGCCACACAATTATTACATTGCTCGGTAAAAGCGGGAATTTCATACTTGAAAATAAAATGGGAAATAAAACTGAAAAAGGAGATAATCACCAGAATAAGACAAACAGAGACAAGACCCTTAAGTGTACCTTCAGAAATTGTCATATTATCCTATTTTTTCTTTTCCAATCCAAAAGCGTCATGAAGCACTGATACCGCAAGCTCCGTGTATTTTCGCTGAATTATACAGGATATTTTAATTTCCGATGTGCTGATCATCATAATATTGATGCCTTCATTGGCCAGCGTTTTAAACATCTTCGCGGCAACTCCGGAATGACTGGCCATTCCCACTCCTATGATTGATATCTTAGCCACCTGATCATCAACTTCTACTTTTCTGGCTCCAACTTTTTTTGCCGTTTTCTCCACTATTTTTCGAGCATCCTTTAAATCTTTTTTGGAAACTGTAAAGGTAAGGTCTGTAAATCCTTCCAGGCTGGCATTTTGAATAATCATATCAACAAAGATATTTTTATCCGACAAGGGTATAAATATATCGGCTGCCACTCCCGGTTTATCCGGTACATGAACCACCGTTATTTTAACCTGATCACGATCATAAGTTACGCCTGAAATTATTTCTCTTTCCATATCTTTATCTTCTTTAATCACAAGAGTTCCTCCTTTGTCAGAAAAAGTTGATTTAACATAAACCGGCACATTATATTTCTTAGCCATTTCCACAGACCGTGGCTGCAACACCTTCGCTCCTGTCATGGCCATTTCCAGCATTTCATCGTAAGAAATTTTATCAAGCCTGTGGGCTTTATTGCAGACATTCGGATCAGTTGTATAAACGCCGTCAACATCAGTAAAGATGTCACAATGATCGGCGTTTAAAGCGGCAGCCAGCGCGACGGCAGTGGTATCAGAACCGCCCCTTCCCAGGGTCGTAATGTTATTGTCCTTGTCCACACCCTGAAATCCTGCCACGATGATGATGATTCCTTTCTGGAGTTCTTTCTTAATTGCTCCCGTGTCAATCAGTGAAATTCTCGCTTTTTTATAAGAATTATCCGTTAATATTTTAACCTGAAATCCTAAATATGATTTTGCACGATACCCCAAAGAATTTAAAATTATCGCCAGCAAAGTTACTGTAACCTGTTCCCCTGTGGAAATTAAGGAATCATATTCTCTCTCATCAGGCGAATCAGACGCCTTGTGAGCCAGTTCAATAAGTCTGTCTGTCTCTCCCGCCATTGCCGACAGAACAACAACCACCTGATTGCCGGCTTTTTTCACATCGATAACTTTCTGGGCGACATTTTTTATTTTATCAATGTCCGCAACCGATGTTCCACCAAACTTCTGAACAATTAACGCCATGCTACACAACCTCCATCTTTACATCTTTCATTATCTCTTTTAGTCTTTTTTCCGGTCCCTCAATAACGATTCTTCTCTTATTTTCATTAATATATTCGAATTTTATCAAAAAAATATTTTCGGGCAGTCTTTCAGCTATTTTTTCCGCCCATTCTATGACAACAACACCTTCCCCATTAAAGTATTCTTCATAACCCAAATCTTCAAATTCAGCATGGTCTTTTATACGATAAATATCAAAATGATAAAGTTTATATCTCGCGGGGTATTCATTAATTATCGTAAAAGTGGGACTGGTGATCTGATATTTTTCATTTACTCCCAAACCACGGGCTATCCCTCCGGTAAAACAGGTTTTTCCTGAACCAAGTTCTCCCGACAATGCCAGAATATCACCCTTCTTTAATCTTTCACCGATGCCGCGCGCTATTTCCCAAGTTTTTTGAGCACTTACAGATATTATCTTAACTTTTACATTATTCCGATTCATTAATTTATTTTTCTAATAAAACAACAGCAGTGGAATAACTTTTTGTATGTGTTAAGCTTAAATGAATTTTTTTTATCTTTTTCTTCTCAATTTGACTTTTTGCTTCTCCGCAAAGCTTCAGTATCGGTTTGCCGTTTTCATCATTCACAACCTCAATATCGTTCAATTTGACACCCATACCCATGCCAATACCCAAAGCTTTTAAAAAAGACTCTTTAGCCGCAAATCTGGCTCCGTAATGAATTGATGAATTAACATACTTTCCACAATACTGAATCTCTCCACTGGAAAATATTCTATGTAAAAAATTTTCCCCCCATTTATTAATGATCTTTTCCATACGGCTGTTTTCAACCAAGTCTATTCCCACACCGTATATCATTCCATCTCCTATCGGGCATAAACAATGGCGTCAGTAACAGCGGCAACCTTTTTCATTGCCGCAACATCATGCACCCGGATAATATTACATCCGTTCATTATCGCCGCGGCAACAGTCGCCGCCGTTCCTTCCAATCTTTCACGCGGTTCTTCACCGGTAATTTTTCCTATAAAAGATTTACGTGATGTTCCGACCATTATCGGCATATTCAGGACCTTCAATTCGGAAAGATTTTTTATGATTCTGTAATTGTCTTCCGGCGTTTTTCCAAAACCTATCCCGGGATCAACAGCAATACTATCTTTGCTCACCCCCGCCTTCCTGGCCTTTTCCATACTTTTTTTCAAATAAACTATAATTTCCCCCATAAGGTCATTGTAGGACAGATCACCTTTCTGCATATTAATGGGAGTGCCCTTCATATGCATAAGTACCAACGCGGCACGCTTCTCCTTTACAGTTTTAGCCATATCTTTATCGCCATTCAGGGCACTTATGTCATTTATTATTTCAGCACCGGCGTCAACGGCCTCACGAGCGACTTTCGCCTTTTTTGTGTCAATTGATACCGGTGTTTTTATTTTTTTTACCAAACCTTTAATTACAGGAATAACTCTTTTTAATTCCACTTCCACCGGAACAGAAGCTGACCCCGGTCTTGTTGATTCCCCGCCAATGTCAATAATATCGGCTCCTTCTTCCGCCATTCGCAATCCATGTTCAACAGCTTTTTCCTGAGAATAAAAAATTCCTCCATCGGAAAATGAATCGGGAGTAACATTTAAAATCCCCATGATTTTTGTCTTTCCACCTAATACAATATTACGCCTTGATGTCCTGAAAACAAATTCACTCCGACTAATACTTTTAAGCGTTTCCGCTATGTGCCGGGCAATGATGTCAAGACCAAACGGCTGTTTTTCCATTTTGGCAACCAGAGAAAAAATCTGCTTTAGCGTGCCCATAATTAAAACATCGGTCGCCGGAACGCTGCAGGCAACGCTTCCTCTGGCCACGGCAGCATCACCGCCCAACGATAACATCTCCTGCTTTATTATATTGGCTATCTTGCATGGCTGTTTCTCCAGCAAAATGTTAAAGTTTGACGCTTTTTCAGCCATGGCGACGATACCGTAAGAATCAACCCCTATTTTTCGGAATATTGCTACGGCTTCTTCCGGACTTTTTATGTTGATTGTTCTCACAAGACAGTACCGATATTAAAGTGAACCCAAATATTTATTAAGACAACAAAAAAGTAAATTTAATTTTATTGTGAGACTCAAATTTCAAAAGCGCAGCGCATTTAAATTTGTAAGTCGAACAATCCCGCATAGCGGAGGTTATAATACCCCGCCCCTTGGGGCGGAATTAGGGTCCAGGGTTTGCCCTGGGGTTTATACCCGTGATTAAGCTGTTGTTTTTAAATCATCCTGCTGAGGTTTAGGCAAAGCATCGCCAATGATAGCGTCAATTTCTGCTCCGTTTAAAACTTCTTTTTCCAGAAGTTCACCGGCTATTTTGTGCAGTAGATTAATGTGATCAGAAATAAGTTTCTTTGCTTTTTCATAATTACGCGTGACAACAGCTTCAATTTCCTCATCAATATTCTTTGCCGTTTCTTCGCTGTAATCCTTGTGTGTGGCAAATTCCCTGCCCAGAAAGATTTGCTCTTCTTTTTTACCGTAACTCAAGGGTCCTAATTTATCGCTCATACCCCATTCACAGACCATCTTTCTGGCTAAATTTGTCGCCCGTTCAATGTCATTTCCGGCACCGGTGGTGAAGTCACTCAAAACTATTTCTTCGGCAGCACGACCGCCCAACAAAATAGCGATACTGTTTTCTAAATATTTACGCGGATATGTATGTTTTTCATCAATCGGCAATTGCTGTGTAAGCCCCAGGGCCCTGCCCCTGGGAATAATTGTTACCTTATGAATCGGATCGGTCCCGGGCATCAAACGCGCCACCAGAACATGGCCTGTTTCATGGTAAGAGGTATTACGTTTTTCTTCATCGCTAATCACCATACTTTTTCTTTCCGTGCCCATTAAAATCTTATCTTTGGCAAACTCAAAGTCTGTCATATTAACCTTTTCTCTATTTGCCCGGGCGGCATTGAGCACAGCTTCATTAATAAGATTTTCTATATCAGCACCGGAAGTTCCGGGAGTACCTCTCGCCAAAACAGCGAAATCAACATCTTCGGCCAGCGGCGTTTTACGCGCATGAACTTCAAAGATTTTTTCCCTTCCCTTGACATCAGGCAACGGTACGACTACCTGCCTGTCAAAACGCCCGGGTCTGAGCAGTGCGGGATCCAGAACATCGGGACGGTTAGTTGCGGAAATGAGAATCACGCCTTCATTGGACTCAAAACCATCCATTTCCACCAGCAATTGGTTCAACGTCTGCTCCCTTTCATCATGGCCGCCTCCGAGACCGGCACCGCGATGACGGCCGACAGCGTCGATTTCATCAATAAATACTATACAGGGAGCATTCTTTTTGGCCTGACTGAAAAGGTCCCGCACACGGGAAGCTCCGACACCAACAAACATTTCCACAAAATCAGAACCGCTGATACTCAAAAATGGAACATCTGCTTCCCCTGCTATAGCACGGGCTAAAAGTGTTTTGCCCGTTCCTGGGGAACCAACAAGAAGCAATCCTTTGGGAATTCTGCCACCTAATTTTGTATATTTTTTGGGATCCTTTAAAAAATCAATAACCTCTTCCAACTCGGCTTTGGCTTCATCGATACCGGCAACATCGGCAAATGTTACTTTCTTGGACTTATCGGTCATCAAACGCGCCCTGCTTTTGCCGAAAGCCATTGCCTTACCTCCGCCAGCCTGCATCTGACGCATAAAAAATATCCATATGCCGATAAGAAGAATCATCGGCGCCCATGAAATCAAGACGGTTAACCACGGCGATTCTTCCACAGGCTTGGCAGTAATCTTGACACCCTTTTCCCGGAATTGTTCTACGAGCTTATCGTCTTTGGGGGCAAAGGTTTTAAAAACAGTGCCGTTAGTCAATTTTCCATTAATATTATCCCCCTGTATAGTAACCTCGCTGATTTCCCCCTTATCCAGAAAAGCGACCATTTCACTGTAAATTATATCTTTAGTCCCCTCCTTAGGTTGATTATAAAGCTGCCAGACCAGCAAAAAAACCAGCAGCACTGTAAGCACAAGAGCTATATTTTTTTGAAACTGATTCAATATTTTTCTCCTTTAATGTTAGCGACAATATAATATTATTGAATTTAACTCAAACAATTTCTACCTATTCGCAATCTCTATTTTTATAACTTTTTTTGTTTCAGCGGTTATTTTTACCCGATCACTTAAATGCATATTTTCTATGTATATTACAGAAAGGCGATCCACAATCAACATCATTTCATCACGTTTTCGGGAGGGTATTTTATGGTCAATGAAAAAATTCTTTATTTTTTGCCGTCCGGCCATTCCCAGAGGCTGAAACCAGTCTCCATCCTTTCTGCTGCGGATAACCAAAGGCAGCTTGATTTTATCTCTATCCAGATAAACTTTATTTTTATCGCTGAAATCAATTTTTTCTTTTTTTACAAGTTTCGCGCTGATCTTAATGTTCCTTTCCTTTATGTAAAGAGTGCCCGGAATATTCATTACATATCTATATTTAACCTGCCGCAAGTGAGCTTTTGTTTTTTCCAGAATTAAATTATCATACTCTCGCCTGGCTTCGATTTTCCGGGGAAGAATTACTCTTTTCCCTGATTTGTTTTTTTGTGTCAGATTATCCAACAATTTTACATGAGCAAAAGATATTCCATTTTGGGAGAGGCTAAAATTTTCCAGAATAGTTTTAAACAATCTCCACCTGATAGCCGTTGACAACTCATTTAGAAAGTCTCTCTTCAATAAAACACGATTTTGACCGCTTTGAACAAACTCTGACCGCAAAACCTGGGCAACCTGATTTTGAATGAACTCATCTTCCACACGCAATATTTCTGCCAACCGAGCCAGATTTTCTTCGATTTTCGGGTTATACTTTTCCCTTAGATAAGGAATCAGCTCAAATCTGATTTGATTTCGCAGATACATCCTGTTTTCGTTGGAACTATCCCGACAGTAGGCAATTTCTGATTTATCCAAAAAAGAGATGATCTCCTGTCTGGATATTTCCATCAACGGACGGATAATTATTCCGTCTCGTTTTGGCAGAAAACCCTTCAGACCTTCCAATCCTGTGCCACGTAAAAGATTAAGTAAAACAGTTTCCGCCTGATCATTCAAATTGTGACCCATGGCAATTTTCTGCGCACGATGATCTTTGGCTACTTTATTTAAAAAATTATATCTCTGCCGCCGGTAAAAATCTTCAGGCGAAATACCTTTCTTGCTGCTTCTGTTATTCATCTTCTCCGAGCAAAAAACGAATCCCATCTTCTTGGCCAAATTACGGGAAAATTTTTCATCTCCATCCGATTCTTTTCCTCTTAAGCCATGATTGAAGTGAGCCGGTATCAGGGTTAAATTTAGATTTCGCGAAATCTGAGCGAGAACTGCCAAAAGAGCCGTGGAATCAGGTCCGCCGGAAAGAGCCACGACTACACGATCTCCTTTTTCTAAAAGATTGTATTTTTCTATGGTTTGACAAACTTTTTCTATCATCTGAATAAGGAATTTAACTCCAGAATATCCTCACAATAATAATCGGCACTCAGATCAAGCAAAATATCACGGTTTCCCAATCCCTTCAAATAAGCGCAACTCAATATTCCGGCATTTTTTGCTGCAATAACATCGTTTACACCATCGCCAACCATTAAAGTATTTTCTTTTTTTACACCATATTTATTTAATATATAATCAATCACACGGCGATCCGGTTTTTTGAACGGCACAGAGTCCGCGCCAATTATCTCACTAAAATATTGAACTATGTTTAATCCCTGCGCTATGGCAAAAGTAAAATCATAACGTTTGTTAGTCAAAATAATCTTTGTCTTATTAATGAAATTATTCAAGACTTCTTCCACATGAGGACACAATTTAGTGTTATTCAGAAGATGCTCACCATAATAACCGGTAAAAATATTCATCGCCTCTTCATGGTATTTGTTGTCATTTCGTCCCAATACTCTTTCCATCAATTTGTTTACACCGTCGCCAATGAAAGAGATAATTTCTTTTTCCGATTTTCTCTCAAGTTTAAGCACATCCATAGTGTAATTTACACTTTGGACTAAATCGGCACCCGTGGAAACAATGGTGCCGTCAAAATCAAATATCATCAGATCTATTTTCTTCATCGCTTTATGCCTGAAACCTATATAGCGAAGTGTTTCAACAAAGACAAGTTTGTTTAATTAAAAAGAGTTTGACTATCTTATCCGTAGGTGTTAGTTTTGTTACAAACCGCTTGGATCACTTTACTTGACTGAGACGGCAGTAAACTGATTTTTAAATAAAGGTCTTCTTTTATAGCGGGAGACCTTTCTATTTTTAAAATGAAGAAACAAAATATAAATAATTTTTCCATCATCGGCACCGGCATGGTGGGAACAGCTATAGGCTTTTTGCTGAATAAAGCAGGTTATAGAGTTGTTTCCGTCTGTGACAAATCTCCCGCTGCGCTGAAAAAAGCCCTTCCCTTCACAGGCGGTAAATTCCTTCTCAATCCCCCGGATGCTGTTCAACAGGCTGATTGTATTTTGTTAACCACTCCCGATGATGCGATTTTCTCTGCTTGCCGGGAAATCGCGCTTTCTCCGTTCATTAAAGGTAAATTCGTTTTTCATATGAGCGGCGCGGGTGATTTAAGTATTCTCGAACCGGCAAACAAAGCCGGAGCTTTTGTCGCCAGTATTCACCCTTTGCAGAGTTTTTCTTCGGTTGATCAGGCCATAAAAAATATTCCCGGGAGCTACTTCGCGGTAACAGCGGACAAAAAAGCCTTATCCCTGGCAAAAAGTATCGTTCATAATCTTAAAGGAGTTCCTATCATCATTTCCTCTGAACAAAAGCCCCTTTATCATGCGGCTGCCTGCTTCGCTTCCAATTATCTGGTGTCTTTATTAAACGTCGTCGAATCAATTTACAAATCCATTGGAATCAAAGAAAGGGACGCGAAAAAAGCTTATTTGCCTCTGGTTTATGGAAGCCTGAAAAATCTCGAAAAATCAGGTTCAGTTTCATCCCTCACCGGTCCTATCGCCCGTGGTGACTTCGGAACTGTAAAAAAACACTTAACTGAAATTAATAAAAAACTCCCGCTATACTCTTCTCTGTATTCTTCTCTGGGACTAATAACGGTTCAAGTCGCACAAAAAAAAGGAACATTGAACGCCGGACAGGCAAAAAAAATCAACGCCCTTTTGAAAGGAGTAAATAATGAGCACTCAAAATAAAATAACAAGAAAAACAACTGCGGATATAAAAAAAATGAAGGTGTCCGGGGAAAAGATAACCGTACTTACAGCTTATGATTATGCAATGTCTTCCATACTGGATGAATGCAACATTGATATAATTCTGGTCGGCGATTCCCTGGGTAATGTCGTTTTAGGTTACGACACCACTCTGCCTGTGACCATGGAAGATATGCTGCATCACACCAAAGCCGTTTCCCGAGCGGCCAAAAACGCTTTGATCGTTGCTGACATGCCTTTTTTGTCTTACCAGGTATCAACTAAGGAAGCTTTTAGCAATGCCGGCCGTTTTTTAAAGGAAGCTGACGCGCAGGCCATAAAATTAGAGGGAGGCAGGGATTTCGCTGAAATTGTGCGTAAAATTACATCATCGGGAATACCTGTTATGGCGCATTTGGGATTGACTCCCCAGTCCATACATCAAATCGGCGGCTATAAGGTTCAAGGTAAAAAAGATGAAGACGCCCACAGGATTATTGAAGACGCGAAGATTCTGGAACAAGCCGGCGCATTTTCTATTGTTCTGGAGTGTGTTCCGGAAGCTCTTGCCTCGGAAGTAACCAAATCCATTTCCATTCCGACCATCGGCATTGGTGCCGGAGTTCATTGCGACGGACAGGTTCTCGTCATCAACGATTTACTGGGAATGAGCGAAAGATTTACGCCTAAGTTCGTAAAGAAATACGCCAATTTGAATTCAGAAATTAAAAAGGCGGTAAAAAATTATATCGGGGAAGTCAAGAACGGCAACTTCCCCGATAGTGAACACAGTTTCAAATAGCATGGATATTACTGCACCTATAGTGACCCCATGGTGCCCTTTAGGGTATTTAGGTTATACGCTCGTCTTACTACGGCACTACGTGCCTGGTATAGTTTGCCTTACGCTTCGAACTTCATTCCATTCGTTTTCAGCTTGGCTCACTATCAGCGAGTCTCATTAGTAAACTGTTATTTTTGCTTTTTCCCTCAATTTTTTCAAAATATCTTTAAAAACTTCTATTTTCTTCTGTTGTTCTAAGTAAACGGAAATCTTCCCCTTCGCTTCATCCAGAGTAACCTTTTTAGCCAGTTTATGATCCAATACCTGGACAATATGATAACCGAATTCCGTCTTAATGACCGGACCGATTACATTTTTTTTCTGAGAGAAAGCGGCTTTTTCAAATTCTTTCGCCATTTGTCCTCTCTTTATATAATTCAAATCTCCACCGGCTTCTTTGCTTGGGCAATCAGAATTTTCACGGGCAAGTTCCGCAAAGTCTCCACCTTTCAACAACTGCTTACGCAAATTTTCTATTTTCTCTTTTTTCTCTGCTTTTATTTTATCACTTTCATCTTTTCCCTCAGCCACAAGAATATGGCGAACACGCACGGTTTCTGGTTCCTCAAATAATTTTTCACGATTATCGTTATAAAATTTGTTTATTTCTTTCTGAGTAGGCTTAATTTTTTGACCTGCCTCCATATTCCTCAACTTATCTATCTTGACAGCCAGTATAATATCCTGCTGCGTTATTTTATTTTCTTTTAAAAAATCATCAATTTTCTTATTTGGGGGAAGACCAATTTTTATTTGATCCATCGCCATTTTAACGTCCTCATTGGTTGCTTCTATTTTTCTTTTCTCAATTTCATCGGATAACAGTGTCCGCGTAATGAACAAATCTATCAACTGTTTTCTGAGATTTTCTTTAAATTCCTTTTGTCTGTCAGCCGGTATTCTATCTTTGATAAGATTGAACTTTTCCTTTACATTATTATCCAATTCCGATTTCTTCAAAACCTTCCCGTCAACACTTACGGCAATATCGCCGGTTGGAATGTTTTCAGTTTTAACACCGGCAGCGCTCTCCGGAGAAGGAAGACCGGAATCAGAACTCACAACTTTGTTCACACCAACTGCGGGTTTGGAATTTTTATCCGAACAACCGGAAAACAAAATAAAAACAAACAAAATAAAAATTATTGGCCAGCTTTTGCTGATATTGGTTTTCATGAATTTCCTCCACAAAAATTTCTAAAATTTTTTTATCTGGGATTTATATTTAAAATATCCATATCCGTCAAGACAATTTTCCATTTATTTTACATCTGTCATTGTCAGGTTATAGTACGCAGATAGTTCATAATTTTCATTTGTTCAACCAAAGAAGGAATTTTCTCTCCCGTATTAAATTTCAATCCAGTGAGACCAAACATAGTAAATATTTTTTCCAAAGCCAAGAACATATTAATCGGGGGATAAACTTTTCTTGTAAAATAATTAATCATTTTTAAAGTTCTAAAACCATCAAACCAATCATGGAAGTGCCTTTCCAGCGACTTTTCATCTTTAGCAACACGGCGTATTTTATACCAGACAAGGGGAAATTTACTCTCTTCCAAAAAGGACCTTAAGCCGGGATTGATAATTTCCGCTTTTACCAGAATATCATTTTCTCTTTCCATAACCATTTCCTTCATAAGCCGCAGCCAGTTGCCCAGTATCGAAAATATCTGCGGGTCATACAGGCAATACTCTTCTTCACAAAAACCCGTAAGAAATCTCCCTATCCTTTTGCCGGTTCCGAACGGAACTCTCGTTGACTGGCGAGCCGAAGGATAAACGCGAGTTTCTTTTATATAATCAATTTTACCGACCTTAGCCAGTTTATTAAGGAAATAAAAATCTTCTCCCGCTCCCCGCCTGTTCATTCCCCTGACTTCCAGATAAGCTTCTGTGGAGACGGAAATTGTTGATCCTATGGAATGGAAAGCCCAAGGGGATTTTGCATATTTCAGTCCCAGAACCCAGTAACGCAAAAAAATTTCATAACAGCATATAGCCGCCTTTTCCATATAATCAACAGGCATCTGATGTTCATAAGCAACTATTGCTGTTTTAACCTTCTCTGCAAAATAATTTTTTATCGCTGAAAGATAATTGCTTTGAACTAAAGTATCGGCATCAAGGCTTATAATCACATTTCGCTGAGCGGAACTGTTTTTCAACAGGCGTAAAGCCGTATCCATGCCGATTTTCCTGGCCATCCCCACTCCCCCGGCATTCAACGGTATTTCATACCCTTTTGACGATGCATTTACATATCCCAGTTTCATCTTCGCGTCGGATATATCAATCAAAAGTTTGTATAACTCCTTTTCTTTTTCAAATGTCTTTAAAGATTTTTTTCCTACCAGCGCATTTAAAAACTCAATAGTCCGCCAATTATTTTCTTTCACCGCGGCGGTAGAGTTATTTTTATTGTTAATAACGCAAATTATAAGAGAGTTTTCCAGGGATGAAGGCGGATTTTTTGCCAAAGAAGCCAGTGTGGGAAAAAGCATATCTTTTTCCGCGTAAGCCGGTATCACCACGACCTGAGAAACATCATCTGTATCATTAGCGATTAATTTCCACCTGTCACCAACCGAATAATTTCGCAAATAATCATCAAATAAAGAGCTTTTTTTCATTTTAACAGTTTCACAACAATTTCTTTCAGCGATGAATAATCATCTTTGACAACCCAGTTAATAATAATTCCTTTTTTCTCCATACGTCTGAACCATGTTTCCTGTCTCTTTGCAAATTGATGAATCGCGATATTTAACTTATTTTTCATCTCATCAAAGGTGATTTTCTTTTGCAGATATTGAGAAATAAAACGGTATTCCAAACCGAAACTCTCGAGCTTTTTCCAGCTTAACCCCGCGCATTGCAAGCCGGAAACTTCCTCCACCATCCCCTGTTTCAGCCTTTCTTCCAACCGTTTGGTAATGCGACTTCTAAGCGCATTTCTTTCCCACTTTACGCCAAAAACCCCGGCTTCTATCTTAGGCTTTTCCTTCTTTTTTTGATTTCTAACATTTCGTGCCCGCTCTATCTCTATCGCCCGGATTAGTCTTTCGGTGTCATCAAGATCAGTCCTGTTGTGCAGCTGAGGTTTCAATCCGCAAAGAATTTTCTGCAGTTTATCTTTTGTTTTTCTTCTTAAATCATTTCTTGTTTCTCCGTTAAGGGGTGCTTCGGGCATATCATACTCACAAAGCACGGATTCCAGGTAAAGCCCCGTTCCCCCGACAAGAACAGGCAATCTATTCCTGCCATGAATGCCTTTGAATATTTCATAAAATCTTTTTTGAAATTCAAACAGATTAAATTCATCTTCCGGCTCCACAACATCTATCAAATGATAAGGAATCTGCCGGCCGTTGATAACATATTCATTTAAATCCTTGCCCGTTCCGATATTCATATTCCTGTATACCTGACGGGAATCAGCGGAAATTATTTCTCCGTTGAAATCATAGGCGAGCCGCACACCAACACGCGTTTTACCCGAAGCTGTAGGACCAAGAATTACTATAAGATTTTTTGCCATATTTACCTTGATATTATCAGGCTTTGTATGTAAAAAAAGCAACTATTTTCGTATAAACTACAAACAATGATACAGAGACTGGATTTAGAAAAAGAAGCTATATTCCCGCTGATTTTAAAAATGAGCTGGCCGTCAATAATAGCGATGACAGCCATGTCTCTTTATAATTTCATCGACACCTTCTGGCTGGCGCGCTTCAGTTCACAGGCCCTGGCCGCGATTACTATCTGTTTCCCTATTCAATTAATTGCCGCAGCCATCGGCGTGGGCACCGGCATCGGAGCCGGTTCTTTCTCCGCCCGGATGCTGGGTTCCGGGAAAAATATCGAGGCAAAACAAACAGCGGGACAGACATTTTTCCTTTCCTTCTTTTTCGGTTTTATATGCATCCTCTTCGTTTTGTTTTTTGGGGATTCGATGCTTATTGTTTTTGGCGCTTCCCAGGAAATATTACCCCTTTGCCACGATTATCTTTATCTGGCGGTTTACAGTTCGCCTTTCCTGTTTTTTTCCATGTCCAGCTGTATCATGCTCCGTGCCGAGGGAAGACCTCTGCAATCCATGTATGTTGTCGTTATAGCTTTGATTTCCAGCGCTATTCTCGATCCCTTCTTAATTTTTGGGATCGGCCCTTTCCCCAGAATGGGAATCAAAGGAGCCGCGCTCGCTACCATCATTGCACAGTTTGTAATGTTTATATTTTCGCTGATTTTTTTGCAATTGAAATCATCTAAATTTGAATTTAAATGGGAACATATTATTCCCGATATTCAAATAATCAAATCAATTTATTCAACAGGCTTCCCTACCATGGTTATAAATTTCATAATCAGTATTGTATTAATAATTTACAACCATGTTCTGGCGGATTTCGGCTTTCATGCCGTAGCTGCGTTTGGAATATGTTTTCGTGTCACCGGATTGGCTTCCATGGTTTTGTTTGGCATCGGTGCCGGTTTAATGCCGATTGTCGGATTCAGCGCGGGGGCAAGGCTTTTTCAAAGACTGAAAGAATCTGTTTTTGTTGCCCTGAAAATATCGCTTGTTTTCTCTGTTGCTGCCGTAATTATTCTGGAAATATTTGCTCCCCAGATAGTAGAAATTTTTTCCACCGAGCATTCTTTGACGGCTATTGCCATACCAGCCTTACGTATTCAAGTTTCAGGAATTATATTTGCCGCACCTATCTTAATTTTTATAAATATGTTTTTGGGATTGGGTAAAGGCACCCTTGCAATGGTTATACTTTTTATCCGTGACATTTTATTTTTTATACCCCTTTCGATTATCATGCCATTTTTCTGGGGAATCACGGGGGCATGGCTGGCTCTGCCTTCAGCAAGTCTTATTGAATTATCTTTGGTTATATACTGGGCTAAAAAAGAGTTGCAACGGTTTAAAGAATAACAGGTGGCTGGCCAAACTGTGCTTCTTATCCCACGGAGCTTCGCTCCTGGGATAATTTCCAATAGCCAAAGGCTATTGGATAATTCGGCTAGAAAACTTCATTGCACTTTGCTTTTGAAGTTTTAGTCTCATTACGACCAACAAGCTTCAGTTCACTATGTTTCTGAAGCTTGGGTCTCATTAAAAATGCCCCGTATTATAACGAGGCATTTTTTTGTTGAAGTAAATTTAATTAACTGCGATTATTAATCATAGCGGCTGAACATTTATCGCACTTGGACCTTTTGTTCCCTGTTCAATATCGAAACGAATTTTCTGACCTTCATAAAGAGTCTTAAATCCTGTTCCGTTGATGGCGCTATAATGAACAAAAACATCCCCACCTTCATCATTTTCAATAAAACCAAACCCCTTCTTCTCATTGAACCACTTTACTTTTCCTTCTGCCAAAGCTAAAACCCTCCTTTAAAATATTGGTTTCCTGTCGAATAAATATTTATTTCAGGAAACAAAAAAACCGCATAAATTCTTCTTCTGAATTAAGAATTCATTGCGGTTATTTTCTTTTTTGTAAAACTTAACACTTACAATTTCCTAATAAAAAAACGCCTTAATCTCACCAAGATAAGGACAACCAACTTGAATGATTTTTCAGGTTGGTTTATTGAGTAGCACTATTATTTTTCAAAATCAAGCTTTTTTTTCATAATTTTATTATGTTTTTTACTATGTATCTATTTAAAACAATCTCGAGTTCTTTCTCTTTTCCTCGGTAAAAATGATCCGCTCCCTGAACTATTTCCAGCGGCGACTTTATTTTCTTTGCTTCGGGTATCAAAATATCCAGTAAACAAAACTCATCCGCATCTCCGCTCACCAATAAATCAATTTTATTTTTTAAATCATTCCAAGGGAAGTCAAAGTAATTAATAGGCGGAGAAACAAGATATTTACAAGAAAATATTCTATTATTTTCCGCGAGAATTTTTGAGCCAACCCACGCGCCGAAAGAATAGCCGGCAAAAAATAATTTTTTCAAGCCAATTTTTTTCATATATTCACTGACGGCAACAATATCTTTTTTTTCTCCAATACCCTCGCTGTATTCACCGGTACTTCCACCTACTCCGCGAAAGTTAAATCTTAACGTGGAAATATTCTCGGCAGCAAATACTTCCTGTATTGTCTCAACGACATTATTATACATTGAGCCGCCCATCAGGGAATGAGGATGGCATATCACTACACCTTTTTCCCCTGAAGATCTGGATAGTAAACCCTCAATTATCAGAGATTCATTTTTGATGAATACTTTTTCTTCCTGCTTCATAACTACCGGCATCAACTTTCAAAAACGTACATTCTTTTATTTCGAGTAATAGACTCTGACACAATCGAAATATGTCATTCCGCAAAGTGCCCTTCAGGGTAAACCCGCCGCAGGCGGATGAGGAATCTTAATGCTTGGAAAAGATCATAACAAAGATTTCTCGTCATCCCGACGAGTCGGGATTTCTCGAAATGACATTTAAATTATAATTAAACATTAAATCGTTCCCGCCAGATGACAGGCGCAAAAGCTTTGCTCATCAAATTTTTTCAGAGGCGGTTCTATTTTTTCACAGGTTTCCATCCTGTATGGACAACGATTTTGAAAAGAACATCCCTCTTCGTTTTCTGCCCGGGCTTCCCCCTTTACTCCCATTATTTTTCCTTTCCTGCGCGGATCACAGACCGGCACAGCCGAGAGCAACATGCGTGTATAGGGATGAAGCGGACGGTTATATATATCCTTGTTCGAGGCAAGTTCGACAATCTTACCCAGATACATTACGGCAACACGGTCGGAAATATACCTGATGACATTAAGATCATGGGAAACGAATAAATACGTCAGTTGAAAATCTTTTTTTAAATCCTTAAGCAGATTCAAAATCTGCGCCTGAATGGAAACATCCAGTGAAGATACAGGCTCATCGGCAATTATCAGTTCCGGATTCAAAACAAGCGCGCGGGCAATTCCAATACGCTGACGTTGACCGCCGCTGAATTCGTGCGAATAACGATTAGCCTGCTCCTTTTTTAAGCCCACTTTGGACATTATTTCCAGAGCCATCTGAATCCGCGATTTTCTATCTCCCATACGATGAACAGTCAGCGGTTCTTTTATTGTGTTCAAGGCCGACATCCTCGGATTCAGAGAAGAATAACTATCCTGAAAGATAATCTGAACACGGCGATGATATGATTTCAACGTTTCTTTATCGTAAGAAAAAATATCTTCCCCTTTAAATTTCACAGAACCTGATGAAGGCTTTTCCAGCCTTGTTATCAATCTCGCCAGCGTTGATTTGCCGCAGCCGGATTCGCCGACCAGACCCAGCGTTTCACCGATGAAAATCATCAGTTCAACATTATCAACGGCACGGATAATTCTTTTTTGTGGATTAAAAAACCCGCTGCTTAAAGTATATCTTTTCGTCAATCCCTGAATTTCAACCAAAGGGTTCGGCATTATTCTCTCGTTAATCTAATATAGAGTTTCAATATGTCATTTCGAAGTCCCGCATGCGCGGGATCATCCTCCGCAATAAGATTTATGTCACTTCGACCGAAGGCTATAGTCCAGCTACGCTGGGGAGAAGTCTTAATATGTTGTAATTTTAAGATTCCTCATCCCGACACGTCGGAATTCGGAATGACATTTTTTGTTATTACGACACAGTCTCTTGGTCGATATGACAACGTTTTACTGAAATATAACACTAATTATTTTTTCCCTCGCCATATTTATGACACAAAACAAAATGACCGGGATCAATTTCCAAAAGCGGCGGCTCGCTTCTGTTGCATTCTTCCATAGCGTAGGAACACCTTTCGTAAAAACGGCAGCCCTGAGAAACATCATACAAATCGGGAACAGAACCCGGAATAACCTTGAGGTAATTTTCTCCTCCCATTGAATCAAAACATCTGGCCGGCACTGATTCCAACAGGCCCTGCGTATAGGGATGCATGGGTTTGGCAAACAGGGTTTCCACATCCGCAAGCTCCACTATTTTGCCCGCATACATCACGGCGACCTTCTCGGCGGCCTGAGCAATCACTCCCAGATCATGCGTTATCAGAACAACCGCCATGTTATTTTTTTGCTTCAGTTCCGAAATCAACTCCAGAATCTGCGCCTGAATAGTGACATCCAGCGCCGTTGTCGGTTCATCGGCAAGCAGGAGTCGGGGATGACAGGACATGGCCATGGCAATCATCACGCGCTGACGCATTCCTCCGCTGAGATTATGCGGATAATCGCGGGCGCGTTTCTGCGGCTCGGGAATTCCCACTTCGCGCAGAAGTTCAACGCTCAACTCCATTGCCTGTTTTGCCGGAAGGTTCTGATGCAGACGGATCGCTTCGGCTATTTGTTCACCGACACGAAAGACAGGATTGAGGGAAGTCATCGGCTCCTGAAAAATCATGGAAATTTCACTGCCGCGACGGGCGCGCATTTCCTCTTCCGATAATTTCAATAAATCAATACCGGAAAATAATATTTCGCCGTGAATGATTTTTCCATTGCCTGGAATCAGGCGCATAATCGAAAGGGAGAGCATTGTTTTGCCGCAGCCGGATTCACCGACAATTCCCAATGTCTCGCCGGAATTGATATCTAATGAAACACCATCAACAGCCTTGATTCTCCCCCGGGTGGTATCAAATACCGTCATCAAATCTCTTATTTCCAGCAGCGGTGGCATAGTCTATATCAATTATCTAGTGTAGTGTTTCAGTAAAAGGATGTCATATCAACCAAAGAAATGTGTCACAATTAGAGCAGATGTCATTCCGAGTTCCGATTTATCGGAACGAGGAATCTTAAAACAAACAACAAGACTTCTCCCCTCGGTCGAAGTGACATAAATCTTTTTGCGGAGTATAATCCCGCGCATGCGGGACTTCGAAATGACATCTTTTTTTGCATGAAGTTACTAACATACGTCACGAAGTAGATTGTCTTTGAATAATAGCTTTCAATATTCATATTAATGTTGGAAAGAAGCATGGTGTTATTTTTTTACGCGGTTGAGCAGAAATTCCACAAGCAGTCGGACAGCAACTCCCGAAGCTCCTTTGGGAATATACGGCTTATCCTTGTCAGTCCAGGCCGGACCTGCAATATCCAGATGCACCCAGGGATAATCTCCGACAAACTTGCTCAAAAATGCAGCAGCTGTAATTGTACCCGCAGAACGATTACCGGCATTTTTATAATCGGCGATATCGCTCTTGATCAATTCATGATAATTTTCCCAGAGAGGAAGTTCCCACACAAGTTCGCCGGTATTTTGCGCGGCGCTGTAGATTTCTTTTTTCAGCTTGTCATTTGTTCCCAGCATGCCGCTGACATCATCGCCCAGCGCCACGACACAGGCGCCGGTCAGCGTGGCCACATCAACAATGGTTTCCGGTTTTAACCCGGAAGCGTAAGCCAGCGCGTCCGCCAAAAGCAGACGGCCTTCCGCATCAGTGCTCAGGATTTCTATTGTCTTACCTGAATATGATTTTAAAATATCACCCGGTTTAAAAGCGGTGCCACTGGGCAGATTTTCCGCGGAAGGAATCAGCGCGACAATATTCAGCGGAATATGCAAATCCGCAGCCGCTATAAACGCGCCCATAACAGCCGCGCCGCCGGACATGTCCATCTTCATCTCCTGCATTTTATCAGCGGGCTTAATGGAAATACCGCCGCTGTCGAAGGTTAACCCCTTGCCTACAAGAACAACGGGAGCAGCTTTTTTCCTGCTGCCCGAATATTCCAGAATAATAAACTTCGGCTCTTCATTGCTGCCGGAAGCAACGGCCAGAAGAGCATTCATCCCCATTTCCTTCATCCTTTCTTTATCCAAAACCTTGCAGGAAACATTTTTTCTGCGGGAGATATCCCGCGCTTTTTGCGCCATTATGGAGGGCGTCATTTCGTTGGATGGAGCGGAAACAAGATCGCGCGCGAAATAAACGGCATCAGCAATTATCCGCGCTTTTCTCACTGCTGACTCAACCAGAAGATAATCCTTCAAATCGGCAAAAATGGTTAATTCCTTCATCTCTTTCAAATCTTCACGGCCGACGGTCTTATAAGGCGTGTATTGATAAAGTCCCAGAAGAGCTCCCTCGACTGCCGCCTGGACAACCTTTTCTTTTTTGCCGGGAATAAGATTCAAGTTAATGGATGCTGCCGCTTCCTTAACATTCATATTTCGCAGATGCCGCATAACCGAGGCAAACGCGGAACGCAGTTTTTCCAGATTGAATTCTTTCTGTTTCCCCAGACCGACAAGGGCTATTCTTTTTGCCGGAATAGTTCCTCCGGTATAAACTACGGATATTTGAGAAGGCTTGCCTTCAAAATCGCCATTGCCGATTAAATCGCTGATTAATCCGCCGCTTAATTTGTCAATCTCCAGCGCCAGTCCCGTCAGTTTTTTACTTTCTTCGAACAACGTCAGAATAATTGCCTGGCTTTTTGCGTCGGCAAGCACGCCTTTTTGAACACTGATTTTCACTTAATGAACCTCCTGTTATAAATAACAAACGAGCGGAGAAGATACCATATAACAGAAAAAAGTCAAATGCTAACAATGACTATGGGAAAGTCTTTGCTGCACTTCAATGGATAATCATAGTTCCGACCCAGATGCCTGTTATAATGATGGAAATCAGGTAAATAGCCAGAAAAGAATACCGGGCAATTTTTTCCGAAGGAATAACCGATACAACAATAAACAGGAAAAAACAAAACAGGAAGAAGGCCCTGATATAGATTACATGGATGAAAAAAATTGTGAATAAGCAAGCTACGGCCGGAAATATAGCGGCAAACCTTTTTCCATAGGCGACGGCAAAAGTCCTGTCACCGCTTTTCCTATCCACATCATAATCCATAATAGTGCTGAAGGAGTGAAAACCCATAACGCAAAAAGTGAAGCAATAGGCATGAAAAGGCAGGGCTGTGGCGTCATCCACAAAGCTGAAGCCCAGAGCGAAAGGTGCCAGAAAACCGATAATGCCTCCCGATACGGCATCCAACGGAGGTCTTGTCTTCAACCGCCAGGGCGGCACAGAATAAACATAAGAAATGACAAGTATCGTCACAGCATAAAAAATGTTGATAATGTTCTTAGTTGCCAAAGAAACGCCGATAAAAACAAATCCCATCAGCAATGCGGCATTTTTCACCAATCCCTGATACTGTTCGGACAGCAATAAACCTTCCAGCCATTTTTTCCGCGGATTGATTTTGTCCGATTCATAATCATAGATATCATTCAAACCAAAGGTAAAGAGGCAAATGGGAAAAGAAAGCATCAGTATCTGCATAATCATCAGGGGCGCGAATCTGAAAGAAGGATCCGTTAAGCCCTGCTTCCCGTACGCCAGACCAAGAAAAAAAACGAGAGGCAATGTTATCCACAATGGAAAGCGGCTGACTTTCAGGAAGATAAGAAATTTCTGCCACATGTTTACCAACCCTTTAAATTTTGTCTAGAAGATATCACATAGATTCGGAAAATCAATTATTAAGCAATAAATGAACCTCCGCCCAGCAAGCTGGGCGGAATTGTCAAGTTAAATTTATACATTTTCTTTTTGCTACGTGAGGATATAAACTAGTGTGGTGTTACGCTGAAATCTTGTCATATCGATCAAAGGGAGATATCTTGTATGTTCTAATGATCATTAAGATTTCTCCCCAGCACAGCTGGACTATAGGCTTCGCTTCGAAATGACATGCTGTAAAGATATTAATGTAACACTACACTGGCAAGATATTAAAAAAAGACTGATATCTGTTTTTACGAATTTCAGATATCAGCCTTTTCGAAATTTGCTGCTTTTTTAATGCTGGATAGGTCCTAGAAACCCCACACCGCCGCTTTTTAAAAGAACTCTAAGATAAAAGTCGTCGTAGGAAATAGATGCTGTGTTGTCATCGGCAGTGAACAGGGCGATAGTATCGGCAGCATAACTGCCAATCACAAAATCGGTGGCCTGACAGGTAAACTTAGTGGTATCGCTGGTCATGCATGAAGGACTGGGACTGACCAGACTGCTATCTGAGATAATGGCACTTGGTTCGCTGGTAGAAGTCAAAATAGCGGCCGGCGAGCTTGTGTTGGTAAGACCGTTAGTACCAGTCCACTGCACCAGTGTATAATAGTCATTGCTTGAATTAAGATCAGCAAGGTCATCCGGTGGCCAGTTGTGACTTCCCACGGGATTGGCCAGACGGTTGTTATCTGTCTCCACCGAATTGGCTGTGCCCAATGCTGTCGGCCTGCTGAAATAAGCCCTGATGTAATTTTTCTTTGTTTGGTTAAATCCGGTAGCCGTGGCCACCTGCACGGCTCCCTTGTACAGGGCACCACTGCTAAATGTTGCACCTGAAGTTCCATTGTTGACATTCGCCACGACTAAAGTGCCTGCGGCACCAGCGCCCCAGGAAGTGCCGCTGTTCAGAATCGGTGTCATGACGACTCGGGCAGTTCTCGTGCCTGTCGCATTGCTGATTATGTCACCTTCCTTGATTTCCATTCCCGCTATCCCATTATCGAATGTAATGGCGTATCCTTCCGCAACACGCACCAGAACCGTGGAAAAATCCGGGTTCAGCCGCCAGGCTTTAGTCCCGGAATCGTATGTAACTATGCCGTCGCTCGTGGTCAACGTTCGGTAAGCGAGCCAGTTAAAATTCCCGCTAGTGTCTAATTTCCACAAAACAATTGCGGGAAGCCCGTAGTCATATTGCGGCTTTGACCAATAGCACCTGGAATTGGCATTAGTCTGTTCTAAAGATCCACTATAGAGAGAGCCGCCTGCCCATCCGGGTATCAGATTACCAATTTGGTCAGTAGTTAAACACGTGGCACAACCTAACAAAGCCTGGTCGTAATATCTACGTGGCTTTACAAAAGATATGCCGTATGTTCCATAATAAGAACCGACATTTCTGCCCTTGAACATCATACCGGCAAAGAAGTATTTTAAACCGTTTGCTTCAACCTTTGTCTGAAGGTCATAGGAAGAAAAACCCTGCGCGTCCACCCAGGCTTGGGCAAGATTGGCAGGCGTATTGGCCCAATCAAAAGCAAAAATATTCATTAAAGGATCCGGAGCTTCACATGATGCAAAAAATAATCCAATAATCCCAGCCAAAATATCCAAAATAAATTTTGTTACCGCACCGATAAAACCAAAGAAAATACCGCTGGTGGTCTTACCCGGAGCACCGACGTTTATGGTACCGGTAAATGTGGGAACGCCTCCCACAACATCATCAGGATCAACAACCCAATTGGCGGAAGAAGATCCGTCACTGCCGCCTTCCTGAGGTTCAAACATAACGGCAACCCTGCCGATGGGCGTTTCGTAAGTCACCGTGCGGGAAATCCCGCAGGCGGCAGTGCCTGTGGAAGTAAGACGGAGAAACTTGGCCAAGACCACGTTGGTTGAAGCGGGCACCGAGATGGAACTGCTCCATTTTGAATTGGCATCGGTATTGTAAAGATTAATGTTGTATAGCGTATTACCTATGCGCGACTTGTAGTTGAAAACGTCACCGCCAGCGACACCACTGGTAATCTTCACTCCCGAGGGGCTGACTAACGTAAAGTTGCCGTTGAAAGGCGGCAATGCACCGGCTCCGGTTGAGTTCAGTGTCAGATTACCCCCTTTGGACAAGGTGCCACCTGAGGTAAGCGCCACAGGCCGCACATCAACATCCGGCGTAGACAGGGAGATGGATGTTGTGGGAGGGGAAACAGCTATATTGTTGAAAGTAATCGTAGCACCGGAAACAGCGTGGGAATTGTAGGAATAAAAAGCCGGGGCACTATCCGTGCCCACCATGATGTATCCTCCGGAGGTGTCCGCGGTCATCTCCGCGGGAGCTGTTCCTACATAGCGTGTGGTAAGATTGGATGCAGTGTAGGATGTTGTTAAGAAAAACAAGGGGGCGACCTTTGTATTAAATGAATTCCCGTTGCTTAAAATACCTGTTTTACCCCCCTCCGGACTCGTTAAACCGCTTGTTCCACCGTTCAAATCCAGTATCGCGTCTTCCTTTGCCGTATCCGAATTTGCCCAGAGATACCTGCTCGCCGCGTAACGGAATCCGGATTCCGCCATAAAATAAGCCTTGCGTCCGCAATCCGCGTAGCTTGAACTTACATAGGAAGAGGAAAACATAGACACCATCGCCGCCGCCAAAACGGCCATGATTACCATCGTGACAATTAAACCTATCAGGATACTGCCCCGTGAGCGAAAAACGGCAAGACGTTCCGGGAATCTTCTCCGAAAGACAGAAAACAAGGCGCTTGTTAAAATCACTGAAACTAATAATACGAAAATAATCGCCATGGGTGCATACATCAAACCGAAGGCCAGTGCCGCGACAGGCGCCAGCAGGCAACGGACAGCCCCCATTGCCAACGGCCGGTTGCGAATCAAGTCCGCAGCAACAGGTCCGTATTTATAATATTGCTTAACGAACCATTTTCCCCCCTGAAAAGAAAGAAGATATCTATCACGAAAATCTCTTAAAATTTGTACCATCGGATGACTGGAATTACCGTAAGCAGCTGTCGCCACAAAGCAGCCCAGCCTGTATCGCGCATAGTCAATATCTTCAAACTTTGGAATATCCTTGCCTCCCAAATTATTGTTGTTGCGGGGAGAAATCCGGTTCTGAAATTCCATAATATCACCGCTGGAATTGACCATCTCTATCTTAACATCAACGGCACACAGTTTGAAGTCCGGATCGGTGCCCGGTGTGAAGCTGTCTTTGGGCACATCGCTTGGCGTTTCAGGAGTAACCATATAGTATTTAAAAGTTAAAGATTGAACATTATCAAGAAGTGTATCACCATTGGTCACGCTGCTTATGTTTGCACTGCCGAAGGCGATTTTTATTTTATTGCCGTCCAACCCGATGGTCCGAATACAATCGGAACCGTTGCAGTTGTTGGAACCGGTGATGGGAAGGAAAGTGCTAGTCGCGACGTTGGGAATGTTGATCATTTCTATTACTTCCTGTGTAATCCGGGACATGGCCAATTGTACTTTTTGAGTCATTTCCGCGTTTTGTTTGGTTTTCACATATCCTTTGACCGCCTGAACAATACCCAGTCCGGCAACTGCCGCCAGAATGCCCGCCACAACAAGAGAAACAATGACTTCAACAAGAGTAAAACCTCTTTGTGATTTTCTAAGAAAAGTTCCTTTTGTAAACATAATTTTATCCCCCAAAAAGTGTGGTGACCGTCAGCCCCTTATAAGTAACAGTCACCTGAAGTATATTGCTGTTGTTGGGATTATATGCAGCGCTTGTCGCAGTGACTGGAGTTCCATTAGCAAAAGAAATATAGTCAGCTTTGACTTCGTCAACTTGATCAAGATCATAATAATACGGAGTTGTACTTTCTACGTTTTTTTTAAATTTGTCCAGACCTACGGGTCCAACGTCGTTCTTGTCTGCCTGCAGTGCTCTATAGCCGGCATTCATATTTTCCACGATCATATTAAGATAGGCGCCATCTTTCGTCACAAGAACCGGATTGGCACTCTTCATCATACTGGTCCCCATAAAAGCAAAAAGCATAGCGCCAAGAATACCCGCAATCACCAGTGAAACAATAACTTCAATGAGTGTAAAGCCATTGCTGTTTTTTATTTTATCAATTTTTATATAAGGCATCTGTTTCCTCCATATAATCCTACGGAATAAACCCCGTATTTTTCGTCACGATAATGTCTCCAGCGTTAGTGCCGACTGTAATATTCGCCGCACCGGGACTGCCAAAGGAATCAAAAGTTACCCTGCCTCCGGTCGCCGCGGGTGGTGTAATCGTCAATGCGGATTTCTTGGCAGTCAAATCCACCGTACTGCTTTTCTCATTAATAATCGGCTCAGGCGTTGTCGAGCCTGTTCCCTTAAACAGATAGTAGGTTGTCGTGGAATTAAAATTAATACCCCAGGGACTGCCTGAACTCAACGCCCGTGATTGCGCCAATCGCAGGTGATTCTTAACAACTTCCACCTGAGAATCGAGATCATAATCCCTGGTACTGGTCATCCGGGCAAAGACAACTGCCGACACAATTCCTATAATAATCAGAGTGCAAATGATTTCCAGCATCGTGAAGCCGTTCTGACCATTTAACTTTTTAACGGTTCGCTTCATCTGCCCACCTCCGAAAAAACAGTTTCCGGATGATAGTGATCAACAGCAATTCTCAAAAGAACAGCTAACGCCAATCCGGTTAAGGAAAAAATTGCGATGATAAAAACAGCCGCCGGTTGAATTAAAAGAGCTCCAATCACAAAGTTTAAAATAATCAGCACGGCGTAAAGCAAGGTTCCCATACGAACGAATCGAACGGCGGAATCGCCCCTTTTGTAGAGTATAGTACCGATAATGATAAGTTCAACGGCAAGTAAAATACCAAATAGGGGTTGAAAAGAAAGCCAGCCGTTATTTTGAACTACTACCGGCAGAGGAAGTCCTATCATCATTATCAAGCCGAGAATAAAATAAAAAAATCCCGTTAAAAGGAAATAGAAGGCACATTCTGTTTTTGTCACGGCATTGCCGAATCCGAAATTAAGACTGGTGGGGAATAAACGCTGGAGAGAAAAAGATTGAGCCGTTTCTTTCTCTTCAGAAATTCTCACCATTAGTCTGGAGGTAAAATTGTCCGGAGCATGTTTTTGAGGGACACTTTCCATGATTTTGGTCAAATCCTGAAACTGTTTCCAGTTCTTATCTTCTTTTTTAAACATTATCGTCATATCTCCTTTAAATCTAACAACACTGGATTCACCCTGAATAACCTGAAGGTCACTATAGGGGCACTCTACCCGCCTCCGAGGTTGTATCGTAATACGTTGTTATGCCACTTCGACCGAAGGCTATAGTCCAGCTACGCTGGGGAGAAGTCTTAATATATTGTCATTTTAAGATTCCTCTTCGCTTGCGCTCATCGGAATGACACCTTTTTTTATGTTAAGGGTTCACGGATAAAATCACTGCATGTTACTTAGAACCCCGTTGCGAATGTCATTTCGAGAAACGGAGTGACGAGAAATCTTGTTTTTCAAGGTTTAGGATTCCTCATCCCGAAGTATCGGGATTCGGAATGACGTTTTCCCGTTCGGAATGCCATATTCTTATGTAAAATATACAATCTTAACGGCCAAAAGTCACATTTTTTGCAGAATTTTTCTTAACTTTTCCAGCCCCCGGTAAACACGCATTTTAACGGCGCTTTGCGAAATTCCAGTAACATCGGCAATCATTTCGAAAGACAACCCCTGATAAAAACGCAAAACCAGCAACTCCCGCAGCTCCGGCAACAATTTTTTCAGACAAATTTCCAGTTGTTTTTCCTTTTCCCTGCTTGACCCTTCCTGATCATCGGCCTCTCTCAAAAGAAATTCTTTTGCACTAATGTCAGGTAATGTTTCCATGTTCTGAAAACCAGTTTTGCGTCGACCTGCTTTTTTCAGATGATTACGGATAAGATTCAGGCTGATTGTATAAAGCCATGTATAAAAACTGCGGTTTGTGTCAAAGCGAGACAATTCTCTGAAGGAGCGCAAAAACGTCTCCTGCGCCAAATCCTCGGCATCTGCTGGATTAAGAGTCATCCGATAGGCCAAATTATAGATGGGATTTTTATATTCTTCCACAAGCAAAGCATACGCCTGCCTGTCACCTTTTAAAACCCTGACAACGATTTCGGCTTCGGTTTTCTGATCCATTCGCACCTTATTTTAATTATCATTTCATAACAGTACATCTGTGCAAACAGCAATTTTGTAGGAATTGTTCCATGAACAATCCGCGGCGCGTTCAAGGACCGCGCCCTACTTTAAATTGTATTTTATAATATTACCCGAACAATTTAATATCAAGGAAATTCAAATATTACGGTAAAATTGTTTTGGACATAATAAACAAAAAATAGTACGTTAACATAAAGAAACGTGGAGGCTGTTTTTTTATGCTGTTTAACAAAACTGTCGCCGTTGTCGTCCCCGCATTTAATGAAGAAAAACAAATCAGAAACGTTCTGGAAACAATGCCTGATTTCGTTGACCGCATTATCGTTATCAACGACTGTTCCAAAGATAACACTGCCGCGGTCGTTCTTGATTATATCAGCAAACAAAAACCCTCTCCAACTATCAGGAACAATGACGATAAGAATCCCGATAATAAATATAACCGCGTGGAAACCCTTCTCAAAGAAAAACAACAGAGTGACATTAAATATTTTATTCCTTCGGAAACGGCAAACTCCAGCCCCGAAACCGATCGTGTTATTTTAATCAATAATCTGAAAAATGGCGGAGTGGGAGCAGCCATAGCCCGTGGCTATAAATGGTGTCTGGACAATAATATAGATTGCACAGCCGTTATGGCCGGTGATGGACAGATGGATCCTGCTGAACTGGAAAAAATATGCTCTCCTGTCCTGACTGAAGATATTGACTATGTCAAAGGCAACCGGCTTATTCACGGCGGAGTGCGCATGGTCATGCCCGGCATGCGCTTTCTGGGAAACTCCATTCTTTCAATCATGACTAAAATATCTTCGGGTTACTGGCACGTCTCCGATACGCAGACAGGTTACACGGCCATTTCCCTTTCCGCTTTAAACGCCATAAAAATTCATGAAATTTATCCAAAATACGGAATGCCCAACGATATGCTTGTTAAACTGAATATGGCTTTCTGCACTCTCAAGGAAGTAAAAATCAAGCCTGTTTACAACATCGGTGAATCCTCCAAAATGAAGGTGCATAAAGTCATTCCCGGAATAGCCTGGCTGCTTTTCAAAAATTTCTTTAAACGGCTCTGGGTTAAATATCTGTTCCGTGATTTCCACCCTCTTTTTCTTCTCTATCATTTTGCGATTGTCATGGGGATAGTTTCCTTGCCATACACCTTCAAAGTTCTGATACTTACCCTTTCCCGCCAAGCAGTTTCTCCCACAACAATGCTGGCCTTTTTGTTCTTGTTCATAAGCAGTTTTCAATCACTTCTTTTCGCGATGTGGATGGATATTCAGGACAACGAACATCTTTACAAATCCTGATAAAGAATAATTCACCCGGCCAAACAAAAATCTGATAACAAATTTTCAACCTAGTGTTTCTATCTGATACACAAAATAATAATTGACAATTTTTCCTAATATGTTATGAGTAGTATAACTACTCATAAAGGAGTAAAAATGAAGGAGCTTTTTACAGGACTAATATCTTCAAAAACCAGAATCAATCTGCTGGTGCGCTTTTTTTTCAACCCGGGAACGAAAGCGTATCTTCGCGAACTTTCAAAGGATTTTAATTTATCTTCCAATGCCGTCCGTGAAGAATTAAATCAGCTTACAAAAACCAAACTACTGACATCCCGGAAGGAAGGACGAAACGTATATTACAAATCAAACAACAGTCATCCTCTTTTCCCGGAGCTGAAATCAATGGTCAGAAAGGTTATGGGTCTGGATCAGGTTATTGAAAGCATCCTCACCAGACTGGGAGAATTGGAATATGCCTATATTATTGATGATTATGCCGAAGGCAAGGATACCGGAATCATAGATTTAGTGCTTGTAGGGAGAATAAATCAGTATCATCTGAACGATTTGAGCAGAAAAACTGAACGATATATCAAACGTAAAATTCGTTCTCTTGTTTTGACCAGAGAAGAATTCAAGGCCTTTATGCCTAAAATGAAAAACAGGCCAAACTTTCTGGTGTGGGAACGACAGAGGAATAAGTAACCCCCGTTAGAAAGTCTTCGACTTTCCAACGGGTAGGCTCACATAGGGCATTAAACCCCGTGTTCGTTGAAAAAGAAGAACCATCAATCCCGCTGCAAGCCCCGATAGAAGCAATGCTTCGCACGGGGCAAGCAGCGGGGCTTTCTAACGGGGTAAAGATTATTCCGCTATGTATAACAAGTTGAATTTATTGAGTATCTCCAAGGGCTACATTATTTCTATGTAACTCACGGGGCGGAGCTGAATTCAAGTGGTTAATCACGAGACAAGCTATGCCGGACGGATTCTTTTTTTAGACGCCTTGCGTGGATTAGCGGCAGTATGGGTCGTGCTATATCATATGGTGTTCATCCCCAAACCAAATCTGGTGACGCCTGTCTGGGCATCGTCATGGGTTCGTGTGGGGGGAATGGGGGTCACTCTTTTTTTCCTCTTTACAGGTTTTTCCATTTGTTACACGATGAAAGCGCACCAAATGGAACAAAGGCCTTTTCTCAGCTTTTACATTCGCCGTTTCTTTCGAGTGGCCCCTCTCCTTTATCTGCTTATAATAGCAATTATCATAAGAAACCCATACTATCATTCCTCCCTCGAAGTAGCTGCAAACTTCCTGTTTGTTTTCAATCTCTTTCCCGGATGGCAAACAGGTATTGTTTGGGCAAGTTGGTACATTGGTGCTTTGGTTTTTCTTTATCTCTTATCGCCACTCGTTTACCAATATTTCAATAATTTACGGAAGGCAGCAATATTTATTCTTTTATCAGTAGTGATGTTTTATGCTTTCAAATGCCTTATAAAATATATTCCATTTGATTATGAAACATACTTTCAGTGGTCTTTTATCAGGCATTTGCCAATTTTTGCCTCCGGCGTTTTAATCTATTATATACTGAAGAGAAATCCACTACATCAGTTCAAGTATAAAAAAAGCACCGGTTTGTTCTTGTTAGGCATTTCTTTATTGCTTTTTATCGGATTACTTCTTAAAAAGTTACCAGTACTTGATCAATACCATTGGCAAGCCATAATCTTTTCAATTTTTATAATTGGTGTTGCAATAAATCCACTTAACATTATTGTTAATAACTATACTGTATACCTCGGCAAACTGAGCCTTTCTTTGTATTTATGTCATCCCATATTAATCGTTTATCTAACTCCACTGTATCGATATATATATGCATGGCCGGTTCCTTTATCGATCCAATATTTGATAATTGTCTGCATTACATTATTCTTACTTATTGGCATTTCTTTCTTAACATACAAAATTGTAGAAGAACCATTTGTACGTATGGGAAAGAAATGCCTGGATTCAATAAAGCGACGTAACCGGCGGAGTGAACTGAATCCGGCGTAATTAAACATATGAATAATGAATAAAAAATTGGTGTCAAAGAATTGGACTTATTATTTAAAAAAAATACTTTAGCCGCTGAGAAAGTCCATTCAAAAGACCGTGTTTCGGTTTACACACCTGAATCAGCTCTGCGCAATCCGATGAAACTCATTCGTGAAATGTTTCGTGATTTGTATTCTTCACGTGAGCTGGCCTGGCGACTTTTTGTTCGTGACGTAAGTGCCCGTTATCGGCAGAGTCTGCTTGGCTACGTGTGGGCTTTCCTACCACCCATCGTGGCTACCTGCACATTCGTTTTGTTGAATCGGAGCGGGATTCTCAATGTGGGTAACCTGCCGCTTCCCTACCCTGCCTACGTAATGATAGGAACGCTTTTGTGGCAAGTTTTTGCCGACGCAATAAACAGCCCCATTAAAACGGTGACGGCCGCCAAGTCTATGCTGGTAAAGATCAATTTCCCGCGTGAAGCAATCCTGATTTCCGGTATGTTGGATGTTTTTTTAAATTTTGCAATACGTTTGATTTTACTTATAGCAATCTTTATCTATTATGGAATTGTACCGCCAATAACCGCACCACTTGCAGTAACAGGAGTTTTTGCCATTTTTTGTTTAGGTATAATGATCGGAATTATTCTTACACCTATAGGCATACTTTATACTGATATAGGTCAAGTATTGAGTATGGTGCTTTCTTTCTGGATGCTGTTTACTCCGGTTGTTTATGCACCACCCACAACCGGTATTCTAGCGCGACTGACATCATTAAACCCGGTTAGTCCACTTATCGTTACCACACGCGAATGGTTGGCAATAGGTGCAGCAAGCAATTTATTTCCCGCTTCGGTCGTTTTCCTAATCACTATGGTTCTTTTATTTGCCGGCTGGCTCCTTTATCGACTGGCAATGCCCATTCTTATAGAACGAATGGGCGGATGAATCTCACAGAAACTTTTATTTCTCTTTATTTAAAAGGACAATATTTATGAAAGTTGCTTTCTTCTTTTTTCCTCCGTGGGACCCTCATTTCCCTTCCTATACGACGGCCCTTTTCAGAGGATCGACACTAAAAGCCGGGCATGAATTTTTCGGATTTGATCTGAATATTGATATATACAACTCTGTACAGAAGGAAGATAAAAAAATTTGGAATGCCCAATCAGCAAATTTATGGCAGGTGGACAGCGATAAAATCATTCAAAAATATTCAAGATATATAGATTCATGTATAGAAAAAATAACCGGATTGAGAATTGATCTCTATGCGATGTCTATAAATGTATATTCCAAGAACATAGCCTTCTATACGGCCCGGAAAATAAAAGAGAATAATCGCGCCGCCAGGATATTTATCGGAGGACCTCAGTGTTTTCCAGCATATGATGGTCTCAAAATCCTTAAAAACAAGTATGTGGATGCCATTTGTACCGGAGAAGGTGATCTAATATGGATAAAAGCTCTTGATCATTTTTACAAATATGGAAATCTTCAGCTTGATGTTCCGGGATTGTCCTATAAAAAAGATAACGGTGATATCGTCAATAACGGAGTTCCTGAAATAGTACGGAATTTGAATTCAATCCCGTTCGCCGACTACAGTGATATTGATTTCAGAAAATACGGCAATGTATATAATTTCAGTCTGATGACAAGCCGTGGTTGTATCAACAAATGCGCATTTTGCAGCGAGAGACCGAATTTTTCTGTGTTCAGATTTCGTTCGGCAGAAAATATCTATAACGAAATTGTCAAACACCTGCAAGATATGCATCACAATCCTTCCGTTTCCCGATGGCGGATTTTGTATAATAGGATAATGCCATACAGACGGATGTTTCAGTACAACCGGATGAATCTTCCTTATATCAGTTTCAATGATTCCCTGTTAAACGGAGTTCCGAAAGAACTCGAAAGGTTCTGCGATCTGGTTATTCGGGGAGGTCATAAGTTCAGTTGGGGAGGTATGGCACTTATAAGAAAAGAATTGACTTTTAATATGCTCAACAAGATGCAAAAAGCCGGCTGTTATAATCTGGCATGGGGGCTGGAATCCGGATGTCAAGAAGTTCTGGATCTAATGAATAAAAAGTTCTTTGATATAAATCTGGCCAAACAGGTAATAAAAATGACGCATAATGCCGGAATACATCAGTCCATCTCCCTGATAGCAGGCTTCCCTGGAGAAACTGAAGAGATGTTTCTCAAAACAAAAGAGTTTGTAAAAGAGTTTAAAGATTATATTGTAGTTGGTATTCAACCAATGATGCTTGTCAAGAATTCTTTGGTCTCCGACAAACCTGAAGATTTTGGAATTAAACCGGGAAGTGACTGGTTAAAATGGCAAACTCTTGACGGAACAAATACTTACGACATCAGACTCCAAAGAGTCGAAGCACTAAGATCTGTACTTGACGGGAAATTGATTACTATAGATAAATGATTACGCAGAAACATGCATTTGCCAACCGGAAATAATAATTCTTGTGAAACAAAACCGAATAAAATGACCACCAATGATATTTTAATAAAAGCTGACGGCGTATCAAAGAAATTTTGTCGCAGCCTCAAAAAATCACTCTGGTATGGTTTTAAGGACATCTCCAGCGAAGCCCTGGGGTATAGAGGCGGTCACGATAGACTTCGTTCCGAAGAATTCTGGGCGGTAAAAGATATCTCTTTTGATTTAAAGCGTGGAGAATGTCTCGGAATTATTGGCCGCAACGGAGCGGGCAAAACTACCCTTCTTAAAATGCTCAACGGTCTGATCAAGCCGGACAAGGGCTGTATAACAATACGCGGCCGTGTTGGTGCTCTCATTGCCCTCGGTGCGGGATTTAATCCTATCTTGACCGGACGCGAAAACATCTACGTTAATGGTTCAGTGCTGGGACTTAGCAAACGGGAAATTGATGAGAAAATTGAAGAGATAATTGATTTCAGTGAAGTCAGAGAATTCATTGATTCACCGGTGCAAAGCTATAGTTCTGGAATGCAGGTACGGCTTGGTTTTGCGATTGCGGCTTCGCTACAACCGGACGTCCTATTGATTGATGAGGTTCTTGCCGTAGGCGACGTTGGTTTTCAAACAAAATGTTTCAACTTATTGAATCGGCAATCGAATAAAACGACAGTTGTTTTTGTTTCACATATGATGAACCAGGTAGCACGCATCGCTAATAAAATTATCGTTATGGAAAAAGGAATGGCTGCCTTCCAATCGAATGATGTTGCCGGTGGAATTGAGCATTACAACGATTCATTCAAAAATGAAGGGGTAACGGTTACCGGAACAGGAAAAGCTGTGATTGAGCAAATTCGCTTATATGGAGAGGATTCTTCTGACAATGAATCTATGCCTATTTTCCAGTATGGAAGTGATATAACAATTGAACTTGATTATCGATTGCATAAGAATGTACAGGCATGTGTGATTGCAATCGGTATTTTCGATCAATCGATGCGCATGATTGCCCAATCATTTTCAAGAGCATCGGGAATCTCCTTTGAAAATAACCATGGAATTATAAAGACAAAAATAATTATTCCGCGAATCCCTCTTGCACCAGGTCTGTATAGTATCACCATAGGATTTACAGAAAAGAGGCAATCAGGTCAATGGGGAGAACACCTCGCTAGATATGAGGCTATAAAGTCTGTTAAAATTATTGGTAATGCGGCCCTATCGGCAAGTTACGCACCTATTGTACTAGAGGCCAAATGGTCCTAATTTCTTGATTTTTCCCATGCTTTTTTAAAAAAAATTCACAAAGCGTGGTGTATTATGAGATTGATGCGGCATTTCTCAAAAAAATGGTCAAATCTTTTAATTAATCATATTGTTCAATCGTTGCCGGATCACGTTCTTTCCTTACAACTGCCTGAAAAATGCAGATATTCGGAAATGGACATTAATAAGAATGATTTGAAGAGATGGTGTGACCAATATGTCCCTGACTGGGAAACGTCGTTCGGTGATATCAGACATAAAAAGATTATAGAGTTCTTCTGCAGTTATAATTTGCTAAGACTATGCCCGAAAGATATTTTAATGGATGTTGCCGGCGGCACGTATGGATATTTGAAAACAGCCGAAGTTGCCCGTCGAATTCTTCAAGATCGAGCCATAGCAAATTTTATCATTGAAGCATTGGGAACTGAAGTGGATTATATAGAAAGTGACGCAGGCAATATACCTTTGCCGGAAAACAGTATAGATAAAATATCTTGTCACCACTCCTTTGAGCATTTCCAGAATGATACTGACATACGTTTTATACGTGAAGTTAAGAGAATACTAAAACCGGGCGGCATGTGTTGTATTGTTCCACTGTTCTTAACAAAACGATTTTATGAAATTACAGATGAATTAACTCTACACAGAAAATATAGTGACGCATCTACCCGTATAATAGATCCCACCGCGACACTTCCCGGAGGTATATTTTCCGGTAATTACGCACGGACATACAGCATGGCAGCGTTCAACAATCATATTCTTGATCAGCTTGACGCCATCGAATGGAATGTTAATATTGTTAAGGTTCTTTTGAATGGCCGACCAGCACCGTATCCTGACATCCCGTGTAATAAAAATGTTGCAAGTGTTAACTTTCCTTACAGATGTCTCCTGATAAAAAAGAAAAATCTTAATGATAAAAATTGCCGGTGAAATCGGTTTTATTTCTCTTCAATAATCATCAAATATAATGTCGCAAAAACATTCACATCTGAATAATGAAATGGGTAAAGAAAACTGGAAACTATTCAGGGCAGCAATATTTCAATATCATTTGCATGAATGCCTCACATATTTTCTTCATGTCAGCCAGGCAGGCAGTCACAGGTCTTTTTTGAGTACTGGAAAGAGTTTGCCTAGTGAAAAATTGACGGTTTTAAACGGTATTTGCAGCCGTTTAATAGGAGAATCCATTCTACCTAAAAAAATATTGGCCACACACCTTAATCAATATAAGTATGCTGAAATTCTCTCCCGTGCATTTAGCTTGTGGAAAAAGGATCCCCCTGTCTCATTTTCTCCACCTCAGATACTTCCAAAAGGAAAATCTTATGAGGAATGGTTTCGGACAGGTGGCAGCCAAAAAAAGTATTGGCCGGTGCATGAACTCAGAAAATGGCTCCTAAAACATGGCGCACATTACTTCCGGCATGGCCTAATACACGGCAGTGTAGGCACCCTTGATGATAGGAATGGTTTTAGTGACTTGGATCTGGCATTTATCATTCGAGGAAACGTGATTCTAGATAAAGATGCACTTGTTGGATTGAGACAGAAGGCTCGTCAAATCTTAATTTATACATATGCATTTGATCCCCTAATGCACCATGGCCCCTACTACCTGACAGAATTTGATTTATCAATATACCCGCAAGGATTACTTCCACTTGTTATATATGAAAACGGCGTAAACATCTTCGGAAATGATGAATTCATATATGTCAGACCTTATAATTCGGAATTTTTTACCGATTCATTAGTGGAATATTTTAACGAGCACATCAAAGAATGGGCAAATAATAAGCAATATATTTCTGATGCATGGGATGTTGAAGTTGTTTTGGGAACAATAATGTTATTACCTTCTCTTTATCTGCAAAGCATTTCCAATAAATTCAGATATAAAAGTTTCTCGTTCAGTGAAGCAAAACTGGACTTCACGCCGGACCAATGGATGCCCATCGAAATTGCAACAAACATAAGATCCAGTTTACCGGAACGTTATCGGCCGCCACATTTACTTGTTTCCATTGCCAGATTGACTGGAAAAGCAGGTTTTTTACCAAAACGTGCCCTTCTTCACGGCAAGTCTAAACAATCGGCTAAATTAGCGCAATACATGATAGGAAGTGATTTTGCCGAACAATCATTAAGATTAATTAATTCAGTGCGAAAAAAAATTGCCGATGCGGATGTTGTCAATAGATCAGCCCCAGAGGAATTTTTATCTGCTCTGGGAGATATACAAAGAGGACCTTTTACCGATGAACCATTTAAGGCAACAATGGCTGATTATATGAAGGCGAAAGACTATTTAATTGACCGGTGGACTAAATCCGATAAACGTCCTGTCGCCATTTATCAACTGGGATCAATAGGCGCGGCTGGCCACTCGGATATTGATTTTATTGTGGTCTGGCCGGAAGCACAGCCCATAAAATATAAAGACTACCGGCAGGCTGAATATCCGGCATCGATTCAATCGTATATGGTTCATCCTCCCTATTTCTGCACACCGAAACTCTGGGAGAAGATGGCCGGCTGGTACCCTGCTTTTAGTCTTCAACACCTGTGGGGGGAAAAACTGGATTTACCTAAAGTGCCGGATGGAGCTTCTAAGGGAATTGCTCTCGGGCATCTTGCGGCCTCGCTTCACACAAAACTTCCTGAAGATTTATTTTTGTTTGCCATGCAGAAACCCATTCGGCTTCGCATCATCATCAACACTTTACACAGTTTCAAATATACCTGCCAATTAGCCGCGATGGCAGGAATGACACTGCCGCCGGATATTTCTGAATTGGCGAAAAAAATTGAAAACCTAAGAGAAAATTGGATCGATAACATCCCCAAACCTTTTGATAAACTTCAACAGTTATCCATTGAAGTTTGTTGTGCTCTCCAAATCATTCATGACCTGTGTATAGAGGCTGTTGATAAATCATGCTCTTCCCGAGAAAACCCTGATCAATATCCGATTTACTCACCGAACTTGAGCACTTATGCCCAGCATGCTGTATCTTGTTATTTTACTACAGGATCAACTCCCCGGCTATTAACAGCGGGCTTGGCCCGATTTCTTTCTCTTTGTGCTGTTTTTGAACCTAAAATGCTTCAGACTTTCAGACATCTTGGCAGGCTTCCAGGGATTTCCATTAATGAATCCATCTACACAGAAGGACTAAGGCGATTTGCCGCCGATTCGGTGGAATATGCTGATGAAATGATTCCTTTAGGGGTTCCAGCAACGAAATACTACAGTTTGGGATACAGCCCTAAAGGGAATCCGATAAACGACGGAGTTAAATTGCCATTCTTTCATCGTTCAGTTTCATTGATAAAACGAGCGGTCTCAATGACTCGGGATAAACGCTCAAGGCAGTGGTTAGTTCATAAGCTAAAGGCACGTATAAATTATTTTATAAAATATTGTTCTCTTTATCCACGCCTTCGCTTATTCAGGATATTAAAATCGGACAAACCAATTATAATTATATCGCAATTGATGCACATGGGAGATATTGTGGCGTGTGAGCCTGTCGCTCGACAATTACATGAAAAAAACCCCGGCGCCTATATAATCTGGTGTATAGATATCCGTTATCAGGAAATTGTAAAGAAAAACCCTCATATTAAATATGTGTTCAGTGTGCTGTGTATGTGGGAATGGTCCCGGCTGCGCGATTCAGGCTTGTTTGATGCTATAATCGATTTGAATGTTCATGAAAGATATTGTTCCCGCTGCAATTTCATTCTATTAAAAGATGAAACCGCACAGGCCATTAAATATGGAACTCAATATCGCCATCCTTCACTCCTGGAAGCCTTTTCAAAGGGAGCGGGAATCGCAATAAGACCCGAAAGACCACTCTTATATTACTCAAAAAAAATTATCCGTAGGATTGATTCTCTTTCTTTGCCGTCCTTTTTCATAGTCATAAATTGTAAATCTAATGAAGAATCCAGAAATATCCCCCGCAACAAGTGGATACAAGTATTAAATTACCTGTGTAATACCCATTATGTCAACGTCGTTGAAGTGGGATCTTCGGCATTTGCTTCAATAAAATCATCTCACTACTTTGATCTCTGTAATCAATTGAGCATCCTGGAAACGGCAGAAGTGATTCGCAGAGCAGCTTTGTTTGTCGGCATTGATAGCGGTCCGGCGCATCTTGCTAATGCAGTACAAACCCCGGGAATTCTATTGATGGGACACTATCTTGAATTTGTCAAGTATATGCCGTACACCGGTTTCTACACAGATCCGAAGAATGTGGATTTTTTATGGGCTGATGGTCCCGCGGCTCTTTTGGAAGTTTCATCAATCATAAACATTATTTTAAAACGACTGGAAAAAGAGGTCTGTAACCCCTCAATAACATGAAAGGAAACATCTGTTTAAATGTCCAATAACAGGCAAAAAATAATCAACAGAAAATTATCGTATTGGCAAATTATCGTCGGGTACATTAAACAGCATTTAATCAAATATCCCCTTCTATACGAATTGACGATAAAACTGTATCGTTATGTTCGAAACCTGATACCAGATTTTGCCAGTATAACTTACAAGGACGGCTCTTCATGGAAATACATTTCTTATGATCTCGGTTTGCTGCAGGTAAACCGAGAGCAATCCGAAAAAATCTCTCATCCGTTACGGTCTTTCACGGCTCATTATGAAAAAGACGAAGATTTCAGCAAATACATAACCGATATCAAAGCAATCGCTTATTATCTGCCCCAGTTCCATGCCATTCCGGAAAATGATGAGTGGTGGGGAAAAGGATTTACAGATTGGACTAATACCAAAAAAACCGAACCACTGTTTCCAGGACATTATCAACCGAGAGAGCCGCATGAGGATATCGGCTATTACGATCTGAGCGATGTTGAAATCATTAAAAAACAGGTTGCGATGGCAAAAAAACATGGCATTTTCGGATTTTGCTTTCATCACTACTGGTTTCATGGGAAGAGGTTGCTCGGAAAACCGGTTGATTTATTTTTAAAACATCCGGAGATTAACATGCCTTTCTGCCTGTGCTGGGCAAATGAAACGTGGAGCAAAAGATGGGATGGAAGTGACCATCTCATCCTGATGAAACAGATTTTTTCACCAGAGGATGATCTGCAGTTCATTCAATTCCTGGAACCGTATCTGCGAGATTCCAGATATATCAGGGTCAATGGCAAACCTATGTTGATCGTTTATCGTATCAGTAAATTACCGAATCCGCTGGAAACAGCAAAGCGCTGGAGAAACTGGGCGAAGGAAAACGGCATTGGAGAATTACATTTAGTTGCTGTCACTCATGGGGAGGTATTTCCACATACTTCTCTCTCTGAAATAGGTTTCGATGCTTATGCCGCTTTTCCGCCACATACTTTCAAATGTAAAAAAATACACGGTCACAGAAAGATTTTTACCGGCGGATATCGTTTTGATTATGAGTCGGGAGTAAATTCTTATACTTATCCGAACACAGATACTTCCATATACGAGGGATGCACCTTAGGATGGGATAACACGCCAAGATTTTTACGAAACGCAACCATTTATCTGAATTTCTCTTTAAATAGCTATTATAAATGGCTACGAAAAATTATAGAAAATACCAGTGCAAAATATCAGAACCCGGAAAACCGATTTATTTTTATCAATGCCTGGAATGAATGGGCTGAAGGCGCATATCTTGAACCTGATAAAAAATACGGCTACGCATATATTAATACCACATCAAGAGCGTTGTTTAATATCCCGACAAAGTACCTGGAAAAACAGGAAGAAAGTCATGAATCCGCCATCCGTTACACAAAAGAATATGAATCAACGAAATACCTTATAGATAAAAAGAGAGAAAAAGCTTGGGCTTTTATAAATCAGCTTATAAGGTCGGATTCTCATATTTTAGAATTCGGGCCTTCATCCGGATTTTTTACCCGCTACCTGAAAGAGGAACGAAATGCCGTTGTTGATATCGTGGAAATAGATGAATCCTGTGCCGAACAGGCATCTGAATTTGCGCGCGATTGCCATATCGGAGATATTGAACAATATCTCTGGAAAGATGCTTTTGCCGGCAGACAATACGACTTTGTTCTTTTTGCAGATGTGCTTGAACATTTGCGCGATCCCTGGAGTGTTTTAAAGGAAGCAGGACAATTCCTCAAAGCGGACGGCAGAATTATCATATCGCTGCCTAACATTGCTCACGTACAAATTATTGCCAGTTTATATAACAACGATTTCTCCTATTCCAGCGCAGGAATTCTTGACAAAAGCCACCTTCGATTTTTTACTGAACCGACAATTCGCCAGATGGTTGAAGAAGCCGGGTTACAAGTATGTAACCTGATTCCGGTTCAATCCCCTCTTCTACCGGAAGGCTGCGGCACATACTGGAATAAATCCGGCATTCCTTTCAAACTCAAGAGAATGCTATCAAAAAAAGAACACGCTTACGCAATGCAATTTGTTGTTTGCTGCAAGAGGAAATAACACGCGAAGATTGTATTAAATTACCAATTAAATTTAATCGCTTTAAAAAATTAAAACAATGTCGAATGTTTGCGCCATTATCCTTGATTATTTTGGAAGCGACAAAACAATAAGATGCTTATCATCACTTCTCGATCAGGGACTTGATACAGTTATGATCGTTGACAATTCCGGTGATCAAAAAGCCAATATTCAATTAAGAAATGAACTTTCTACTTTCAGTCAAAACAGTTTACCCTTCACAATTCATCAGATCGTTAATCAGCAAAATCTTGGCTACGCAAAGGGTGTTAATAACGCCTTACGTTGGCTAGAAAATACTCATCCGCACCGTTATTATCTTTTAATCAACAATGATACGGAAGCAACTCCGGGGATGCTTCAGAAACTTCTTACAGGCATGCATGAAAATAAAAGAACAGTTCTCACATCTCCCATCATTGACACTGGCCTAAACAAAATGGATTATCTATGGTATCATCGCCTTACCGGTCTCATGTTTTCACATTACGTGTTTGGCACATTTCCCTATCTAACCGGTTGTTCTCTTCTCGTTGACCGACATATCATTAAAGATGGTTTGTTTGATGAAGATTTTTTTATGTACGGGGAGGACGTTGAACTTTGTCGGCGTCTTCAGCTTTCGGGTTGGAACATTTCCTGCTTAAATCAGGCAACAGTAAGACACGAAGGAGTTGGATCAAGTAGACAAGGCAATTTCTTTTATGAGTATTATGTAGCACGTGGTCATATGATACTGGCGAAAAAACTTGCCGTACATGTATGGGAAACCCCTTTTCTTTATTTAGGAAGGCTATTGACTCTTTCATTGAGAAGTATAGTAAGGGCAATCCGTTTCCGGTCCTTTGTGCCAATCAAAGCATGGATAAGTGCTTTGCGTAAAAATAATAATATGACGAGGTGAAACAAATTTTGACTGCGGCAAAAGATATTATAAGTCCCATGGGAACCGGAAGCGGCGCTTATATTGTCCACAAAACATTGGAAAGCAATATTGCTGATTATCATGTTGTTTCATATAATCCCTGCAGAACACTATTTCCCCTTTCCTTGTTTTTACTGGGAAGGTTCCGGCGCGCCGGATTAATTCATACCACTCCAGACTACGCATTTTTTCATGCACGAAAAAATGTTCCCCTGATTGTCACATTTCATAATTATGTTCTAGACCCTTTTATGCGTGATTTCAGTAGCGTCTTACAAAATATTCATTATCAGACGGACTTAAAAATGTTTACAAAATTAGGCTTAGGAAAAGCTGACATAATTACTTCGGTTAGTCAATTTACAGCTGATCTGGTTAAACGGGAATTGGAGATAACAAATAATATAAGAATCATTTATAATGGTGTTGATAATTGTCTTTTTACTCCTAAAAAACAAAAACCGAATAGTAAAATCAATGTATTGTTTTGCGGAAACGTCACGAGAAGGAAGGGCGCTATGTGGCTTCAACCCATTGCAAACAGGCTTGATAGTAACATTATAATAAATTACACTTCAGGGTTACGGACCACCAGTAATATGGTCAATCATCCTCAACTTCATTGTCTGGGTTCAATACCGTATCAAAAAATGCCCCTTGTTTATCAAGATGCTGACATATTACTATCTCTTTCAGTTCGGGAGGGACTTTCCTTGGCAGTTCTTGAAGCTATGTCTTGTGGACTACCCATTGTAGCGACCGACTGCTCTTCCATGCCGGAATTAATTGATGACGGCAAAGGCGGATTTTTATGTCCGCTGGGCGATGTTGACACCTTTACAAATAAAATAAATCTCCTCGCGGAGAATCCCCAACTGCGCCGCGAAATGGGAGATTACAACAGGACAAAGGTTGAAAAAATGTTCACTCTGGGCCAAATGATCGGACAATACAAAAAACTTTTTGAAAAAGTTTTATCAGAACATTCTTAATTTTACAATTACTCAAATATTAATATCTCTGTGTTATACTCTTATATTTTAATTAACTTTTTATAAATTCCCGCATATTTTTCCGCTATTACTTCCCAATCAAATTTTCCCACCACCCTTTTGCGTGCCTCTTTGGCCAATCTGTGACATAAATCAGGATCATTCAGCGTCTGGCTGATTGTATCAGCAAGGGCTTGCGAATTTCCGGAGGAAAAAATAAATCCGTTCTCTCCATGGGTAATGCTATCATGAATTGCCGGAACATCACCGGCAATAACCGGACATTCGCAACCCATTGCTTCTATCACGACCAGGCCAAATCCTTCCTGGACACCGCTTTTTGTTATAACAAACGGAAATATGGCGATGGTGGCCCGCCGATAAAGTTCCGGCAGTTGCGAATGCGTAATCATTCCCAGAAAATCAACCTTGTCGGAAATATTAAGTTTGCGCGTCAGTTCCTGTAATTCATTTTCCAGAGGTCCCGCTCCCGCCACGGACAAACGTATATCCGTTTTTTCTACAATTAATAAGGAAATAGCTTCCAGAAGTACCTGTATGCCTTTTACATCAATCAGTCTGCCCACAAAAAGCAGCTCCGAAACACTACGCTTAACCGTGGGATCGGGTGTAAAAAGATATTTCAGATCAACTCCCATTGGTATCACCTGCATTTTATTCGGAGCAATGCCCATGTCAGAAACAGCTTTCTGCATGATATGACTGACAACGGTCAGCGTTCGGCTATAATTAATAATCCAGCGTTTCAGAAATTGAAAAATTGCTCCTCTTAAGGCAAACAAATCTCCACCGTGAGATGTGCAAACCAGAGGTATCTGTTGCCGCGTCAAAATCAAACCTATAGCGGCAATTAATCCCTGCGGTATCAGCCAATGGGCATGAATTAGATCAAAGCGCTCCCGGCGCAGCAGACGGACGATTGCCCATAACTGGCCCAGCAGAAAAAAAGGCACCAATAAATAATTGAAAGGGTTGGATTTCAATCTGTTCATTATACCGCCACCATGCATGGCCAGCTTTTCCCAGGACTGAAAAAAATAGGGAAAACGAATCACCCGCAGTCCCGCCAAATTTTCCAGTTTCTTACTGCCCGGCGTCCTCGGGGAAAGAACAGTAATGTCAAAGAAAGGGCACAATCGGCGGCTTAGTTCGAAAACAAAAGCCGGTTCAGAATCATTTTCCCAACGGGGAAAAGTGGAGGTTAAAACGAGAACACGAGGGTGTTGGATGGGATTCTTTTTCATATAAATTTTTTGTCTCTCACATTAATAAATTATACGGTTATTGTATAATTTTTGTATATACAGAAAATGAGCGAAAAATATTCTCATCGGCAGAGACCTTTAGCCTTTACGTCTTCCAATTGATGACAATCACCCAGATCACATGCTTTTTGCGCATCAAGACAACCTTTATTGTTATTCCCCTGTTTAAAATAGGTTAATCCTCTATTTTTATGAGCTATTGCACTATGGGGTTGCAGAAATATTACTTTATTAAAATCCGTTATGGCATGCTGATAATCACCAAGTTTAGCGAAAGAGACGCCTCTTTTATTGTAAAAGTCGGCATGATATGGGTGTAAATTTATTAATTTACTAAAATCTTCTATAGCTTTTTTGTGCTGACCAAGTTTATCGTAAGCATTGGCCCTATTGAGATAGGCTTTGGAAAAAATCGGTACCATTTGTATAGCCTTGCTAAAGTCTTTAATGGCGACCTGATATTGACCTAATTTGGAATAAGCGGCACCTCTATTATTATAAGCTGCAGGAAAATATGGTTTTATTCTGATCGCTTCATTATAATGATAAATTGACTCCTTGATTTTGCCTTCTTCAGCCAAAAACGGGCCAAGATTATTGTGTGCCACAGAATTATCTTTGGTAATTTGTAAAGCATGATTAAACAGAGTGGCCGTGTTCTTCCAGAAACCGCATTGCTTCCATGTTATAATGGACATGGCGGCAATGAAAGCTATTCCTACCGGGAATAAAATCTTTTTCCGAATATTTGCGTCTTTAAAGAAATATGCAATTCCCCACGTCAGCATAATGGCAATGCCGATTGAAGGAAGGTAATGATAGCGGTCAGCCATCGCATATGGTGTGGAAGCCGATATCTGAATGATTCCAATAACGGGCGCGATCGCTATTGAATACCACAGCCACCCGACGAACAGATAGGGCAGACGTTTAAGCATTACAATTACAAATATTGTTATAGCAATAATAATTAAAGATGCTACTAAAACCTGCCATACAGGAACGTGTTCCACAAAAGGATAGAGAAAAGTCATGTCGTGAGGCCAAAAAGTTTTTTCCAGATAAGTAACAAACGAAACAGGCGTGTTGGCCAATCTTGAAAGAAAAGGAAAGTGTTCTTCATCCGGAACTTCATGCGTAATTTGATTTTCAGGAGTATAAAATAAATTTATGATGACAAGAATTATTGATAAAATAAAAAAAGGTATTTTTTCGTATAATAACCATAAATGTTTTTTTTTCGAAAAAATTCCTTCGCAATTATTTCCCGCTTCTTTTATCCGAAAACGTTCCAGCGGCCAGTAATCTAATAAAATCAAAATCAGCGGCAGGGTCACTACCATTGGTTTGCTCATTAAAGCCATGACGAAAGAAAAAACAACCAGCAGATATCTTCTTATAAACATCTTTTCAGTGTAATACACGTAAAAACATAATGTCAGCATCCAGAAAAAAGCGCTTAAGACATCTTTACGTTCAGCAATCCAGGCCACTGATTCTACATGCAATGGATGCAAAGCAAGAAGAGCCGCCACAAAGGCACTTTTACAGAGAGCTCCGGTCATGCGGTTAAAAAGCCAAAAGAGTAAAAGTGTACTTAATATATGAAAAATAAGATTAGTCAGATGATAACCGCCGGCCTGCAAACCAAAAAGCTGATAGTCAACCATTAAGGAAAGCCATACCAGCGGGTTCCATAAACCAATATCCTTTGTTGTAAATGCCCAAATAATTCCTTTGGAAGTTATTCCTGACCGGATATTAAGATTATTGATAACGTAACGATTATCATCAAAATTTACAAAGTCATATTGATTGACCTGCCAGTAAACGGAAAAAGTAACCACAAGCAAAATTAGATAAACAATCAGTTTCTGTCTTGCCGAAGACATATTTATCTTTTTGATCATGGTTTTTTCAATTTTATTTAAGGTTAATTTTTATAAAAAAATGCCGGGGATAAAAATACCCCGGCATTTTTTTCATTAATTATTTAAAATCAAGACCCGCCACAAATGGTATAATTTCTTACTTTATCACCGGCCGCCAAATCAGCCACCCAGTCAGGACTTCCACTATCCTGTATAGTTACTGTAGAGCCATTAATGCCACATGATCCGGAAATATCAGCTACGAATTCACCCAAAATCTTATCGGTACCGATATAAGTAAATACAGAGTCCGTGGCACTACCTTTTAAAAGCTGTTGAGCATATTCCATTGACAATTGGGATGCACCCGCCGCAAAAGCACCTTCAATCGCCTTCTTTCTTGATTCTTCCATTAAATCAAGATAGCGGGGAATTGCCACTGCAGCCAGGATTCCCAGAATAACCAAAACCGCGATGATTTCAATTAATGTAAAACCTTTCTGATTTCTTAACATAATTTTCTCCTTTCTTTAAATTTAATTAAAATTTCAATTATTTCCTTGTTTAAAAAAGCAAATGCTATGCCATTTTGAAGCCCTTAATATTATTTTTTATTTATGTTATCCAATTAACTTACTTTTTATATTTTATCAATATTTTTTTATTCTGTAACTCTATATTTTTTGTCGCATTATCTACAATTATTGTAGGTTTTTTATTGTGCCTACATCTATTTTTAGTTTTTTTACTCTGTGCCAGAGACTTCTTTGATTTATTCCAAGAATACCGGCAGCTTTTACTTGAATACCACCTGATTTTCTTAAAGCTTCCATTATTATTTCTTTCTCCATTAAATTAAGTCTATCATCAAGTGGCACATCATCATTCAAATCAATTTTATTTGTAGAATCCTGCCCAAATAATACGGGCAGATGTTGTGGCTCAATGATTCCTTTTTCACTAAGGATGGAAGCTTGTTCCAGAACATTTCTCAATTCCCGAACATTTCCCGGCCATGAATAACCTATTAATGCCTGCAATGCTGAGGTGGACAGCTTGGCTGTTTGGGGTAACGATGACAAAAAATAATCAGCAAGTAAAGCTATATCTTCTTTTCTCTCTCTTAAAGCCGGAAGGTTTATGGAAAAAACGTTTAAACGGAAATACAGGTCTTCTCTGAATTTTCCGTTTTTAATCATTTCCGGTAAATCTTTGTTTGTGGCCGCAATAAAACGAATATCAACTTTAATCGGTTTTATTCCACCCACCCGTTCGAACTCCTTTTCCTGCAAGACTCGCAGTAATTTTGCCTGAGTAGCCAAGGGCATATCGCCGATTTCATCCATAAAAACGGTCCCGCCGTTAGCTATTTCAAACTTTCCTTTTTTCTGTTCGATGGCTCCGGTAAATGAACCCTTCTCGTGGCCAAAAAATTCGCTTTCCAGTAATCCTTCAGGAATAGCCACACAGTTGATTTTTATGAAAGGACAGTCTTTTCTTGAACTGCGTTCATAAATACTGGAAGCTACCAGTTCCTTTCCTGTTCCGCTCTCGCCAAAAATTAGCACCGTGGAATCGGTTGCGGCAACTTTTAAAATCTGTGTAAAAATGTTGCGCATGGAAGCGCTGGAACCGACAATCTTGGGAAACAATTCCCTTGCTTCAACCTTGCTCAAAATATTGGTTACATTATCAAATATTTCATCTATCTGACTTAAATCACTCATTACATCTTTTTGTTTTTCTATTTGAGTTTTGGCAATAATGGGCATTTTCTTAGTTTTGTTGATAAACTGTATCAATGGTTTGAATAAAAGACGAAGAAGAATAAAGCTTGTGAAAAAAGTAATGAACGCAATTACCGCAATTACATAAACAACATACAGGATATTTATCTGGCTGATATTTACTTTCTGGTGAAAAAGTTGATAAATTAAAACAATACCTATTATTGATATTCCGGTGTAAATTACCGGAACCAATACATATAAACTTATATAAATATTTTTTTTCTTCATTTTTTGTATTTATTAAAACAAAAAAGTTTCAACTTTTTTATTGATTCGTTTATAAATATTCCCCGGTATATAAATTGTCTTTGTTTTTAAGTTTTTATCATCTTTGTGAGATCCCACATAGGCATAAATATGGCTAGAGCAAAGAAACCGACAATTGCGGCCAAACCGACAATTAGAATTGGAGTAAGTGCGTCGGAAAGACCTTTAATAGCATATTCAACTTCACTGTCATAATGAACAGATACTGCCCGCATCATTTCATCAATCTTTCCAGATTCTTCGCCAACAGCAAGCATGTCAATAACCATAGGAGTAAAATATTTTATTGATTTTAAAGGAGTTGCAATTCCAGCACCTTCTTTAATGCGCTCACGTACATCATCAAAAGCCCTCGTCAGAGCCTCGTTACCCATTGTCGCGGAAAGTATGGAAAGGGATTGCATTACCGGCACTCCACTTGTTTGTAAAATAGAAAATATACTTGCAAAACGGGATAGGGCGGATTTTTGAAATAATGGTCCTAATATTGGCACCTCTAATAAAAAAGAATCTCTTACAAACTTGCCATTACTCGTTTTAAAATAATATAATAAACCAAAAACGATACCTACCATTATAGCAAGAATAAAATACCAGTAATTAGATAGAAAATCATATACGATCATTGAAATCCTTGTTGGCAAAGGTAATTGTATCCCGGCTCTTACGAAAACATTAGCAAATGTAGGTATTACAAAAGTCAAAAGACCTATAAAAGCACCAGCCAAAGCGATAAGGACTATTATTGGGTATCTCAAAGCTGATTTAATATCAGACCTGATTTTTGCCTCGTGCTCAATTATGTATATCAATCTTTCCATAACTATAGGCACATTTCCACTGATTTCACCTGCCTTAATCATATCACAGTAAAGATTATCAAAAATCTTTGGAAACTTACGTAATGCATCGGAAAGAGAGGCTCCTTTATTTATGTCTCTGCTAATTTTTGCTGTCGCCTCCTTTATGCTCTTATTTTCTGTTTGAGACTCCTGAATAGACAAGATTCTCAATATAGGAATTCCGGCAACCAACATCGAGTGGAATTGTTTTGTGAAAAGAATCAGATCAGAAGGTTTAACTTTGTTAATTCCTGACAAAGATTGAAAAACCGCATTAATTTCAAACGTACTTTTTTCCCTAACTTGTATCGGTATAAGTTGGCGCGAGACTAAAATGGCATTTGCGTTTTCCATAGATTCCGCTTCCAATTTCCCGGAAATTTCTTCTCCCATTTGATTAATTGCCTTATATTTATAATTGAAGGTGGGCATTTTTTATCCTTTTGTATTTTAAACCATTACAGCAGCAACCGCTTCTTCCAGAGTTGTAATGCCCTGGACAACTTTTTGCGCCGCATCTTTTTGTAAAGTTTTTAATTTCCCTGCGGCTATCGCCGCCCTTGTAATTTCTGGACTTGGCCTTTGACCGACAATCATATCCTGAATCATTTCATCAATAACCAAAACTTCAAAAACACCTGTCCTTCCCTTGTAACCCGTATTATTACATTGAGTGCAACCCTTGCCTCTTTGAAAATTGGCTTTTTGGGCTTCTTTTTCTGTTATTCCAAATGCGTTTAGCGCCTTCACCGGCGGATTATAAGACTCTTTACAATAAGGACAAACTGTGCGCACTAATCTTTGTGCAAATGAAACTATTAAAACAGATGCAATAAGAAATGGCTCTATACCCATATCTATAAACCTGGTTATAACTCCCGCGGCATCATTAGTATGTACAGTGCTTAGTAACCGATGTCCGGTTTGCGCCGCCTGAACTGATACAGCCGCGGTTTCCGCGTCTCTAATCTCGCCAACCATAATAACATCAGGGTCTTGACGAAGAATTGAACGCAATCCATTGGCAAAGGTCATTCCCGCTTTGGTATTTAACTGCACCTGACGAATATCATTGACTCGATATTCAACGGGGTCTTCCAGTGTAATTATATTAATGTCCGGTTTATTTATAGCATTTAAGATGGCGTAGAGACTGGTACTTTTGCCGCTTCCCGTTGGTCCCGTGCTTAGAATCATCCCGTAAGGTTTGGCACATATACTTTCGATTTTAGCCATATCCTGCGCATCCATGCCCAGATTATTCAGAGTATAAATGCCTGTGCTCATATCCAGAAGGCGCATGACAATGTTTTCCCCGTGAATTGTGGGAATAGAAGAAACTCTGACATTAATTTCTTTATTTTCTGTTTTAAGAGTAAATCTTCCGTCCTGAGGAATTCTGGAGACGGTAATATCCATATTCGCTATAATTTTAACGCGGGTGATAACAGATAAAAAAATGGATTTGGGAGGTGATGGCATTTCCACCAGTTTGCCGTCTATACGAAAACGCAACTGCACAGTGTTTTGTTGAGGACTTATGTGAATATCACTCGCTTTGTTGCGGACGGCCTGGGCAAAAATTGAGTTTGTCAAACGAAGAACCAGTGCTTCTCCCGCCTGATCCTTTAGTGATGTAATGTGTACTGCCTCCTGTATTTCCGATTCTTCTTCTGGTTTGGAATCTATTTCCATACTACCCATTAAATCGCCGAGATCCGATTTTTCACCATACATACTGTTAATGAGTTGATTTATCTCCATTTCAGAACAGATAACAGGCTCAACTTCCATATTCGTCAGTTTTTCAATGTAATCCAGCACTTTTATTTCCAGAGGATCTCCAATTCCTACTTCCAGTAAGTTTCCTTTAAGTTTTAAAGGAACAACCTGATTTCTCTGAGCTACATCAACTGGTATGTAACGAACCAAATCAAAATCGAGGGGATATTCCTGAAACTGATATTTCTTAATATTTAGTTGTGTACTTAGCAAATCTATTATTTGTTTTTCCTTAACAATCCCTTGTCTTATTAAATACTGGCCAAACCTTAAATTGGTTTTTTTCTGTTCATTCAAGACTTTTTCCAGCATTTCTTCAGTTAAAATACCTTCATTAACAAGTATTTCACCCAAGCGCTTTCTGGTTCTCATTTATCCTCCAACATTAAATCAATATCGCAGTTCACGGCGATTGAAAAAAACAGTGCCCGTATCCCATTGAGATATAATTTTCGCCCCCGAGGCAATTTCCGGTGCCAGTTTGCCCATCGCTTCTCCTGCTAAATTAATATCTTTGAATTTTTTATCAATCACAATTACGAACTCAAAGCCTTTCTTTCTATTCCAGAAAGAAAGGAAGGCCAACGGGGGCAGTTTTTGTTCGTCAGGATTGTTGCGGAAAATATTATACATATTTTCCAAATCCTGTCCACTTTTCCAAGCAACAACTATATCACCCTGTTTTATGGGCTCATTGTCGGCAGGAATTGCTGGAAGCATAATTGTTGTACCGATCATAACTTTATCATTGTATTTTAGAAAAGGATTTACTTTAAAAAATTCTCTCATCATATTAGGACCTGCATCGCCGTATATATTATTCAACGTCCACCATATCGTTCTTCTTTTAGTCATGGACATCCTACCAAGATAATCAGGCATTTTAACATCATAAATTTTATTGTTTTTAACTTCTGGAATAGCAGGATTGGCTAAAGTAATATTCAATTTTTTATTTGTATTTAAATTAATGCTTTGTAATGTAATTGCACTGACTGATATTCCTACTATAATTACCAATAAAAGACCTGCCAGTGCCCATCCTAATTTTCTGTACAAAGGTGATTTCAGCTCACCTCTGCAGCCTCTGACAAGAAACCAACCTGCTTTATTTTTCTGGCGAATTATCATTTTTAAAACTACCTGATGACACAGGAAAACCACCTTTCGGGGAAAGCCTCCTGTAGCAAGATAAACAGCGACAAAACCCCAGAAGCTAAAAAGAGAAGGAAAAATTTCAAAATCTCTGGCCACGCTTAAACGATAATTTATCATCGCTTTCATTTGTTGGAAGTTCAAGGGTTGAAGATGAAGGATAAGATTAACTCTGTCCAGAAGATTAGCCTTTCTTTCAAGAACATCTTGAAATTCCTTCTGGGCAAAAATTATTATTTGCAGTAATTTAAATTTATTTGTTTCATAATTAAGAAATTCTCGCAATATCTCCAGGCAATCTTCCGGAATTTTCTGGCCTTCATCAATGATCAAGACCACTATTCTTTTCTCATCAACTCCTTTGTCAAAGAGATAATTCTTGATTCTTTCTTTTATATGCCACTCGCTTCTTAAATCTTCATTATCTTTAATGCCCAGCATCAAAGCAACTGTTTGCAAAAATTCAGCAGCGCTGTTAAATGCGGGATCAAGCAAGAGGTGAGTTTCGATTTCTGTTTCTACGGAATTTGCCGCAGTTGAAGAAAAGTTCTGGATAAGTTTGCGGCATAATGTTGTTTTGCCTGTGCCAATATCCCCAATTACCACATTGATACCGCGACGCAAACGGACAGCCAATTCCAGTTTTTGTAAACAATCGCTGTATTGTGGCAGCTGAAAAAGAAATTCCGGTTCAGGAGAGTTAGAGAATGGCTCTTTTTTAAAATTGAGAATATTGTAATAATTCATTTTCAACAGGCATATTACTGCTCAAATGCCGTACATTTTCAATTATTAAAATATTTTACTGTCTTTAATTCCTGTCTTTCAATTTATCAATTTTTTTCAAAATAAATTTTCTATTCTTAATGATATAGGTCAGCTGCTAGCAACCGGCAATATATGAGGAGTAATAAATATGAGAACCTCTTCCATATTCACACTTTTACTATCTGATTTGAAAATCCAACCCAAAAGAGGAATATCCTTAAGCCACGGCACGCCACTTTGTCCGGCCAAATTGGTCTGTTTTGTTAAACCGGAAATAACTATAGTCTCACCATCTTTAACAATCAGTTCCGTTTGCGTTTGTTTTTTTATAATATAAGGATCTCCCAGTGACGATTTTCGCGTCATATCCAGTTCATCTTTTTTCACTAAAATTGTCATTTTCAAATTCTTGCCGTCAATTACATGTGGTGTAATTTCCAGGCGCAATACAACGTCCTCAAACTTGGTAGTTTGAGTTGTCACGCCACCGCTTGTTTCCAGTGTAATATAAGGAACTCTTTCACCGTTCTCCGTAAAAGCTTTCTGATTATCCAAGGTTGTTATTGACGGACTGGAAAGAATATTTAGTTTATTATCTTTCTGCAGGGCCTGCAGTTGAACTTCCAGTAAATTTTCACCAATCCTCCCGAATAGCAAACCTAAAGATCCCATAGGAATGGAAGATGTTGCCGTTGCATCGACCGGGAAATTAATTCCTAACGCCGATCGCTGTGGAGGAGTGCCGGTTCCACCGATAGGTCCCGTGGGAGAAACACCTCCGCCCGTTACAATAAGATCTTCACTGCCTTGAGTACTTCTGTTGTATCCTCCCCACATTATTCCCAAATCACGGGCTACACCCTTTGTTGTTTCGACGATATTGGCTTTAATTAAAATCTGAAAAGCGGGTTTATCCAGCTTTTCAATCATAGGCAGTATTTTGGTCATATCTTCATGCAAGGCAGAAATTATCAAAGAATTACTGTGTTCATCGAGCTTTATTGATCCGCGCGGTTTACCATCCTTGTCTTTTGTTAAAAAATCATTAAGTGTTGTCGCCATCTTATTTGCATTGGCATAGTTAATACTTATAACCACAGGATCTAAAAGCGGTTCAACCCATTGGATGTCACGCAGTTGAACTTTTCGTTTTAATTCCTGATTAAGATCATCAATAGTCATGACCCTGACTATTTCGCCTTCCCATACATAAGATAATCCATAGGTGCGCAATAAGCCGGTAAATGCCTCGTCCCAGGCTACTCCCCGAAAATCAACACTAATATCACCTTTTAATTCATTTTTAACCAGAAGATTCAGGCTCACTGATTTGGCCATTGCCCGTAAAACCGCTTTGAGATCCGCCTGACGCATGGTCAAATGAACTGGCGAGGTTGGAAGTTTTTTAGTTTCCGTTGTCGTCAGTTGTGTTGATGAAGCTTGTTTTGACGTTAACACTGAATTATCAATTTTCTTGGATTGTGCGGAGGGAGAGTGCCCCTGAGAATTTTCAGCAAGAGTAGTCCATTTATCAAAGAAAGCGTCTTTTTTCTCAATTTTGAATTCATCGGCACAACCCCCAAAAAATATCAATAGTAAAAAACAAAAAACCAACGTCATGCTTTTCTTGTTGAATATAGAGTATTTCAAAGCAGTAACCTCCAAATTGCAGAATTCATTCTTGTATAGGGATTTCCAAATTGTTCCCCGCAAGTTTATCAAAAATGGTAACTTTAGAAGGTGTAATACCTTTTAATACATAGCCCTTTTCCATTAATTCTTCACCGATTCTATATTCTATGTTGTTCAGAATAGCCATTATATTCTTTCCTGAATCCACATAACCGGAATAAACAATTTTAACAGCATTAATTCCTTCGGCACCTTTGCCATCTTTTGCCAGCCATAACCTATATAAATTTCTTTTCAAAAAAGGAGTCGCCCCCCAATTAACATGTGCCAATCTAATAACATGATTGTCAAAATCTGATAATTTATTTTTATTTAACTCATCAGTCAATCCACTTATGACTTGCTCAATCTTAACAGATTCTTTGCTCGGTTCAACTTTTTTTCCCTTCTGACGATCTGCAATTAAGTACACGTAAACGGCATACAAAACGAATATAGCCGCAACTGCTACCAAGAAAATTTCTCTTTTCTTTAATTTGGCCATAAATACCTTTTTATTTATTACTTAATCGCCGCCCAAACTTTCATTTTAAATTCCATGGAGCCGGTTCCTTGCTGAATATTGATTTCCTCAATTCTGTCCAAGCAAGGGATTGAACCCAGTTCTATCAGCATTTTTCGGAAATCAGTCAATTCCCCTTTTAGCACGATGTTATGCAGAAAAGAGGTCGAAGGACTGGTCGATGTATTAGTATCAGGCGTAAATGAATCTATTTTTATCCCTGATTTTTTAGCCGCATTTCGAAAGTCAGCCTGAAATTTTTGTGTTTCCAGACGGGGCAAAGCGATTCTTTCCGGATGGGGCAAAACAAAACTTTTACTATCTTCGATGGCATCAGTCAGAGTCTTGTAGACAGGTCCCCATTCTTTTTGTTCTTTAATCTGATATTTCAATTTATCGTTTTCCTTCAGTTGATAGGAAATTTTCAGAGAATAAGGCAATATTCCCACTAAAATAATAATTAATATAATCCCGCCATAAATCACCAAATATAAAATATTGACTTTTTTATGTATATTAATGTTAATTTTTCTCATAATTTTTAACCCAGTTTAGCGTTCAACACAAAATGAATCACGTCTTTTTTATCAAAATTAACAACGCTTTTATTCTGTACAGATACATTACTGAAAATCGGGGAATTTTCCAATTTTATGATATACTGGTTCATATCCGATTCTAACATATCTTTTTTATCAAATATTATACCCTCTATAAGCACATCATAAGTATTTTCTTTTGGCATTTTACTAATATCTTTCTGGGTGGAAATACTTTCCTCACGTACTCTAAAATTGATCAAGCGCACATTCTGAGGAGTAAGGGCGGAAACTTCACCTATTGCCGTAAGTCCCCAGTACCTTTGCGCGTATTGATGGGCAGTGGCTCTCTGCTTCTTGACCTTGTCAACTGTTTGAAGCATTAATTCCTCTGACAACAAGGGACTATAAGGAGCTAATTCTTTTTCTAAATCTACTTTGTTTCCCTTAAGATAATTTAATTTTGAACCTTGATAAAGTAACGTAACCAGACAAATAATTAAAACCACCAGAAATGATACAAAAGCGAACTTGTTGGCCTGCTTCATACTGATTTCTTGATTTTTTTCCAGATAGGTAAAAATTGCATTTGGTGTGCGGTTGTTATCCGACAGGGAAAACCCCAAAGCGGGGGAAATCAATATTCTGTCTAAAGAACTTAAAGACTTATCCAATATCTCTGATTTTCGCTGTTTAAAAGGATCAAAGATTTCCGTTTTTGTACCCAACTGATTACTCATATAATCAAGAATCGACTTGTCAAAATTAACCGATGACAAAATGTATATCTTTTCGACTTTTTTACTGCCGATAGAAGATGTTTTCAGTGTCAAATCAACCTGGCGTGCTAACCTTTCCCAAACAGGAATAATCATTTCCAGTATTTCTTCTTTTTTAAAACCTCTTAGGGCATCGGCATCTTTTAATTGATTTGATTCAGAACATATACTGTCAAGAATTTTTTCCGCTTCACTTTGATCTACTCTTAAGCCACCCGTTTTCGCTCGTAGACAATTAACAATAGCCTCTGCCATACTGGAACTGCTGCCTGTCTTAATTCCCCTGGTCATCAACAGATTCTCTTTATTGTAAACATCAATACGAGAATATGTATCTCCAATAAATAAGGTGGCAAAAGTTTCTTCTCTTGACGGTATCCATTTTGATCGGAATATATTCTGCATAGCAAAAGGAACAATAGTAATGCCGGCAAGCTTTATTCCAATATTATCAGCAAACAATTTTATTCTTTCAATTTCCACTTTGTTAGCGGTGTAAAACATAATGGAATATTTGGAAGTTCCCTTCTCAACCACTTCTTCCTGTATCTCAAAATCATAAATTTGTTTTTCTTCATCAATAAATCCTTCTTTCTTTGCCGTCCAAAAAATCATCCTTCCCAACTGTTTTTTAGGAACCTTTGGAACGTTGAAAAAATAGACGTTAACTTCGCTCGTTGATATCTTAGTCCAGATATCACAATCAGCGACATTGCCGCAAAATTCAATGATGGAGGATTTTAAAAGATTATTGAATTCGAAAGAGTTAACGGATAATTCCGGATCATATCTGATAATTTTTTTATCAACTAAAGTATAACTGTAGTCAGAATTTTTATCCGTTTTAGCCAGACAAATAAAATTCCTGCCAATGTCAATTCCTACTGTAAACTTTTTCTTATTGAAAAATCTTTGATACAAGTTTAACTTTATATTTTTTATCTGCTTATTCGCAGTTAAAGAAAATTTCTTCTGCCCGAAAACACCAAGCGATTCTTCTTTTCCACGAATCACATTAAGAAGCTTTTCCGTTGAGTTTATATCTTTATTATTGAGCAAGAAAATCTCCTTATCTCTTATTCAATCTGTAAATTATCGAACATTTTTTATTAAGACAAGTTTTATTTCAACGATTGCTTTGGGTATTTAAATTTTTTTATTCAGTCCTTTCAGACTTTTAAAACTAATAATTAGAAATAATATGCCTTTTTCAAATTAAGTGTTGAATGATTATCAGTTTTTTGTTAAAAGAACAAGTATTTTTAAAAAATGCCGAATTTATAAATTTTTATGAACAAGAAAAAAATCATCATTTTTTCCATTATATCAATACTTTTTTTGATTTCATTCTATACGATCAATATTTATTCAAATGTTTTTGCTGATATAGAGCAAATAAGTGATTCTATATTTTCTTCAACCTCGGGGAAAATACCCGACTCTATAGTTTCCATATCTTCCGGTTATGTGGTCGTAATTGATAAAAAATATCAAAAAATTTATGTATTTAATAAGTCAGAAAACTACTCCAAAGTCTTCGAAGCACCATGTTCTACAGGCAAAAATCCAGGAGCCAAACAAGTCGCCGGAGACTTGAAAACACCAAACGGAATCTTTTTCGCCACAAATCTTCTACGCAATCTTAGCCCTTCGGAAACCTATGGTTCTCTGGCCTTCACTCTCGACTATCCAACGCTAATCGACCAAAGAGCAGGCAAAGACGGCGGCAACATCTGGATTCATGGAACCACAAAGCCGCTATTACCCCAACAGTCAAACGGCTGTGTTGTTTTAAGCGACAGCGATCTCTTGCAACTTGCCAATTTTATATATTTAAACAAAACTCCTATTATTATTTCTGAATCAATAAACTGGGTTCCTTATAATTACACCTCAGATTCCAAGGATGAGTTAGAAAAAATATTAACATCCTGGAACAAGGCCTTTATTGAAAAGGATATAAAAAAGATTGATTCATTGTACATTGAAGGAACGGAAATCAAAGGGAAAAAAAGAGAAGAACTTCACGATAAAATCAAAAACATAGCTTCTCTAAACAAACATTTTGTTTTACAGCCACGGGACATATCAATAATAAAAGAAGGTAATAATGCCGTTATTATTTTCGATCAAATTTTTGATGTAAACAACGAAAATTCTTTTCAGGGATTTTACAACAAACTGATTCTGGAAAAGATTAAAAATAATTGGTATGTCGTGGACGAAGCCTCACCATCGGAAATAGGCGGAAAACATCTGGCTTTGGCGAAAGACAAACAAAAAGAATCTCAAAATAATGACCGTATTGTTCAAAAGGAAATCAATAATCTGCTTAAGAGATGGTTGGCTAGTTGGAAATCAGGCGATGTTCAAACCTATCGCGATTGCTACGCCTCCGATTTCAGATCAAAAGAAATGGATTTGAATGCATGGATATCACGTAAAATAAGAGTCCGTCAGAACAGCAAAAATATAAAAATAGGAATAGATAATTTGCAGATATCAGTCAGCGCAAATAAAGCCAAAGCAATATTTGTTCAACATTACAGTTCGTCAATACTTAGGAGTAAAGGAAAAAAGACATTGGTATTGAAAAAAATTGATAATAAATGGAAAATATACAGAGAAATTATGGGTAGTATCTCTTAGCCTCAATTATCTTTTTAGTTAGTCCCTAATATTTACGCATAGAAAAACTGACGGAAAAGAAATATGGATTCAATAAGATATTTTTTGCATTTACCAGGTCAATACTGGGACATATTGTTGGCTTTTTATCATGCTCACGAGAATCTCCTGAAGGTGGCGATGATGCCTTTCATGTACGGCTTTATCGGCTGGTTGACCAACTGGCAGGCTGTAAGAATGATCTTTTCTCCATTAACTTTCTGGGGCATTCCGCCATATCTCGGCTGGCAGGGAATCATCCCGCGCAAGTCCCAGAAAATGGCCTCCATTGCAGCGCAAACTCTTGAGAAAAAGCTTTTAAAGCTGGACGAGGTCTTCTCCAAGCTTGATGCAAGAAAAATATGCAAAATTCTCCAAGAATCTATAGACCGGGAGGTTGAATATGCGGTGGATGATGTTTTATGCCAGTCCAATCCGCTTTTATGGAAGATGATGCCCGATGCCATAAGAGACGAAATAATCAGTATAACGAGAAGGCAGGCTCCCAAGGCAGTGGATGTTATCATACAGGACATAAAGGACAATATCTATGATGTATTTGATCTGCATAAAATTATGGTGGACAGTCTTACGGGTCAAAATGTTAAAAGACTGGTCATGATGTTTCAGCGAATCGGGAGTAAAGAGTGGGTTTTCATCAAATTATCCGGTTTTTACTTCGGCTTTCTTCTCGGACTTTGTCAGGTGGTAATTTGGCTGATTTATCCAATGCTATGGACAATACCGGTTCAGGGTGTCCTCGTTGGTTACGTCACCAACTGGCTGGCCATTAAAATGGTTTTCAGGCCAACCAAGCCCAAGAGATATCTGGGCTTTAAATTCCAAGGCCTTTTCCACAGGAGAAGAAAAGAAGTTTCCAAGGAATACGCCAGGCTGGTCACCGAGGAGATACTGAACGCCAAAAATATCATAAAAATGGTTATTCACGGCAAGGAAAGAGACAACATCCTCCTGATAATAAGGCAGGCTATAGCCATGGCCCTCATCAGACTCTCCAGTTATGTGCCGGTGATTACCAACAAAACCCCGATAGGTTTTCTTGATCAAATCAAGCATGATATATCAACGGAAATTACCAGCGATGAATGCCTTGCGCAAATTGAAAACTATGTGGGGAAGACGCTTGATATTGAAAAGGTCATTATTGAAAAGTACAATCTCCTGAACGATATAGAATACGAAAATGTTTTAAGGGATATTTTCAGGGAAGATGAAAAGATATTAATTGGGGTCGGAGCGGTTCTCGGTGGATTGGTTGGCTTTTTTCAGATGTGGCTTTTGATGTAATTCTTTATTAAATCTAAAATCTCTTGAATAAGCTGGCTATACCGCAGTTACGATGCACAGTAGTGCAATAATTGGAAGCAATTCATAAAAATCAACGCACAAAACACAAGAAATATTTTTTGTACTTTTTTCGTTAATATTTTTTATTTCAGCAAAATTATGTCATTGGAAAAAAGCGGAAAAAACATGGCCGAAAAGATATCGGACATAACTCTTTTCGAAAAGAAAATATATTCCCAGAACGGCGAAGACGGAATCATTGAGACCATTTTTGACAGGATCGGAACAACCAATAAATTTTTTGTGGAATTCGGCTGCGGAAATGGAGAAGAATGCAACACGCGGTATCTGAAAGAACACAAAGGATGGAAGGGAATTCAAATGGACTCGGATTCCTCTTTCCCCCAACGTATTAAGAAAGAATTCATCAACGCGGATAACGTCAACGAAATTTTCTTAAAATACAAAATTCCCGGGACATTTGATTTGCTGTCCATTGATATTGACGGAAACGATTACCATGTATGGAAAGCTCTTAAAAAATACCGCCCGCGAGTTGTTATCATCGAGTACAACTGCCTGTTTCCGCCTAATTATGATTTTGTAATGAAATACGACCCTGACTACAAATGGGACAACAGCATGTGGTTCGGAACTTCCAATATCGGGGCAAGCCTCTTAGCACTGCAGAAACTGGGAACTGATAAAGGTTATTCGCTGATTGGCATAAATTCCTCTACTGTCAATGCTTTTTTCGTAATAAATACTCTGGCAAAAAAATATTTTATCGCCAGAGATATTTCCGATATTTACCTGGAACCGTCACCGGCTATATTAGCCAAAATATCCGAAAAGCTTAAAACTGAAAGCCCCTGTCGTCGTCCTGATTAGCATCAATTTGCATAGAAATCGTTACTATTTTCTTGACATAAAAAGCCGCTCTATCTATACTTTGCCACATTGAAAAGGAAACAATCGTTAGACAGATATTTTAAAATGGAGAAAAAATAGATGTTTTCATTTTCAGACTCGGTTGTTATAAATGCTCCGGCTGAACGAGTATATAAAATACTGATTGATTTCAAAAACTATCGCCAGATTAATCCTCCTGAACTAAAAAAAATAAAAATCATTTCCATGACGGATAACCGAGCAAAGGTGAATTTTTTGGTAGGAAACTCCCTGATTTCGACCGATTATACTCTCGACTATAAATTAATCCCAAACAAGTTGCTCGAGTGGAGGCTGATTGATGGGGCAATTATAATAAAAAATAGCGGCAAATGGGAGCTGACATCTCTGGATAAAAAAGCAACCAAAGCCGCATTCAAGTTCAGAGTAGACTGTTCTTTTTTCGTCCCCTCTTCGGTCGCTTTAGGGCCGTTCGAGAAAGGCGCTCCGAAAACACTGGCCAAAGTAAAGAAAATGGCCGAAGAGGGTTAGTTATATCCTTGAATGAATTTATCTAACTATTTGAACTATTTTCTTCGGAACAGCACTGAACCGTCTGACTTTATGATTTTAATGTTGGGCTGACGCAGTTTTATTAAAACAGAAGAAGAGCTTTCATCTTTTATTGATTCCAATTTCTTCTTTCTATTTTCCGGAAGCATTTTTACAAAGTGAGGAACAAAAGCCTCGAGGGTAACCCCTTTTCTGGCTTGACTCACAGCACATCGGATTAATTCGCCGAGCTTGCCAACGAATTCGTCCTTATTTGTTTTTACAGTGATTTTTGTTTCCAGTTCATTTTTGGCAATGTCGGCTATTCTGATGCCCAGATCCGGATTCTTTCGTCTTATTTCTTCGATTAAAATTGTAATTACAAATAAGTCTGCCGGAGTTAGACCTTTTTCAAAAATTAATTCCACCATAGGACATGACTTGTATATAGTTTCAAACTGACCATTCTGAAATTCTTTCTTAAATTTATCAGTTCTTTTAGTCTTCCTGCAAAAATAGACATATCTTGCTTTGATACCGTCTATCTTCCATCCGGCAGTCGATACTTTCCAGTACAGGCAACTGGTAATATCGGCACCGGACAGATTGGAAAAACTAAAGTCAACATCAATTATTTTCGCTTTCTTCAGACTGGCTCCGCAAAGATTAGATTCTTTTAAATCAGATCCGGTAAGATCAGCCTCACTAAGGTTGGCTTTGCTTAAATCGGTTTCGCTGAGCTCGGCACCACTGAGATTTGCTCCACGAAGATCAGCTCCGTTGAGATTTGCTCCGTTGAGATTTGCTCTGCTGAGATCCGCTCCGCGGAGATTCGCTTTGCCGAGGTCGGCCCCTATAAAATCGGTTTTACGGAGATCAGATTTGCTGAGATCAGCTCCGTTAAGATCAGCTCCTATTAAACGGGCCATATTAAGTATGGCTTCCACAATGTTTGTATTTCTGAGATTGGCTGCACTGAGATCAGCTCTATTCAGATCTGTTCCTCCGAGATTAGCTTTATGAAGATTGGCCTCGCTGAGATCTACTCCGTAAAGATAAGCTCCGCGAAGATCTGCTCCACGGAAATCGGCTCCGCACGCGTGAGTCACATTGAGATCGGCCAAACGTAAATCGGCTCCACGAAAATTTGCTTCGCTGAGATCGGCTCCGCTGAGATAGGTGCCGCGAAGATCAGCTCCGCAGAAATTTACTTCGCTGAGATAAGCTTCACGCATATGAGCTCCGCAGAGGTTGGATTCCTTCAGATTGGCTCCGCTGAGATTGGCCTCGCTTAAGTTGGCTATACGCAAATCGGCTCCGCTGAGATTGGCCTTGCTGAGATTAGCTTCGCTAAGATCCGCCCCGATGAGATTGGCACCGCGGAGATCTGCTCCAACCAGATGAGCTCCGCGGAGATCGGCTATACCCAGTATTGCTTTACGCAGACGAGCAGAGCTCAAATGAGCTTCGCCCAGATCCGCTCCACAGAGATCAACTTTGTTGAGGTTAGCCCCACGGAGGTGGGCTTCGCTGAGATCTGCTCTGCTGATGTCCGTCCCGCCAAAATGAGCCATGAGTTTATTTTTATCGACATGGACAGCATTAAATTTGGCTTTTCTGAGATTGGCTTTACTGAGATGTGCTCCGCTGAGATTGGCCTTGCTTAGGTCCACTCCGCCGAGATTGGCACCATCAAGATAAACGCCGCCGAGACTCCACAGCCCTTCAGGTATTTCCCCTTCCACTACATGCAAATCAACAAGCCTTTTCCAAGTCTCTTTCTTATTCATTCTCAACGGTTACAATTAACACTGATTAATTTAGGTCGAAAAAATTTATGACCTTAAATAATGCATGACTGAAGTGTGTTAGCTTTATTCGTTATCTTGTTTTCTGAATCCTTTAACAATCAAGTTCTCTATAGCAAGAGCAAGCTAATGTAAGCTAATGAACCTCTAACGAAAGCTTTTTCATGATTTTTGCGGTTGGCACACCGTTATCGTCATAGGACCTTATGCGATAGTATCTTTTCAGCATTTTCTCCAAAGGAACAACCCTTCCCTTGGGATCGTTCTTGCGGCCCTCTTTGAGCAAGCGTGCCGGCAAGGTGTCGTCTTTTACTGAGATACCTTCACGGGTGTTCATGTAACGTTCAAGTATATGGATGCGTTCGCCCGCCTTCATAAAAGACCACCTTGACATCTTCTGTCCGGTAATTGCAGACCAGAACCCGTTATAAATGCTGATATCGGCAACCTGAATCGCTATCGGATAGAGCAAACCCATTACTATCTTCAGGTAAAACAGACCGCTTAATTTTGTCGCCGGACTTTCCAACATGTAAGCAAACGTCGTGAAGGTACAGGTATGTAAAGAATTCATCGCGCAATAAAAATCCTCGAAGAATTTTACCCAGACATGTTTGCCGATTGTAGCGTACGGATCCAGAACATGGATAAAGTTTTCCTGCGCCATGACAGTTGAAGAAAGATGACATGCGCCGCGATTGGCCACCGCATAATTAAGCCCCATTGCATATGAACCGCGCGGATCATAGGCGGGCATCTCCATACCCTTAACCTGAATGGCGAAATCCTCACCGCCATACTTTTTCGATAAAGCACGCGATCCCTTGCCCAACTCCTGACCAAACCCTCTGGCGTAAGCCGTGTCTTCTATCGCTTCGGCCACACCGTTCGGCGAACCGAATTTTAAATCAGTTTTTATCAGACCCTTTTCGCCTGCTTCCATAACCCAGGCTAAAGTGCCTCCCATAGAGATTGTATCCATGCCCAATCTGCCGCATAAATCGTTCCATTCGGCAATCTTCACCGGATCAAAGATTTCCAGATTCGACCCCATGAGACCAACTGTTTCATATTCCGGCACAGACAATTCTTTTCCGTTAAATTTGCCTGCCTTGCCGCACAATATTGTGCATGGCTTGCAGGTATGGTGCTTGGTGCTGAAATTCTCACTCATATATTCACCGCTGATTTTATAAGCATTTTCCGAAGTGCCCGAAGTAAAATTGCGTATCGGCAAAATTCCAGCGGTGTTGGTAAAAGTAACCAGATTAGGCGTGCCGAATTTCCTTAGTGCATGGGATGTTACGTCGTTGGCATTGATGTATTTGGTGGCCCTCTTTCTAATTCTGTCAAATTTTTTCCTATTCTTAGCCACAATTTTATAGGTTCCGCCAATAGCGTAAATGGCCTTGAGATTTTTAGAACCCATTACCGCGCCCATGCCGCCGCGTCCCAGAAAGCGTTTTTCCGAAACTATATTGGAGAAGAGCACTTTATTCTCACCTGCCGGACCGATTACTGCCGCTCCGGCATTTTTATGTTTGCCGAGCAAGTCCTGTGTTTCAAAGGCATCCTTCCCCCATAAGGCAGAAGCGTCCTTGAATTCCACGCCCGATGATGTCACAACCAGATAAACGGGGGTTTCAGATTTTCCTTTAATCAATATACCATCCCAACCCGCGGTTTTCATGGCCATACCAAATGGTCCGCCGCAAGAGGCGTGATCCATAATTCCGGTCAGCGGAGATTTGGTAACTGCGGAAAAGCGTCCTGAACAGGGAGCCCCTGTGCCCATAAGTACACCGGGCATAAAGGCAATGATGTTATCCTTGCCCAGCGGATCTATCTTTGCGGGCATCCGGTCGTAGATAAGTTTCAGCCCCAGTCCCTTGCCGCCAAGATACATTTTCCTTTCTTCATCTTTAACCTGATAGACTGTATAAGTCCTGCTGGTTAAATCAACTTCCAGAACTTTATTGCTTGGACCTTCTATCTCCGGCAGATTTTTTTCTTTCACAGTACTGACTTCTTTTTCTTTAGTTTCGCCCATAAATTTATCCCCTTATGTAAAAATATCACACTTATTAATAAGCGGCTTTTATAATACTCAACGCTTCTTCAAAACTCACTTCCACCGGACTAAACGCTATGGCACCGTCATTTAAGGTTGCCTGGGCAATGCTCTCCAGTTTATCCTCAGTAACCCCCGCTTCTGACAGGCGCACAGGTAACCCGGACAATTTCTTGAGTTCGCTGGTCATGTTTTTAATGGTAGAAACTGATTTGGCAGCTCTTTCTGCCGGTGGGGTCTGCACATAAACCTCAGGACCTGCCAGAGGAAGAAGAAGGCTATCAATATTTTCTTTAACCTTCGGTGATTTGCCCATATAGAATTCCAGGCCATAGGGAAGCAGAATTGAGTTTGCTATACCATGCGGCACTTGACAAACACCTCCCGTTGCATGGGCCGTGGCATGCACGATACCTACCATCGAATTGGAAAACGCCAATCCGGCCAACAGCGCCGCATTGGCCATCGCCAGGCGGACATCCTTATTACTCCCGTCCGTTACTGCGGTTACAACATTGTTGCGTATTAATTCCATTGACGCCGTGGCAAAAGCATCACTCACCGGATTCTTCTGCGTTCCAATATAAGCCTCCACAGAATGCGTAAGTGCATCCATGGCCGTATAAGCAGTAATCTTTGGCGGCATGCTTACTGTCATTCGTGGATCTAAAACCGTAAATTTAGGCAGCATCAAATCCGAAGTAAATTGCATTTTGATGTTTTTTTCCGGATTGGCGATGACGGCTGCCATGGTGACTTCAGAACCAGTGCCCGCCGTGGTGGGAATAACAACAAAAGGCTTCATCGGCTTGTTGAGGCGATAATTGCCCATGAATTTAAGCAGGTCATCCGTATCTTCGGTTATAACAATATTGACGCCTTTGGCGGTATCGATGGGAGAACCACCGCCGACGGCAATAATGGAATCACATTGATTGGCTCTGTATATGGCGGCGATTTGATTAACAACAACGTTGGATGAATCCTGAGGTGTCTCATCAAAGACTGCGCCAATAACAACGTCCGTACCGCCGAAGCTATCCACTACAATCTTAACCAGACCGGCCTGAGATACACCTTTGTCTGTAATTATAATAGGTCTTTTGGCGCCCAAGCGGCCAAGCTCAAAAGGTATGGCCTCCAATGCCTTGTATCCGGAAATAATCTTGACCGAATTAAAAAATTCATAATATTCAGGTATTACAACATTTTTTTTGAACAGCATAACCGTCTCCCTCCTGTTTATCGCGATATTATTTGATTGCGCCATAGCCTATATTAAAATAGGTAATGGCACGATTGATTAGTTTCTTGAAAGTCAGCTTAGGCACTTCTTTTATGTAAAAACGGGATATGAAATTAAACAGCAACAGAGTCTGCGTTATATTCAAAACCCTGACGATAGACATCATATGACCAAGACTGCCTTTGACAAACTGCCGGTTATGATAGGTCGCGTTGGGTGTGCTGATGCGGCCGGTCATAGCCAAATAAGCAAACTCAATATTCTTGAACCACATCTCTACATCGGCATAAAAGACCTCTTTTTCGCCAAGATATTGAAATGAACCGGCCTTCTTCAGCATGAACATACTCGGACCACCGACCACTGCCATGCGGAAAGAAAAGGTCTCCGGCCAACTGTCCACTTCTTTTTTCACATCGGGATCTATCCGGTAAGCAGTCTGCATGCCCATTCCCGTAAAGAAAAGAAAAACCCGCGTAACAAGCGTCTCAAACCATTTCTTCTTGGGAACAATTTCTTTGTATTCTGATACTGCTTTCATAACCCTCCTTTTTAAAGACTATATAATTATGTTTAACAAACATATTTTGATCGTTAGTTTTTTAGCACAATTAAAACCCTTAAACAAGTTCATTCTTTTAAAATATTATAAAAAATTTAAAATTTGATGCATTTTTGTTCCTACCCACAAAAATCTTTGAAAAATTACGCTTGAGACATTAAATTTACCTCAGGTCTCTCGCACATTGACAATAATTGTCTTGACAATGTCAACGATTTTTGTTTTATTTCAACGACTTTTTATGAATATCAATAAATTCCTTAGGAAGGTAATAATTATGAAAAAATTATTATTAACTTCATTACTGGTATTTTTATTTTACACACCTTCATCATTTGCTGAAATAGTGCCGGATATTCCCGCAGGAACTGCGGAAGATTACTACAATCGGGGGAACCGATATAGGGAACAGGGTAATCTTGACCAAGCAATTTATGACTATACCAAAGCCATCAAAGTATACTCCAAACATGCGAAAGCCTACTATAACCGTGGGAATATATATGTAAAACAAGGTAAACTTTCTCAAGCCATAGACGATTACAACAAAGCGGTGGAAATAAATCCCCAATACACAGAAGCCTATTACAATAGGGGAAATACCTATGAAAAACAGGGCAATCTTCCTCAAGCCATAGCCAGTTACACAAAAGCCCTGGAAGCCAATCCCAAATACGCGGCGGCTTACTGCAACCGCGGAAATGCCTATCAAGCACAGGGAGATTTTCAAAAAGCAATTGATGATTACAACAAAGCCATAGAAATTAATCCTCAATTTGCCGGGGTTTATTCCAACAGAGGAAATGTTTATCACGCTCAGGGCAACATTGACAAAGCCATTGCCGATTACAACAAAGCCATAGAATTAAATCCCCATTTCGCCGGATTTTATGCCAACCGAGGCAATATATATCAAAATCAGGGAAATCTTAAGCAGGCTATAACCGATTACAATAGTGCAATAGAAAAAAACCCTGATGATAATTCATCTTTTTATAACAGAGGACTGGCCTATTACGGTTTAGAAGAATACGGAAAATCACTTGCTGATTACTCAACAGCCTTAAACCAAAACCCCGATAAGTCAGCCTACGATGATTTTGTTAAATATTTTCCCGAAAAGAGAACCTCCGATGAAAAAAATATAAGGGGTGAAATTGTGCAAATGTTTGAAGATAAATTAAATCTAACTCAGAAAGTAGCCGTACCAGTTGCCGCTGCACCGGCTGACGTTATCCCACCGGTCGCAACTGCCCCTGCTGAGACACTCCCACCAGCTGCCCCTGAATCTATTGCCGCCAGTTCGAGTCTCTCTTCTGAAGAAGACATAAAAATTTCAGTTAACAAATGGTTAAACAGCTGGAAAGCAGGCGATATGGAAACTTACCGCAGCTGCTATGATGAAAATTTTGAATCAAAAAATATGAAACTGGATGAATGGATTGCTTATAAAACTAATGTGCGTGATAAGAGTAAAAACATTAATATCAGCATCAGTAACTTAAAAATATCAGTGGATGGGGATAATGCCAGTGCAGTATTTACTCAAAAATACCGATCTTCTATTTTCAAAGACAAAGGTAAGAAAACACTGGTGTTGAAAAAAATCGGCAATGAATGGAAGATATACAGAGAAATTATGTAAAACGGCATCAAGCTACACATAAACTTTTTTTGAATGGCAATTGTTTTGGGAAGCGATTGCCATTTTCTTTAAGACGTCAAATATAATGGAAATTAAATTTAACAAAGAGAAAATAGACATGGTAAAGGGGTTCCTGGATGAGGATGAAGCGAATTGTCTCTATAGTCTGGCTTTAGATGCCGGCAAACGTGGCCCATGTCTGGAAATCGGTAGTTACTGCGGCAAATCATCCGTTTACCTGGGAATGGCCTGCAAGGAAAATTCTACGGTTCTTTTTTCCATTGACCATCATGGCGGCTCGGAAGAACAACAGCCGGGAGAAGAATATTTTGATCCCGACCTGTTGGATAAAGAAACGGGGAAAATAGACACCTTACGACATTTTCGTAAAACAATTTTTGATTTTGGCTTGGAAGATGTAGTAATTCCAGTAATCGGACGTTCGGCAACAATAGGTAGTGCTTGGAAAACTCCTGTGAGCCTGATTTTCATTGACGGCAGTCACGCTTATGAATCAGTTTTAAGTGATTATGAAATCTGGGCAAAAAATCTGATTCCGGGTGGTTATCTGTTATTTCACGATATCTTTTCAGACCCGGCGAAAGGTGGACAGGCACCCTATCTGGTTTATCAAAAAGCTGTCGCTTCGGGATTGTATAAAGAAATGCCCATGTGCAAATCACTGGGAATATTAATCGGCAAATGATAATATCATTATACCGACCATGACCACGTGCAACCCTTATCCGAAATATCCGCCCTTATATAACCTCGTCCGGCAAAATCACTGATAGTATCGTCAACCACTTTGGTATCTGCTTTCGTACTTTCCTTTACTCTCCGGCAGAGTTCCTGCAAAGCCCTATTTTTAGAACCTTCAAACAATGCGGGCTCAATAAAACCGCTGTTTTCGATTATATCTCCTTTCAAAATTTTATAGGTTAGTTCCATGCGCCAGCGGCCTTCCACAAACATATTATCCTCAATAGTATTTGTGCCTTCGTAATAACCCTTCAACAGTTTGCGCGTTTCATCTTTCATTTCGTCATCATAACGGGCAACAAAATCCCGCATATCCTGCGGTACTAAAGATGACGTCTTTATAATAGGATCATTGGCGTCGTATTTTGCCCAATCATCAGTTAAAATCTCCAGATCATAATCCTGAACTTTTTCCCTGACCGTTGTGCCGGGAAATGGCGCCAATATATGGTAGCCATAAATGGCTTTCGTACTTTTGGCAAACTTTTCTGTTTCCATTAAAGTATCTTTCGTTTCCCCCGGCAAACCTACAATAAAGGATGTATGGGCCATCATTCCTGCCTTCTGGCACATTTTAACCGCTGTATATACTTGTTCCAGTTTTATACCTTTTTTTATTTGTTTGAGTATTTCAGGATTGCCTGTTTCCACACCGAAACTGACAGCATCACAACCGGCCTCGGCCATTCTATCAAAGACTTCTTGACTGGCGGTATCCGCGCGAGCGAAGGCGCTCCACTTGAATTTCAAGGAGCGTTCTTTTATCCCCGCACATATCTCTTTTACCCGTTCTTTATCAAAAGTAAAAAGGTCGTCGGCGACATTAATTCGATCAAAGCCATAACCAATTATTTCTTCAATTTCGTCCAAAACCAGATTTGATTTTCTTTTACGAATTTTGGCACCAACCATCCTGCGCCCCACGCAAAAAATACAGGAATGTGGACACCCCCGGCTGGTAATCATGCTGACCGGATAACCCAACGCCTGGTAACGGGAAAGGGGTAATAAACGACGTGCCGGCAGGGGAATACTATCAATATCCGCAATAAAATCCCTTTTACCCGTCAAAACGATTTCATCATCATTCCGGTATGCGATTCCACGTATATCGCGCCATTTATTTTTATGGCGGATTACCGGAGTAAGCTCAGCTATGGTAACCTCGCCTTCTCCTATGACAATTAAATCTATTTCCGGATATTGTCTCAAAGCATCACTGGCAGTAAAGGATACATGCGGTCCACCCATCATCGTGATTATTTCCGGATTGCAATCTTTAACATCACGAATGATCCTCTGCCCTTCATAAAAATTCATCGTTACCGAAGTGGCACCAACGGCATCAGGCTGAAAATTTTCCAATTTTCTTTTCAGATCTTCCTTGGTGTAGTTAGAAACAATATAATCAAAAATTTTTACTTCGGCACCCGCGGCTTCAAATGCCGCGGCTACATAAGCTACACCAAGCGGAGGAGCTGGAATTTCCTCCAATGGATAAGGCGTGGCAATAATGGCAACTCGCACTTTTAATCTCCTAAACGAGGGAAAAGCAGTGATCTGAACCAACCAGATAGAGTGTTTCCCTTCATTATTGCGCGGTCAATAATCTCAAAATCTTTGGCCAATTTGGCGGGACTTGCCAGCCATTGCGTTCTTGTTTTTAGAGGCTTACCCTGCTCAAGATACTTTATTACTGTTGCCGGATTACCGGCAGCAATGGCATTGGGGGGAATATCCTTCACAACGATTGAACCCGCTCCTATAACGGCATTATCGCCAATAGTTACCCCCTTGCCTACAATAGCGCTGTCGCCGATCCATACGTTGCTGCCAATCGTAACCGCCTGTGTGTTACCCACCGGCAGACTGCGATCGTACAAATCATGCCAATCGGCATCGGTAATGCTGACTCCCTGCGCCAACATGCAGCCATCTCCCAAGGTTACCGCTGTCGCCGATGCGATTCTCGCACCCGGACAAATTAAGCAGCACCGCCCGATTTTAATATTTCCTGAAGCGGTCCACATTGACCAAACGGTAAATCTTACCTTTTTATCGGGAGCGGCAATAATCGTTGAATTATCTCCCAAGAAAACCGGACCGCCGAATATTTCCACATGCCATGGTTTCATAAAAACCAATCCACGGCCAAAATATTCACATTGAGGCGCTAAAAAATGTTGCGCATACCACTTTTGAAATTTAAAGTTGTAAAAGCGCTTAATGTAATATGGACGATGATCCTTTCTCACTGTTTTGCCTTTTTTTAATGCATTCTGTAAAAGCCAAAGAAACTTCTTTCATTAAGTCCAAAACTTATGATTAAAAAGTTTTCCAGCCGAAGTTACTTCATTTAAAGCGTCCCAGGCCAACATTGTTGCCGCCGTCGTCCAACCAGTTTTTTCTTCCGGCCAGATAACACCATCCGGAAACGTTACTCCCATCCAAAAAGACCCGTCGGAAAACCTTTTATCGCTTAACCAACTGAAGACGGCTTTAGCGCGTGGAATATCCTCAATCGCTGCCAGAGTTAAAATAAGCTCCGCCGTTTCCGCCATTGTCGCCCATGGCCTGTCGCTTACGCACCGCACTCCCCACTCGGGAACGACAAATTTTTCCCATGAGTGTGCTATTCTTTTTTTGGCATTCGCACCGGCTATTGCCCCGCATAAAACAGGATAATACCAATCCATAGAATATCGCGATTTGATCATGTTAAATAGATCCGGTCTGTTCTTTATTGCCGCACCCAGCATATCCATCGCTTTGCTCCAACGAGGACGTTTTTTGCCCAGTAATTCGGCGATAGCTAAAGCGCATTTAATGCTCATATAGACAGAACTGGAGGCTGTAAGCAAAGCCATTTTATCAATCACATCTTGTTTATTTTTTGCCCAGTAAATCTCACCATCGGGAGCCTGTAAAGTTATCGCATAATGAATGCCCTGGGAAATTGTAGGCCACATGGATTTTAAAAACGCTATATCACGGGTAATAAGATAATGATGAAACGCGCCCACGGCGATGTAGGAGGAAAAGTTCGACTCCTTCGTGAAATTAATAATCTTCCCGTCAAGAGTTTCCGACCACCAGCTGCCGTCGGAGAGTTGAGTGTTGGCCAGCCATTCATAAGCATTCTTCGCTTCAGCATAAAAACCACCAATGCTCAGGCCCATTGCGCTTTCCACGTGATCCCACGGATCGGTCTTCCCGCCGATAGACCAGGGAATTTCACCGTTTTCTTTTTGAAGAGAAGCAATAAATGCGGCCATTTTTTCCGCCACAAAAGGATTTAACTCTTCACTTAAGGAAAGTTTCAGTTCCATTAAAATTATATCTTCCTAAGATAATAGACGATACTTTTGCCCATGATAGGATTTAAAAACTCCTCCAGCATCCGCACCCAGCGCGGCTTCTTCATGATATCCCACTCCAAAAATTTCTTATAATATTTTACCAGCCGGTTTTCTTCATTTTTCAAGCCGACCATACATTTCAGCCACCAGTAAGGAGTATGGAGGGCGTGTTTGTAATTAATCTTCCAGCAACTAAATCCCTGTCTCATTAACATTTTTTGAAGTTTTTTCTTTCTGTAAATACGTATATGACCGCCCTTTTCACTATAATAGTCTTTCGAAATAAACCAGCAAATTTTCTCTGAAAAGTACCGCGGTACACTAACCACAAGGGTGCCTTGGGGTTTCAGTATCCGAACCAACTCCTTAAGAGCCGATTCATGTCCGGGAATGTGTTCCAAAACTTCCGAACAAATCACACAGTCAAAAGAATTGTCAGTGAAAGGCAACCTGCTTATATCCGCAATGGAAACCAAATAATCTGCTGACAAGGCATCGGGCATTGCTTCCAAAGATGTAAAAGCTTCGTGCACCGCTTCCATATTTTTATCTATGCCAATTATTTTCAAATCCGGCATTTTCCGCAGCTGGCGCAAATGTCTCCCCGTTCCACAGCCCGCATCCAAAACAACATCATATGGCTTCAATTTCAATTCATGAAAATCCACGGTAACCATCAATTGCCTCCCTGTAAATTTCCTCCGTTTCGCGGGCAGCGATAGACCAGTTAAAAATTGAATTCACTCTTTCCAAGCCGGCCTGAGCCATTTTTTTTCTTCGATCAGAATGATTAAAAAGTAAACTTATTTCCCTGGACAGAGCGGCGGAATTGGATGGAGGAACGATAATTCCGGCGTCGCCGACAACTTCCGGCAGCGCTCCGCCGCTGGTGCTAATCAGTGGGACCCCGCAAGCCATCGCCTCCACCGCGGGAAGACCAAAACCCTCGTACAAAGACGGAACAACGGCTATTGTGGCTCTGGAATAGTAATCGGCAAATTCTTCGTTCTTTATACGGCCGGTGAAATGGACAATATCGCCTATTCCCAGTTCGGCAACAAGTCGTTTAACAGTCCCGTTTTTTGTCGGTTCGCCTATGACCGTTAATTTTACTGATTGTTTTTTCCTTAACTGAGCGACAGCTTCCAGCAAATAACTCAGGCCTTTTAACGGAGTGTCCGCGCTATTGGTCACGATAATGGAATTATCTGGCCGCGATTCATTATGAACAGGATAAAAAAATTCTTTATTGATACCATTGTGCACAACACGGAATTTGGACAAATTTATGGAAAACTCCTGGGCGATATCCTTCTTGGAGCATTCTGATACAGTTACAATATGCGACAGCTTTCGCGCCACCTTCTTTTGCATTTCAATGAACGAATACCAGCGCTTGATTTTATTTTTCTTGCGGGTTGTTCTTGCCGATTTTAATTCTTCATGTCGGTCAACCGTTATGGGATGATGAATTGTGGCTATCGTGGGAACAACTTTTTGCGCGATTTTTCCGATACCATAAGCAAGACATTGATTGTCATGCACAATGTCATAGTTCATTTTATTTTTCTGCAAAAAGCAGTAAGCCCGCACACCAAAAGTAAACGGCTCCGGAAATCTGCCTCTACACATGGTTAAAAATTCATACATATTCAAAGGATTGACCAGGTCGCTTATTTTCTTTACGCGAAAAGGATGCTCAGGATTATAAAGGTCAAGGCTGGGAAGCTTATGTAAACGCACATTGGAATCAAGATGCGGATACGGTGGTCCGGACACGACGTCAACACGATGACCAAGATCGCTCAGTGCCTTGCTTAAGTGCCTGATGTAAACACCCTGACCGCCGCAATTAGGATTGCCCCGGTAAGTTAACAAACAGATTTTCAGCGGCCGCGAATGAAGATTTTTTTTCATAGGATTGCTTTTCGCACTATACTTTGAGAATTTTTAAACATAGCAGATACTTCATCATTGTTTAGACCCGCGCCACGCGCAATATCCGCTGCCATTTTCCCGCTAACAAAATCTGCCGGAGAGTGGGCATCGTTATTAAGAATAAGACTGGCTTTAAATTTTCTGGCCATCTGCACGACATGCCCGTTAGCATAATTGTGACCTTTTCGTGTGGTGATTTCCAGATAAATCCCCTTTTTCGCAGCCAGACGACTTTCTTCCTCCGTCAGAAGCCCAGGATGAGCCAAAATATCTATGGATGATTTAAGAGCGGCCAGGTTTGTTCCCGCGGGGACTGGTTCAACAATGGTCTCTCCGTGAACAACGATTATTTTTGCTCCCAATTTTCTCGCTTCATCCGCCAAAGCCGCTATATAAACCGGGGCGACGTGCGTGATTTCAATGCCGGGAATAACCTTAATACCACCTGTTTTCGTTATCAGAGAACAAACCTTGACAATCCTCGGAAGAATAAAATCAATATTCGACTGATCAACATGATCGGTAATGGCTAATGCTTTATAACCGGCCGCATGGGCACGCTGCGCCAATTCCGCCGGTATAAGATCGCCGTCACTGAAAATGGAATGAGTATGTAAATCTATCATTCAAAACATCCCGATTTTTAGCTACCCTAAGCTAACTAAAAATAACGAATTCATTTAACAAATTTACGACTGATAGTCAATAAGGATATGTATGTTTATAATTGGTTGATTATCTTTACTTTTTTCTTAAAAGTAAAAAGGTGGCGGAAACACGGCAGATATTTTTCCCTTGACTGTCGGTAACTAAACAATCCCCGATAACCAGACTTCTCCCCTTCTTGAAAACAGTGGCACTGGCAATGAGTTCCCCTTCGCTGATGCCTGCTAAAAAATTACTCTTCAGTTCAATCGTGGTCAGACCTTCTTCAGGCTTTAATTGGGTCATCATCGCATGGGCTATTGCCTCATCAGCAAGCGCGACTATCAAACCACCCTGCATGACTTTCGCCCCCTGTAAATATTCCGGGCGCACCGGCATCCGAAAACGGGCATAACCATTTTTCAACTCAACCAAAATTATCCCCAGGTAATCCAAAAAAGGATTTATCCCTTTTTGGCCGGCTTCTAGTTTTTTCAGATAAAGATTGTAATTAAAAATATCATTACTCCGGCAAATTAATTATGCTTTGATATAGTTCATTTTTATAAATTTTCCAACTTTAAATGAACACCCCCGCCGCAAGCTGCGGGGTATCCAAAGGGGTACAAACTGGTAAGATAGTTTACAAAACAGACCGGGTACATGGTTTACACTATACGGCAAGGAGGAGATTCTA
>JAFGLS010000006.1 GCA_016927935.1 Syntrophaceae bacterium
ATGCTAAGCTTAGTATTACTTCTGATTTTTATATTTGCGTCCCTGTTTTTTTTAGCGATAAAAGCCAAAAAAGAAGGTACGGCACGCAATATTGTCCAGAGAATACTTTTTGTGCTTCGCGTACTGGCTCCGGGAATTGCTGGGTTTGCCGCAGTCTGGATGGTAATGATAATCGAACTTGCCTTACTGTTTATACTGGGAGGCTCGGGAAGAGCGAGCGGCGGGGCAATGTCAGCAGCATCCTCAATGTATGCGTTATTCGTAAATTGTATTGCTCTGATAGTGGGGTCTTTGTGGGTTTGGTGGTGTTTTCCGAACCGGCAAGTAGACCCTAAAAAAATCGTTCTGTCTTTGGTAGGAACCGCTCTTATCATACCACTGGTTTTGACCGTATATCTTTTGTTATTGGCCGGTCCGCATATCATGAAAACTCTGATCTCCCTATCGCCTATCTGGATCATTGCTGCAATTTTGTCTATCCTACTGTGGGGAGCTTTTCGGCTTTCAGAAAATAAGAAAAAAGAAGAGAAAACCATACGTCAAGACAATTTCCAGCCCATCTCACCAACGGTATCACCTCAAAAAGAAGAAACAATTGGTGAACAGAGTATTCCAGGAACTGCACGTTCCAGGTTTGGAAAGTCTCTGTTTGTGGTCGTGGGGTTGGCATTTGCCTTGTCCGGAATGTTCTTTGTTGTGGCATATAAAGTATTTGATGCTTATGCCGGTAAATACACTGGGGGTGGATGGCTTAACTTTCAGGGCATTACGGAATTGATTATCCTTTCGGGGGTTCAAATTCTTGTGAGTACGGTTTACTTCATTGTAACGATTATGCTATCGAAGAATATTCTTGTTCAAGACGGCAGAAGAAACGGATCCCAAATGGCGGCAACGGTTATGCTTTCTCTTTTTGGCGTTGGAGTGAACCTGATCATAGATATTGTTGTTACACTGTCTTTGGGTGTGAAATACGGGTTATGGGGAGGATAGTGCCCATTCCACAGAAATCGCCACCCATTCCGAAGAAAAATAGGTAAAATAACTTAGCGCAGAATACAGACTGATGTCAAATTTTCAGCACGGGAATTACAATGCTGGTTTTCGCCGTCATTCTATTTTCATTAGCTTTCGTGATTTCAGAACTCCGTCTCCTAACCAAACCTCCTATTTTTGTCATACCAGCATATCCAACATACGTCGGAGTAAACGGCCCAACGTCCGGCGAATGCCGGAGGTATCCAGCATTATCAATTCTTCCCCAAATTTTGATTTTATGATAGAAAAGTGCTTACAAAGCATTTCGGGATTGACATCTTATTAGCACCTATCCATATAAACAATGTTAGGCCAAGGTAAAGAATAGGCCGGATCAGACAACTTGGCATTGCGGGAAACCCGTTGTAGAGATTGGGGAGGTATCGAGATGAAACTTCAGAATAGCGGTTTGCTTATCGGCCAAGTATTCGGATTGTTGATTGGCAGCGTTGCCGCTTATCTGATCTGGGGGTGGAACGCGCCTGGCGGCATCCTTATTCTATTCGGTTTCGCAATTGGAGGACTAATCGGGTGGTTCCTTGGTAAGAAACGAGAAGAGAAGACCAACCCAGAAGATGTGAGATAGGCAATCATGCGATACTACAAGAAGGGAGTTGCACCATGAGCCGGTTGTTGTCAGCCATTACTAGCCTATGTCTCGTCCTGTCGTTCGCCATTTTGGCTGCACTGTCAACCGTCTTAATATGGGCTCTTCTATCCCTATTCACTGCGGAGCCATTCGCGATCGATGCCATGGGGTACTGGCCTATGACGGTTGGAGTGGTGGGTCCAGTTCTTGTCTTACTGCTGGTTCGCCAAGCCACAAAAGCGACCGCGACTTCCAAGCAGCGGAAACTCAGGATGACCAGCGCCATCGGCTCGTTCGCGGTGCTCATCATCGAAGCTATATACCTAGTTTTGCTCGGAATTGTGTATTGGGCCTATAATGGCGTTCAGATGTGACCCGATGAAACGCAAGGCCTAACAAGCCGGATGCACGCGACGGCTTACAGCCGTGCGTGATCCGCAGCGTTAGGCGTAGGCGACGAGACGTATATGACAATACGTTGAGCGTTGCATTTTGCAGCGTAATCCCGATTTAATCGGGACAGACCATTGTGCCCTTCAGGGCATGAACGTTTTTCAACTGAATAGACTTATTCTCTTATCCTTTTTTTCAGCTCTCTTATCAAACTATTAAGGACATCGCTGGCATCGGCAACAATGGCGACATCGGCCATTTTCATCATCGTTGCCTGCGGATTTTTGTTTATCGCGACAACAAAATTAGCTTCGCCCAGCCCCGCCGTGTGCTGAATAGCGCCGCTGATGCCGAAGGAAAAAAGAATCTTAGGCTTAATGTGCTTGCCCGCCTGCCCGACAAGCGCATTATGGTCAGCCCATCCGGCATAGACCACCGGCCTAGTTGCGCCAACATTGCCTTCCAAAAGTTTGGCCAGCTCCTGCAATTTTTTAAATTTTTCCTTATTGCCCATACCGCGACCGCCACAAACAATAATGGAAGCGTTTTCTATAGTATGCTCCTTTTCCACGGAACGCTCATATTCAATAAGACGAACACGGGGTTTGGGCAAGCCTTTCATCAGGGGCAAACGTTCAACCAAAGCTTTTCTTTGATGATCGTGCGGTATTTCCTTGAATGTTCCCGGCCGCACTGTGGCCATTTGAGGACGATGGCGCTCCGTTACGATTTCCGCCAGCATGTTGCCGCCAAAAGACGGAGCTATCTGCAGTAATAATCCATCCTGTGTAATATCAAGCCCCACACAATCGGCAGACAATCCGGTCTTCAGGCGCTTGGCCAACCGCGGCGCGAATTCACGGCCAAAATCAGTGGCACCGATCAAAATAATTTCCGGATTTCTTTCCTTCGCCAGAGCCTCAATAATCGCGAGGTATCTTTCAGTACTGTAGCTCTTCAGAGCGGGATCATCAATCGCCAAAATCCTGTCCGCTCCGTGAGCCGTATATTCCATAATCCATTCGTCAATCTCATGGCCGAAAATCAAAGCGCAGACTTCTGCTTTGATTGTTTTGGCCAGATCAACCGCTTTGGAAATCAACTGCAGCGTCACGCGGTTTTGATAATAATTGCGGTAATCACCGAATACCCAGATGCCTTTTTTATGCTTCTTCTTCATTGAGCTTTTTCGCCTCTATGGATTTACCTATTACGGTGCCGATTTTTCCCTGATACTTGTCGAGAAATTCCGTGACCGCGTAGGAAGCCGCACCCTGAATGAGAACATTTTCCTTGTGCGACTTTTTCAAAAATACCTTGCGAACTTTAGTGCGGGGACCCTTTTCTTCCATCAACGATGAGTTAATGCCCAGAGCCTTCGCGTTCAGAACGACAATTTCATTTCCTTGAAATGCCTTTTCCAGACCGGCAAGACTCGCATAGCGCGGCTTATAATTTTCCATGGAAACAGTCACCAGCGCCGGAAATTCCATTTCCAGCGTTTCACGGAAATTATCCACCAGACGACGAACTCGCAACGTCCGGCCGTGTATTTCCAGTTTTTCAATATATGCCGCGGCGGGTAAGTCTAGTTCTTCGGCTAATTGCGGGCCGACCTGAGCGGTTTCACTGTCCGCCGTATAAGCTCCGCAAAGAATTAAATCAAATTTCGGACACTTCTTTTTTATCGCTTCTTTCAAAATCAGCGAGGTGGCAAATGTGTCCGATCCAGCCAGTAGTCTGTCACAAATAAGGATTGCTTCATCAGCGCCCAACGCCATTGCTTCGCGCAGAACTTCTCCGGCAGCGGCTGGCCCCATTGTGATAACGGTTATTTTCGCGGAAAATTTTTCTTTGATTTGCAGGGCGGCTTCCAGAGCGTGCTTGCAGGCGGGATTCATCATTCCCGCCGCTAAGTCACGTCGTAGCGTGCCTGTTTTTTCATCCCACGGCAGTTCCGTAACCATGGGAACCTGTTTTAAGCAAACGACCAGATTTAACATTTTTTCATAGTATCAATTTGGAAAGTATTGAGCGCGCGATAACCAGGCGCTGAATTTCGCTGGTACCTTCATAAATTTCCGTAACTTTGGCGTCACGGAAATACCGTTCCACATCGTATTCCTTGCTGTAGCCATAGCCGCCGTGAATTTGCACGGCAATTGATGTAACTTTAGAAGCAACAGTACTGCAATAAAGTTTCGCCATTGCCGCCTCACAGCCAAAGGGCGCTTTTTCATCCTTCAAGGAACAGGCACGGTACAAAAGCAGGCGCGCTGCGGCTATTTCCGTGGCCATATCGGCTATGTAATTTTGAATTGTCTGCAGAGAAGCAAGAGGCTTTTTGAATTGCTGTCTTTCCTTGGCATATTTTACAGCGGCTTCAAAGGCTCCCTGAGCAATACCCAGGGCCTGCGCGGCAACGCCGATCCGACCGTTATCCAGTGTGGCCAGACCTATTTTCATCCCATCGCCGATTTTTCCCAGAAGGTTTTTTTCCGGCACGCGGCAGTCTTCCAAAAATAACGAGGAAACAGGATTGGCGCGCATTCCGCAAAGATCTTCCACCTCACCGCGTGAAAATCCTGCGTAACTGCTCTCCACGATAAAAACGCTGCTCTGTGGTCGCCCTCCTTCAGAACCGGTAAGAGCAAAAATCAAGGCCAGATCACAAACTCCGCCATTGGTGACAAATATTTTAGTGCCGTTTAAAATGTATCCATGACCGCTTTTTAACGCGGTTGTTTCCACGCTTCCCGCGTCGGAACCGGCGTTAGCCTCGGTCAGGCAGAAAGACCCGATAAATTCACCACTGGCTAATTTGGACAAATAACTTTTTTTCTGCTGTGCTGTGGCGAACTGAAGAATGGGAAAAACAGCAACGCCGTTGTGCACAGTTACACACAAGCCAACCGCGCCGCAAACCCGGGAAATTTCTTCAACAACTATTGCCGCGCTGATGGAATCCATGGCCGCGCCGCCGAACTCCTTCGGCACCTGCAGGCCAAAATAATTGAGCTTTCTCATTTTCCCGATGACTTCGACGGGAAATGTGGCACTGCGGTCTATTTCAGCGGCAATAGGAGCAAGTTCGGTTTCCGCGAAATGCCGCACGGAATCACGAACAAGCTTATGCTTCATGCAAGGATTAAATTGCAAATAACCTTCTCCTAAAAAATGCGTTTGTGCACAAATAACTTAAAACAAAAGTAAAATCAAGTCTTTAATAAGTTTTTCTTGCGCCGTAAGGAAACATTGAAAACGAATAGGGTTCCATAGAGAATCACGCACAGCGAAGGAAAATCAGCCAACCACCAGTAGGGACTATCAAATACCACTATAGAGTATCCGGTTGCTTTTATCAAAACATAGTCTTGCAATAAGAAGAAAAAAGGCAGGATAATCAGAAACGGAATAACCATTTTCTCGTGAAAGGATTTCAGCCACCAATAAACAAGCGGCAGCGCGATACCGACTACAAGACTAACTGAAATGTACAAATCTATCGGAAATCCGAAAATAAGATATTTTTCAGTGTAATGCCAAAATCTATAATGTTGCTCCACGATATCTACTAATAGATTTAGAAATCCAGCAACCCAACTAAAAGTGAAAGCAACACGAAATACCTCGCGCGGCGGCGAGGTAAGTTTTATTACAAGAAATACGATAATTATCGCAACGAGAGGAAGAAATCTGGAAATGGTAATCGTGTCCATGTGCTGAGTTATAGTTCAATATTGTCCAAAAATCCAACCTTTCAACACAATGGACATAGCAACTTAGCCATTACATGAATTCATCATAAAATTACAGGTTTAAAAAATGAGGATTGGAGTAAGAAAGGTGCATTGATTTTAATAACTGTAGATTTATGAATTACAGGAAATTATGCTGATAATAATCAGCAAAACCATCTGAAATAAAATGTTCATCTCTAACTCATTATCTTTCCAATTCCAACCATTGTCGCACGTCACGCGGAGTGGCGATTTCCCTGCCATTAATTACAGCTAAATCCACTGCTTTTCGAATCCAATCGCTATTGCTTGCCAGGATGTTCTTGTCGGTATCAAGGTACATGCTACTATCCTCTAAACCGGTTCGCAAACCGCCACCCATTTTTGCGGCAAAATCCTGCACGTTGCCGTGATATTTGCCAATGCCGGAAGCTGCCCAAGTCGAAAATGCAGGAAGCTGAGAAACAAGATAACGCAGATTCTCCTGTGATGCGCTCATGGTGCCAAGGGAACCAAGAATCAGGTTAAAATACACGGGCTGACGCAGCAAGCCTTTCCTTATCAGATATTTGGAATATTCGACCATTCCCACTTCGAAAACTTCCAGTTCAGGCTTGATATTTCTCTCCATCATACGAAAAGCCAGGGATTGTATGATCTGTGGTGAATTTACGCTTGCCTGTGTAGGAAAATTCATTGAACCAAGCGACAGAGAAGCCATATCCGGTTTTTGATCATCAGGCAGTTCTAACACTGCAGATCTTTTCTCCAGTTCGTACCAGTTGCGTCCACTGGTTGTTACACAAATAATCAGATTACTGTTTTTTCCCCGGATGCGACTTATAATATCAGCGTATATTGATGGATCTGGTGTTGGCTCTTCATCAGCGTCTCTCGCATGGAGGTGAACGATAGCTGCACCCAGTTCCCCGGCTTCTAATGCGGCTTTGGCGATTTCCGCGGGAGTGACCGGCAGATAAGGATTGTCACTTTTTCTATTCTTCATGCCTGTGAGGGCAACGTTGATCAGCAATTTTTTCTGCATAGAAGATGGAACTTCAACATCTGTTAAATCAGCTTCCAGCGTTGTCCATTCCGAAACATCATTTAGGCCGAAAGAATGAATTTTGAGCAGTTTCCCGATTTCACGGTATCCGAAATGTTGTTTATACCAGGCAATTGTTTCCGGCCGGTCTGCGTTAGTAATAATCTTTGAGCACCCGAGACTTCGCAGAATCTGCATACGTCTGGTTTGCAGTATCTTGCCTACGCCCATCCGGGTGCATTCCGGACGTACAGCCATGAGAGTTGTTTTTCCGACATCATCCGAGAGAAAGGTGTAACCGGCAGCACCAAGCAATTGTCCTTTTTGTTCGGCAACAACAAAAAATTTGTGGTCAAGTGCCCCCATTTCCGGAGAGGGAATGTGATGCATATTATATGGCCGCATTAATTCAATAATAGCGGGAATTTCGTCAGAACGTGCGAAACGAATTTTATATGTATGTTCGGATGTTGACATATGTAACTTCTCTTCGGAAATTTACATTAACGGATATCTGCTTGTTATTTGAGCAAACATTCTGCCATTTTTTTCTTTTAATATGGCAAAATTTGTCTTAACTGATGCCACGCCAATATATAAAATTCTCCCTGCTCCCGGACTTAAAAATAGAGATTCAATATCATTCAAATGGGTTAAATTGACTGAAACTATATCGGTATCTACATTATAAGGCGGGCATTTTTCAAGAATGTCAGCTTTAATCTCTACACCGTATTTCGATAAATATGATATTTCTTTAACGAAACTTTCATTTCTAACATTATTAATTGATTCTTTTAAACGATAGGCAATCTGCGGTATTGACATTTTGTCAATCTCTTCCTTGTTAAATTCCGTTAAACTATTGAACACCGCATAACCAATATAAAACATATCAATATCAGGATTAATATTTCGGAGATCTACAGGAATCCTTATTATAATCTTGTCAGCATCAGGCATAATATTGTGATGATATTTTTTAATTAAAAAAGCATTCATAATTTGATTGTTGGAAATTGTGTAGTTCCCGTTTTCTGATTTTGCTTTATTTTTCATTTCATTGAGAAATTCATCCGTAAAGTATTCCGTCTTGGTGTATGTTTTTATACTGGTCCCACGTTGAACACGTTCCTGAATTTCACTGCTTAGCTCGGACAGTAATGGGGTAAAAATTTTACTGATTTTATCAGAACTAACAGGATTCCCTTTAAATAGTCTTTGAGTTGATGGAAATGGAAAACTTTTGTCTTCTATTATGCAATTCCAGACATAAAGAAAAAGCATCAAGGAAATCCCGTCACATACTGCATGAGAACAGCTAACCGCACCCAATACTCCGTCTTTTATTGGTATTCCCGTAACTGCAAAAAGAGGTTCGCCCGGCAATGTTTTTACATGAATCATCATCCTCTTTATATCGTCAATATTGATATTATCAAAATTCATATCAACGGGATGTAAAACACTGATGACAACTCCGTCCCGGCAATATTGTAACGCAAATTTATCCTGACCAATCATTATTAAGCGGCTGGAAAAAAGATTGTAATATTGAATGGCTCTGAAAAGGCTTTCTTCAAGTTTTGATATCGAAGTATTTTTTTTGTAAAATAATAGAACTTCTATCGGCCCTGTGCCGGGAAGGTATTTATTTTCAACTGCGGATAATGGCAAAATATTTTTGCCAAAATTTTCTTCCATATTTTCCGGATCATTCACCTCCATAAAAATAGAGATAATCAGATTTTATATGCCGCTTTATTTTCTACCTGTGGTTTCCTTTTCCCACGTTTCCTTAATCGGATTGCTCTTAATCCACTTTCTCGCAAGTTCCTTATCGATAAACCTTTCCACCGGCACACCAGCGGTTTTTAAGGCCATCGCAAAAGAAGTTTTTTCCTGGAAATCCACTACAGCGGTTTTAACCCTATGCAGAAAGAAATTGTGCTTCACAGTATACTGATAAATTGTTGTTATAGATTCTATATGTTCTTTAAAGGTACAGATATCAAGTATTACTTCCTTTGCGTTATTTGCTTCCAGAATAGAATCCACCTCCAACATCATCTTTTCAAAGTCATTACCTATTGCAGTGCCTGTTATTAAAAGTTCAAGAATGCCGTCATTCACAGATGGTAAGATTTGATATGCTGTCGTATTTTCCATTTTTGATTCCTCGGTATAAGTTTAATATCTAATCAAGCTATTGCAAAAGCCCAAATCCTGCACTTTTTTAAATCTATACAACAAGTTAAATTGAAGCTCAATGCTTTTGATTCTTTTCAGAGAAAAAGGGCAAATCAAACGCCAGGTGCATGCAACGCTTTTTTAAAGTCACGAGAACCGGTCAGGTTGAAACCGGCTACCATGCTCCGCATTTCCTCCGACTGCGAAGACATCTGCTCGGCCACGCTGGCCGATTCTTCAGCTCTGGCCGCATTGTGCTGGTTTAGAGTATTCAGTTGCTCCACCGCCTTGTTCACCTGGTTAATTCCCAGATCCTGCTGCTCCGAAGATACCGCTATTTCCGCCACGACTTGGCTGACCTTGTTGGACCGTTCAGCAATCTCACTGAAGTTTTTCAAAACCTCGGCATTGATTTTCACGCCGTTTTCCGAGTTTTTGATTGATTCTTCAATCAGGGTGGCTGTGTTCTTGGCTGCCTCCGCGCTGCGCATGGCCAAATTCCTTACCTCTTCGGCAACAACAGCAAATCCCCTCCCCGCACTACCGGCACGGGCAGCTTCCACCGCGGCGTTTAAAGCCAGCAGGTTGGTCTGAAATGCTATCTCGTCTATTGTCTTGATTATCTTGGCCGTGGAGTCCGATGATGTTTTAATCTTGTTGATAGCCAAAGACATCCTGTTCATACTGTCCTCTCCATTGTTGGCGCTGTCTCTGGCCTGTTCTGCCATCCCCTTGGCATCCTTGGCGTTAGAGGCGTTCTGCCTTATCATGGAAGACATCTCCTGAAGGTTGCTGGATACTTCTTCTAATGAACTGGCCTGCTCGCTGGTTCCCTGCGACAATGCCTGCCCGCCGCTGCTCACCTGGAAGCTGACCGATGCCACCTGGTCCGCGCCGATAGCCACCTGCTGTAGGGCCGTGTCCAGATTCTCCACAGCCATATTGAAGGATTCTTTAATCTTGGCGAAATCACCCTTATAATCACCCTTCATCCGGGCAGTCATATCCTTACCGGCGATCTTCTCCATTGCCCACGAAGCTTCGTTTATCGGTCCTACCATCGCATCCAGAGTCCTGTTAACTCCCTGAACTATACTCTGATAAGCACCTTTAAAATCCTGCTCGTTGCCACGGATGTCCAACTTGCCTTGCGTTGCTGAATTGGTCAATAAATTCATTTCACCAACTAAATTTCTGATGGTTTCTATCATCTTTTTCAGTGCCGGACCGATTTCATCATTCTCATCTATTATGGTCTGATTGAGATTGACGTTGCCTTCCGATATATCCTGTAATTTGAACACAACGTTCTTTTGAAGGCTATCGGCCAATTTATCCATGGTTTTAGCAAGCAGTCCTATTTCATCCTTTCGTTTGCCAATATTCATCCTCATGGACAAATGCCCCTTACATATATCTTCCATCATCATTATGATTCTGTTCACAACAGGGATAATGGAACGCATCAGGAATATAATCATCACTGCCGCAATCACTGCGCCGAAAATCATCAACAGCAGAAAAAGCTTTGTCGTCCCGGACACTGACATACGGGCTTCCTCTACAGAAGACACCGTCCGACTGACAATAATATTCACAAGCTTATCCAAACCTTTTGTAGTCGCCAGCAGGCTATCGCGCGCGTCTAATTCAGCCTGATCGGCTGCCTTATCGTATCTCTGGAAACGTTCATCTTTCTGGAATACACCTGTCTCCACTAATTTTTGTTTGTTTTGCAGAGCTTCCATGCCTTCTTTGTGTTTTGTTTTCCAAGTCTCGAAATTACCTATGACTTCTTTCCACAATTTCTCTTCATCCTTTTCCTTGGGAAGGCTTTGATACCTGGCCAAGTACTTATCTATCTTGCTCCAGGATTCGGTCACAGATATGAACAAGTCCTGGCGAATTTTTTCATTATCGAACATGATGCCCTTAGATAATCCTCGTTCACAAGCCACGAGGGAACTTATTTCTTTGTCTATACCCTTGAGGCTGTCAACGGCGGATAGTTCTATATTGCTTATTTGGTTGAGTTTACTACTGAGGCTGTAAAAATTAAAAAGGGCATAAACTCCCATTATCTCTGCCATAAAGACGAGAGAAAAAGCGATTAAAAAAATTTTTTTACCTAATTTAATATTATTAATCATAAAGTAAATCTCTCTTTCTTAAATTATTGTTGGTTTTATCATGTGATTTACTCTTTCTTTTTTCCGCTTCCTTAAATTGTATCCGGATTATAATGCTTTTACCACAAGTCAAGTCAGAGTCCATCTCTTTTTTGGTTTTTTACTCTTGAAATGCAGCGGCATATATTGATTTTTTCCTTTTAATTGTTATTATAATGATCGATGATCAAAGAAGCAGCCGCGGTTTACCCAGTTAGAAAGCCCTGCTGCTTGAAGCGGCATTATGGTTCTTCCTTTTTCAGCGAAAACGGGTTTTAATGCCCCGTGTAAACCTACCTGTTGGAAAGTTGAAGACTTTCTAACGGGGTTTACTGATAAAGGTCTAATTTCACTAAACTTTTTCGCATTTTAAAGCCTACCATTGCCGGCTTTTGCTATATGATTTGCCTTTTTCCATGAAAAAAGGGATAATATCAAAAAAGGTCTTAAAATATGCCTGAAAACTTAATTATCCGCTGTCTCAACTGCGGCACGAAAAACAGAATACCAAAGCAGAAACTTCAGGGACGTTCTGTCTGCGGTAAATGCGGCGCATCGTTGGAAGAATTAATTATTCGCTGTCTCAAATGCGGAACAAAGAACAGGATGCCCGAAAATCGTCTTGATCAAAGACCTTTATGCGGAAAATGCCACGAACCATTGATAATTCCCCAGCAAAAAGTGTTTCCTTTTGAAGTAACAGATCAGACCTTCTCCCGCGAAGTGCTGACTTCGGACACATCGGTTTTAGTTGATTGCTGGGCTCCTTGGTGCTCTCCCTGCCGCACCTTATCCCCCATTATTGATGAGCTGGCTTCCGACTATGCCAATGGCGTAAAGGTGGTCAAGCTTAATGTTGATGAAAATCCTCTGACAGCTTCACAGTATGGAATCCGCAGCATTCCGACCATGCTTTTCTTTAAAGGAGGTAGGATCGTGGATAGAGTGACAGGAGCTTTGCCCAAGGAAGAAATCGAACAGCATCTGTTATCCATAATCAAGACAAATTAAATCACGCGATTTCCTGATGAAAAAAAATAAATCCAAGCTGGTTTACAAATGTAAAATTTTCGATGTTTGGGAAGAGGAATTTTATTTCCCCAACGGCAAAAAAGCCCGGCAGTGCTGGATTAGCCATAACCCAACCATTGCCGTTGTCGCCATCAACGAAAAAAGTGAGTTGCTCTTAATAAAGCAATACCGTAATGCCGTTAAAAAATTTCTTCTGGAAATTCCAGCCGGCTCATTTGACGATTCGGAAAAATCCGCCGTTGCCTGCGCCAAACGAGAATTGGCCGAAGAAACAGGCTTTCAAGCCAAAACTTTCATTAAACTTTTTGAAGGATACTTATTGCCGGGTTACTGCAACGAATATATGTATTTTTTTCTTGCCCGGGATTTGATTCACGCGCCTTTGACTCCTGACGAAGATGAATTTATCGAAACAGTCCCTGTAAATTTCTCTCAAGCGCGCAAACTAATAGAAAAACGCAAGATAATAGATGCTAAAACAGTTTTAGGAATTATGCTGGCTGAAAAATTTCTGCAACAAAAATTTTGATAAAATCTTCATTTTCATAGAAAGATTCTTGCCACAAACATAAAGTTTTGTTAGACTTCTTCCCAATTGAGATTGAATCGTTATAAAACAAAGTATCACCAAATTGTCATTCCGAATCCCGATGCGTTTGCCCGGCGCATGCAGGGTATCGGGATGAGGAATCTTAAAGGTTTTATCGCATGAGGTGAATCAAGATTTCTCCCCGCCGCCTGCGGGTCGAAATGACATAAAAACGGCTTACGACTCAGCCTTAACTCAGATATTCGATAGGGAGGCAATACCATGATCTACAACGAAGAATTTGAAACCATGCCCCGCGAAGTCATCAAGGTCCTGCAGGTTAAAAGATTACAGCAGGTTCTGGAACGTGTTTACCACACAGTTGGATTTTATAAAAAATCGTTTGATGACGCGAAGGTCAAACCCGATGATATAAAAACCATCGCCGACATGAAAAAACTTCCTTTCACCACCAGAAAAAATTTACGTGACAATTACCCCTTCGGTCTGTTTGCCGTTCCCATGAGCAGTGTTGTCCGCCTGCATGCCTCTTCCGGCACCAGCGGAAAGTCCGCCGTTTTCGGTTATACCAAACACGACATTGAAATCTGGTCGGACCTTATCGCGCGCTCTCTTGTCGCCGCGGGCATTACCAAAAACGACATTATTCATAACGCTTTCGGCTACGGCCTGTTTACCGGCGGCCTCGCTCTGCATTACGGCGCGGAAAAAATAGGCGCCAGTGTTATTCCCATGTCCGGAGGGGATACCAAAAGGCAACTGATGATTTTGCAGGATTTCGGACCCACCGTAATTTGCTCTCTGCCTTCCTACGCTTTACACCTGGCCGAAGAGGGAAAGGCTCTGGGCATTAATATGAAATCATTGAAACTGCGGGTAGGTATTTTGGGAGCAGAACCATGGAGTAATGATACGCGTGAGGAAATCGAAAAAACCCTTGGCATATCTGCGCTGGATTTATACGGTTTGTCCGAAGTCATGGGTCCGGGCATGGCGATGGAATGCCTGGAAGGCCGCGAAGGGATGCATATTTTTGAGGATCACTTCATCGTTGAAACAATCAATCCAAAAACGGGTGAGGTGCTCCCCGAAGGAGAAGAGGGAGAACTGGTTTACACTTCCATAACCAAAGAAGCCAATCCAATCATCCGTTACCGTTCCGGCGACATATCGCACCTGATTACCAAACCGTGCCGCTGCGGTCGCAGTCATGTAAGAATGGAAAGAGTTTCAAAACGAAGCGACGATATGCTGATTATCAGGGGTGTCAATGTTTTCCCCTCACAGATAGAAGCAATTCTTGTGGATATCGAAGGATTGAACCCACAATATCAAATTGTAATTGATAGAGTAGAGGCGCTGGATACACTGGATTTGCAGGTGGAAGTCAATGAAAAAATTTTCAGCGATTCCGGCAGCGTCAAGGAACTGCAGAAAATAGAACAAAGAATTCTCAAGGACATGAAGGACTATCTGGGAATCTCCGCGCGCGTGAAACTTGTAGAACCCAATACTCTGAAAACAGGGGCGAAAATCATTGATAAGCGCCGCTTTTAAAAAATTATAAGGGGGTTATGATGAAGGTAGAACAAATATCAGTTTTTCTGGAAAATAAACCCGGCACACTTGTGCACGCGACGCGTGTCATGAAAGATGCCGACATCAACATCAGAGCCTTGTCGCTGGCGGAAACTACTGACTTCGGCATCCTGCGCTTAATCGTCAATGATGTAGAAAAAGCAAACAAAGTATTCAAGGATAGCGGCTTCAGAGTGAGCAAGACCCCCGTTGTCGCCGTGGAAGTACCCGATAAACCGGGCGGACTTAACAGCATTATGGAAGTTGTTTCCAATGAAGGCATTAATGTGGAATACCTTTACGCCTTTGTAGAAAAGAGTGGCCAGAACGCTATAATCATCTTCCGCTTCGACAACCCGGAAAAAGCCATCGAAATCCTCCTGAAGAATAAGTTTACGGTTATACCGGGAAATAAGCTTTATGAATTCTAATGAGACTTGCTGAAAACGAGCGAAGCGAAGTTTGAAGCATTAGTCGAATTATCCTAGGAGCGTAGCGACGTAGGAGAGTGAAACCCGTTAGTCGAACTACCCCAACTGCTCAGCAGTTGCGGGTAATGACATCCTTCAGAAGCATAGCGCGCTGAAACTTGATGGTTGTAATGAGACTGAAATTTTGCAAGTGCAGCGTAGCAAAATTTGTAAGTCGAATTATCCAATCCTGATTTATCGGAATTGGAAATTATCCCCGAAGCGCAGCGACGTGTAATACTTAATTATCAAGTTCAGGCTGATTTTTTAGGAGGAGAAAAAAAATATGATACAAACAGACGCTCTAGTCATCTTTGCAATACTTTTTGCCTTTCTCGGCCTTATCTTTCTTATTGTGACCAGTGTATCACTGAAGAAAAGAAAGTTATTCAGCACGGCTATGAACTTTGTGATCGCGTTACTGATGATCTCCTTATTCGTCTTGTTCGGTACCATAAGCATTGCCATTCAGGGGTATTATGCATTGACCAGAGAAGATCTTGCGGCAATCGTGAAAGTTGAGCCAACAGGCGAGCAGAAGTTTATAGCACGGTTTTCCATGCCGGATGGCAGCGAAAAAATATTCTCTCTTGCCGGTGATCAGCTTTATATTGACGCCCACATTCTCAAATGGAAACCGGTAGCAAACATTTTCGGGCTGCATACCTCCTATGAACTCGATCGTGTGGCAGGCCGCTATGCAAGCCTCAAAGATGAAAC
>JAFGLS010000066.1 GCA_016927935.1 Syntrophaceae bacterium
CGGGCTTCATATTCGTTTTTATCTTCACGTCGAATTCCGATGCGCATGACCCCTCGATAATTATTAAAAACTTTAGAAAGTTAAGTCTTTCACAGGTTAAAAGAAAAGGAAATTAATGGCGAATGATTAGATATGGTACCTAAACCTGAGAACTGCCATTGGGTCGATGAATAACGGTGTTTTATTTTATGAAACAGATGAGATATTAGTAAAATATTTATTGGCAATTTTATCTGGTTTAATATACATTCTGAATGAATCTGATATTGTGGAATTACTGGCAATAATATCGTTATTTTTTTAACCGGATGATCAATTACTTTTCATGGAGTTGCTATACTCTCATTGATGACATTTAATGTTCTTTAAGCTATCATGAATTTAAACCGGGGAATCCAAGACATGTTGCGCGATAACGTTAATCAGCACTTAGGCAGTCTCGTTTCTGAAAAAGAAAAAGCTCTCTACGACCTTTTTGCTACTTTGGGCTATGAACCGCAGTATGATGATTTTACCTATAAGATATCAAAATGGACTGAACCTCAGCGAAAATTAATAGATAAAATCACCCTGGTTTCGACCTGCGGCGAGTTTTACATCTTCTGGGTGCGAATGAGACGGGAACATTTGATCCGTACTTCCGAACGTACCATTATCCAAAAACTGACCAGTGAATATCCTTACAACATGATCATCTTTTCCAATTTAAATGATGATGAGTGGGATTTCGTGAATATCAAACTGGCAGTTGATAAAGAATCAGAAGATAATAAGGAAAGTAAAAAGCGCCAGATACTCCGCCGGATCAGAATCACAGAAACTGACCGGCTCTATACAGCGACCGAACGAATCGCCAGAATCAATGTGCCGGAAGAAGGCATCTCGGAGCTCGAACTTCAACTGAATCACGATCAAGCCTTCGATGTCGAACAGGTTACAAACGCCTTTTTTAAAGAATTTAAAATCGTATTCAACCGTCTAAAATCTCATATAGGCGACCAGACAAATGACAATAAATGGGCGCATGATTATACGCTGCAATTCATGAACCGGCTGATCTTCGTTTACTTTATTCAGAAAAAACGCTGGCTGGGAAATGATCCGGAATTTGTGAAAAGTTACTGGGAAACCTACAGACGATCCAATCAACCCGCAAATACGTTTGTCAGTAAATGGATGAAAGTGTTATTCTTTGAAGCGTTTAACCAAAAATTTTCCCACCCGTCATGGTTGCCTGAAAAATACCAATCGGTTCTCCAGATGGCGCCATACCTGAATGGTGGACTTTTTAAAGAAAATCCGGAGTTGGATGGCATTTATCCGGTTCAAATATCAGATGATGTATTTTCTGACGTTTTCAAATTTCTGCAAAGCTACAACTTCACGATTACCGAGGATTCACCGCTGGATGTTGAAGTGGCAGTCGATCCGGAAATGATCGGCAGAATCTATGAAAGCATGACCTTTGTGGAAGGTGACGTTAATAAAGCCCATGACAACGGCATTGTCTATACACCCCGGATTGAAATCACCATGATGTGCCGTCTGGCGCTGGTGAGGCGATTAATTAATGAATTTGGTGATATTATGTATCGTAATCAATTCTATCGGCTCTTATTTGCATTTTCCGATGAGGATAAAGTCAGCGCCGACCAGGAAATCGCCAATATCAATCTATGGCCACAAATTGACCGGTTTATCCGTACATTAACCGTCATAGATCCGGCGGTTGGCTCCGGATCATTCCTGGTCGGAATGCTGAGTATCCTGACCGATCTGAGTCGCCGGGCAAATGCCCAACTCGGAACTCATGAAGATGATTTTACGATCAAGAAACGCATCATCGGTCAATCGCTTTACGGCGTGGATGTCATGGACTGGGCGGTGCATGTCTGTGAATTGCGGCTTTGGCTGCAACTTGTGGTGGAAACCGAACTGAAACCGGAGCAATTGACTCTCGAACCCTTATTGCCGAATCTTGACTTTAAAGTCCGCTGCGGCGACTCCTTGGTGCAGGAAGTTGGCAATATCAATATGTCCCATCTGAAACTGGCAGATTTATCCGCGCAACTCAAAGGTAAACTGACCCGGTTTAAAGGCGAAAAACTGAAATTTTACAACAATGAAAAGGATCGGCAATATCAAACCGAGCATCAAATCGAACGCGCCGAACTGGATATTTTTAGAGAGATTCTTGCAGAACAAATAAAAAATATCGATCACCAAATCAGAAGCATTCAAATCTCGATCAAAGAAGCAGGAACTCAGGTCTCAATATTAGGTGATGAGCCGCCGGAGCAAACTTCCATGTTGAAACGATCTTATGAAAAACAGATAGCGGAATTGAACCAGTCCAAAGAGAGACTAGTCGAAGCGTATCGCCAACTTAAAGACAAAACCGATATTCCCTTTGTCTGGGAAATCTCCTTTGTGGAAATATTCGAGGGTGAAAAGAAAGGCTTCGATATTGTCATCGGCAATCCACCCTATGTCCGTCAGGAATTAATCGCTGATCCATCCATGAAAGCGGAAGACTATCCAGAAGAAAAGTGGCGCAGCGCCAAGCGGCACTATAAGGAAAAACTGATGCGCTCGATCTATCTGGCGTTCCCGGATTTCTTTCGTTTTGATTCAGATACCGGACAGGTAAAACGAAACCTGAACGCCAAGAATGATCTCTACGTCTATTTTTACATGCACGGATTGTCACTGCTTAATCCCAAAGGTACTTTCTCGTTTGTGACGTCAAACAGCTGGCTCGACGTCGGCTATGGCAGAGACCTGCAGGAGTTCCTGCTGGCGAATTGCCCGATTTACCTGATTATGGATAACCAGGTCAAGCGGACCTTTAAAAATGCCGACGTCAATTCGGTTATTTGCGTCTTTGGTGCGCCGGTGAGTCGCAAACAGAAAGAACAGCTCCGGAAAACGATACCCAGATTCGTCATGGCGTATGTGCCCTACGAACAGATTCTCTCACCGGTTGTTTTTGAGGAGATCGAGGATAGCACTGCAATTAAATCCTGTCCGGAGTACCGGGTGGTGCCGAAAACAATTGATGAACTATTCCAGAATGGCTCTGATCCTGAAATGGTCAAAGCCAAACGGATTGACGCCTACACCGGCGATAAATGGGGTGGCAAGTACTTGCGGGCGCCGGACATCTACTACAAGATACTGGAAAAAGGCAAAGGCAAACTCGTGCGGTTAGGCGACATTGCCGAAGTGCGATTTGGAATTAAAACTGGCGCGAATGAATTCTTCTACCTCGATAAAGAAAAGATCGCCGAGTGGGGAATTGAGGAGGAGTTCCTGAAGCCGGTAATTAAAAGCCCGCGGGAATGTAAAAGCATCCTGATCGATCCGACTCAGTTGAAGTACAAAATCTTCATGTGTCATAAGAGTAAAGACGAATTAAAAGGGACAAATGCGCTGAAGTATATTGAGTGGGGAGAGGGACAGGGATTTAATCAAAGGCCTAGCTGTTCGGGAAGACAAAAATGGTGGGATTTGGGGAAAAGAGATACACCCGATTATGCTTTTCCATGTGGGATAAGGGAAACTTTTAAAGTATTTCGTAATGAAAATATTTTGATTGATAAAAGACTTTATGAGATATATTCACAAGAAGAAAATTTAGAGCAGTCTCTTAATTCTACTCTAACAGTATTAATGCTGGAAATGTTGACTAGAAGTTACGGTGGTGGTGGCGGTCCAATTGATGCGACTGTTTATGAAGTAGAAAGTCTTTTGGTTATTGAAAAAATAAAATTCAGACTACTGGATATTGATCGTGAATTAAAAACTATTTCTTCCGAGATTGGACTTCAGAATTGTACACAACGCGAACAGATTCCAAATCCTTTACCTGATCGCAAGGCATTGGACGATATTGTCTTTGATGCAATAGGCTTGACGCAAGATGAGCGGAATGAGGTTTATTGGGCGGTCTGCGAGTTGGTGCAAAATCGCTTAGCAAAGGCGGGGAGTGTGTGATGGAGGGTAAGCCAAAGGTTTTTATTAGTCACGCTGGTGAGGATAATGAATTTGTTAGAAACTTAGGAGAGTGTCTTTTAAAAAAAGGGATAAAACCGTGGATTGATTTTTGGGAATTATTACCCGGTGATAAATTGATTGATAAAATTTTTAATAAGGGTATTGGTGAATGTGAGGCTTTCATAATTGTTCTTTCAGAAAATAGTATTAAAAAGCCGTGGGTTGTTGAGGAATTAGATACAGCACTTGTAAAAAGAATTGTAAGTCAGACAAAATTAATACCGATCAGATTGGATGATTGTGAAGTACCAATACCTTTACAGGCGACAGTTTGGAAGAATGTCGATTCGCAACAAGAATTATTGCCTCAAATCGAACCCGTTATTAATTCGATATATGATTTAAAAATAAAGCCAAAGATTACTGAAGTACCTATACAGTATCAAGACCTTGAAAAGGTAAATGAATATAATATTGTCGAAACAGCGGTATTGAAAGCAATTATTACAATTTATTATGAAACGGGTGAAATGTTTATTTGGGGAAAAGCTATTCAGGATAAGGTGGGTTTTGGTCCTCAGGAAATTAATGATGCTATTGAAATACTTGAGAGTGATGGACTTGTTGATATTCATCGTTTTACTGGTGTAGCTCCTTTTAATTTTGGTACAGTAAGACTTACATCAATAGGATTTGTGAATTACGCTGATCATTTTTTAAAGATTGATACAAATAATGAGATGAATATATTATTATCAGAGATCGTGTCTAATGGTGATTATATAACCTCAAAAGAGCTTGGAAAAAACGTTAAATTATCTCCCTATTCTATAAATAAGTATGTCGACTATTTAGAATTACAGGGTTACATTAAAGTGACTAGGTACTCAGGAACAAGCCCTTATGATTTTAGTGAAGTAATAGCAACGGCACAAGGACGGAGAATATTGAAATGAAAACAAAAATAGTTGACATTCCGAATTATCAAAGCATTGTAAAGAAAAATGGAATAATAAAAACTCGAATCGAAAAATATTTTCAGATTGAGCGCTTATTAGAGACAAAATTGGAAGGTGATAAAGATAATTGGATTTTTCGAGGTCAAAAAGATGCAACATGGTCCCTTGAGTCCAGTATAGAGCGTATAAAAAAGATAAGAAGATTAGATGAAAAGGAAGTTCTTGAGTATTTTCAAAAATCCGTCAGAGGAAGAAGACCACAAATGACTGTCACTATAATGGATGAAAAAAGAAGAGAATTAGACGATTGGGCTTTAGGTCGACATTATGGATTGAACACTCCACTACTTGATTGGACCTACTCTCCATATGTTGCACTGTTTTTTGCATTTGCTGAAAAGACAGATGAAACACAAAATATAGAATATCGTACAGTTTTTGCCCTCGATAAATACTCGATAGAAAAATACTTCGTCGAATCACCAGATAGAATAATGAATTTTGATTTTTTTGAACCACAAGATACGAATAATTCAAGGTTATTGAATCAGCAAGGAATTTTTACTATAAATATGAGTCCTTATACATCTGTTGAAGATTACATCAGTCATACATTTAAATCCGATAAGAAAAACATTTACCTCGTAATTATATATATCTCAAACAAACTTCGAGAAATGATTCTAAAAAAACTAAACTGGATGAATATAAACTATTTAACCCTATATCCAGACATCACAGGTGCAGCTCTTCATACAAATTTGAAATATGAAATAAATGATTATTGAAAGATAAAAATAAACAAGTAGCATTTTATTGTTTGTAATGATTATGAAGATAGAAATATATCAAATCTGAGATGGAGAAGAAATGATAAAATATGATATTTTCATTGATGAAAGTTGTCATTTGATGGATGATTATTCAAAATCTGTTATGGCAATCGGATATATTAAGGTACCCCGTGATGATTATCATCGGATTAAGCTGGAATTGAACGATATTAAGTTGCGTCATAAAACTCCGATGGAAATAAAATGGGGAAAAATATCAGAATCCCGTCTGTCTCTATATATTGCTTTGATTGACTATTTTTTCATGAATCCGATCGAATTTCGATGTATCCTGGTGAAATATAAAGAGCGTTTGGATCATGATCAGTTCAATCAGGGGAGTCACGATAATTTTTATTACAAATTAATTTATCACCTGCTTAATAATCCTTTCGTGAATCCCATTGGAAATCAATATCGAACTTTTTTAGATATTAAAGATACCAGGGGACGTGATAAGATTCGGAAGATCAATGAAATCTTTGAAAACAAATTTTATGGTAAGTCGCCTTTTATCCATTTTCAGCACATCCGTTCCGAAGAGTCAGTTCTTCTACAATTAGCAGACTTGTTTATTGGGGCAGTAACCTACAAGACAAGAGTTCTGCATGAATCATCTATAAAAAATAAAATCATTGAATACTTAGAAGAAAAATCGGGCTATGTATTAGATGAAAGTACTGAGCCATGGGAAACAAAGTTTAATATTTTTGACCACCAACCCAAGAAAAAATAATGCTGACACTTGATCAATTAGAACCTTACTTTGAAGAGTTTGGCATGGATCTAGATATTGAGAAGATTGATCAGTTATATAAAATATTTCAGAATGATCTCATCAATAACACAATTTATATTGGTAGCGTTCCTCTTGTTATTAAACCTCAAATGTCAAACTACCAGGAATTACCAGAGTTAACTCGGTATAACCATAATTTTGTACACTGTATCAGTCGTAAAAGTGATTTATCAGGTAAACGCTATTTCGAGCCGAAGCGAGCCAATCGTGTTCACTGGATAAAGCCTATATTGGAAAACCACACTGATATCCGCATTAGGCATTTCAAGTTTAAAGAAAGTAATGGCAGGATAAGGGATTACTTTTGGCATGAGGAAAAAGAATTTGTTGTGATAATTGAAATGATAAATGCCGAATATTTTCTAATTTCCACTCACTGTGTTGATGATCATGATAAATATAGTAAAAGGTATCACTGCTATCGGAGACAGGGAATATAAAAAAGCCGCAAATTGCGGTATTGCGGCCAACCACGCCAAATATCCTATGGATAATGGCAAGACTATTAAAATGAAGTCCAGCTCCCGGCTTCTGCCGGGATATCGAGCCTGCTTGAGGCACTGGACGAATCTACATGTAAAGAACACTCCAAATATACAACAACTTTTCTATAAAATGTCAAGAAATATTTACATAAATCTCATTTTAGGAGAATAAAACAGTGCCACATCAGATTATTGACAATCGCAATCGCAAACTTGCCGATGAGATTCAACTGCAACTGAATGAGACAGTCAAAGCGAAGATTGCAGTCGGATATTTTTTTATTTCCGGCTTGACGACGATTCAGGAACAACTGCAACGGAAAAATGAGGATGGAACATATCAGGTAAAGGATATTCGATTGCTTATTGGCAATACCACCAACCGGCAGACGATTGAAGAACTTGCCCGGGGCTATCGCCTTTTTAACAAAATTGAAAAAGAGCTGGAAAAACTCCAGCGACCAGGATCGGCGGAAAAAAGGATTGAAAAACAGCAAACCATATCCGAAGTGCGGAACGTGATCGGAGAATTGGATCAATCCAATGCAAATGAAGATCTGATTCAGATGCTTTATGAAATGATTGTTGAGGGACGATTGCAGGTAAAGGTTTATGTAAAATCAAAACTCCATGCCAAGGCTTATATATTTGATTTTATTCATCCGCAACCCAATTCCAGAGGAATTGCGATTGTTGGTTCCAGCAACTTTTCATTAGCCGGATTGACCAATAATACGGAATTAAATGTCTATGTTCACGATAACGGAGAAAACCATCAGGCGTTGACCGATTGGTTCAATGAGCTCTGGGATGAGTCGGAGGATTTTAATGAAAGTATGTTGGAAGAGCTCAAAGAATCCTGGGCGGTGAAGCAGGCAACTCCTTATGATATTTACATGAAGACAATTTACACTTTATTAAGAGACCGTCTTGAAATGGGTGATTATAAAGAGTTTTTATGGACGAACGAGATTACGGAACAATTAGCGGATTTCCAGAAGGTTGCGGTCAAACAACTGATGGGGATTATCCGGCAGTATGGTGGGGCTTTTGCAGCCGATGTTGTCGGTGTCGGGAAAAGTTTTATTGGTGCGGCAGTGTTGAAACATTTCAGTATCACAGAAAATGCCAAGCCACTGATCATCTGTCCGAAATCGTTGGAGGAAATGTGGAAAAACTACAATGCTCAATATTCGTTAAATGCTGAAATTGTCCCGCTTTCACTGCTTAAGGAAGGTGATCCCGATTCCGATGAATGGAATTTTCTTGTCAAGGATATTAAGTATCGGGACCGAACATTTATCCTAATAGATGAGAGCCACCATTTCAGACATCATTCACCCCAGAGATATAAAGTATTGTTTGATTTTATTCAGACATCCAGAAAAAAAGTACTTCTAATGACGGCAACACCCCGGAATAGCGCCGCCAGCGATGTTTACAACCAGATAAAATTATTTCACCCGGAAGATGTTACCCGTATTCCAATCCATCCGCCAAATCTGAAGGAATATTTTAAAATTATCATGAATCCGGAGACTAAAACCATGATTGCCAATCAGATGTTCCAGCATCTTCTTCAATATGTATTGGTCAGGAGAACCCGAACTCACATTTTAAGATATTATGGTTTTGATTCCGTCACCCATCGGAAAATCGATCCCGATAAGTTTGATGACTATTTAGACGGTGATAAGCGAGCCTATATCAAAGTTGCCGGTAAACCAACATTTTTTCCGAAGCGTTTAATTGACACTGTCAGATATTCTATCTCAGAAACGTATCAGGGACTCTATGATAATATTCGCAAGACGCTTGGAAAACACAAATTTGACTATACAAAAGATCCAAATCCGGGTGAGTTGACCTATGCCCGATTCGCCCTGTGGCATTATGTTAAAAAAGACAAACAGAAAATCAGACCATACAGTGAACTCCATAGAGCCGGGGCAAATTTACGCGGGATTATGCGGATACTTCTATTTAAGCGTTTTGAGAGCAGCGTTTATGCATTTAGAAAGACCATTGGCAGGTTAATTAAAATTCATGACGCTTTTTTGAAAAGTATCGATAACGGGATTATCCCGGCTGGCGAGGATGCTCAGAAAATATTGTATGGCTCCGATCAATACAGCGAAGAAGATCTTATCCGTGCTCTCCGTGAAGTCAGTCTCCAATATGATGCCGGGGATTTTGATGTTGAAAGATTGAGGAAACATGTGGCGCATGATCTTCAGGTGCTGAAATCCGTAATGGAGATTGTGAACGAAAATGTAATTCCACCAGGTAAAGACACAAAACTTCAAACTCTCATTCGAATTTTAAGTCAGGAACCGTTAAATAATGGAAAAGTATTGATTTTTTCTGAGTCGGCGGAAACGGTGGATTATATATTCGAAAATATCAATCCGGATCATCAGTCAGAAATTAAGAAAGCGTCAACTCAGACGGAAAGCAAGCAGTTGATCGTCAATAGGTTTTCACCAATAGCGAATAATTACACTTTTCGAAAGAACGAGGTCGAGATTCAGACACTGGTGGCAACCGACGTCCTTTCCGAAGGATTAAACCTGCAGGATTGTGATAAAATCATCAATTATGACCTGCATTGGAATCCGGTTAAACTGATTCAACGGTTTGGAAGAATTGACCGGATAGGTTCGGAATTCGATCAGATATTTGGTTTCAATTTCTTACCGGAAACAGATTTGGATCGAAATCTTAATCTCCATCAGATCGTTCATCAGCGTATTCAAGAGATTCATGATACCATTGGAGAAGATTCGGCAATCCTGGATAACACCGAACAGATTAATAATGAAGCAATGTACGCAATCTATGAAAGAGAACAGAAACAGTTGGCCTTGTTTGAGCAGTCGCTTGAAAAGGAGAATATCAGTTTCAACGAGGCCGAGGAAGAGCTTCGAAAATTACAGGAAGATAATCCCGATGAGTATAATCGAATATCAAATCTTCGTGATGGTTTACGCTGCACTGTTAATTCTGATGGAAAAGAACATTATATATTTTGCCAGGCGGACCGGTACAATCAATTGTACTTGGTGAATGATGACGGAGAAATTCTAACGAGAGAGATTACTGAAATTTTAGCAAAACTGAAAAATCAGATTGGGAAAAAACCAAGTCAGATACCGTCTGATTACATTAGGATCGTGAATAAAATTAAAAACCAGTTTATTAAGGAAGTTGTCGAGAGATACCTCGAACAGAAGCATACGCTTAGTTTGTCTGAATCACAGCGCTATCTGGTCAGGGAATTGCAGCATATCTATAACAATTCCGATAATGAAGACCTTAAATCTCAGATTGAATTGTTTGAAAATGTATTTAAAAAAGTCAGACGAATTGCCGTTATTGAAGAATTGAATAAAATCAGGCGCAACAATATGACCGGAATGGCGTTGATAAAAAAATTATCAGAAATATTTACTCGCCATAACCTGTACGAAGTATTGCACGTCCAGAATCGATTGATAGAGAAACCGCCAGTGCCAAAGGTGATTTGTAGTGAACTGATGTGATCAATGAAATATTCGGTAAGTAAAAGTCTGTATGAAATTATGTTGTACATGTGGTAATGAAATTGATAATTGTACTTCGGTATGCCCATACTGCAAGACGCCTCAATCCGATTTCGGCAAACCGATTATTAAATCATCCGAGAAAATCATTACTCTTAATCTTGAACATGGACTTCCCCCGGTAGATCAGGCCCTGGATCGTCTTGAACGTGAAATAGTCCGATATAAGGGTTCCGATGTGAGACTAATTCGGGTTATACACGGCTATGGATCGTCCGGAAAAGGTGGGAAAATACGTGAAACTGTAGTTCAACGTCTGAGAGCCAAAAAGAGGACTGGAACCATTCGTGATTATCTTACCGGCGATCACTATACCGGACAGTCTGATTATGATAAAAAACTTTTGGCCGCTTTTCCTGATTTGGTTTCCTCATTTAAGACTGATCGAATGAATAAAGGGATTACATTCATTCTGTTATAAAACAAGAAATTCTCATGGATTGAATAACTTTTTTTTAAGAAACCCCCGGATTAGTTCGGGGGTTTCTTAAAATGATGGATCCTTAGAGTCTTTTGAACTCCTTCAGAATTTCCGGTGAATTCCGGAAGCACAATTCAGCAGTCTGTCGCAAGCGGAAGAGGCTGTCTCGCAGGGATTGTAGCGCAGTTTTCCGATCTGCTGTGGCGGTGACCCGCTCACGCTTGGCCGTCTCCTGCCCGGCGTCAATGGCAGTCAGTTCTGCCGCAAGGGCGGTCATCTGTGCAAGGTCGCTGTCTTTAATGCCTCTGGTAGCTAATTCGGCGCTTTGCCGGGTAGCGACTTCGTTCATATAGTTCAATTCGGTGATCAGTTTCGATACGATCCGTGGAATATCGATGCCGATGTGAAATTCCTTCAACACCTCGGCATTCCGACCATAAACCGCCTTAGCAGCGGTGCGGATATTCCGGATGAGATTTATACTCTCCCGGATTTTTGCAGATTGTCCGGAAGTGCGTGTCCGGATCACATTCGTAGCCTCTTTCTGAAGCGCGTCAGCTGTCAGCAGAGCCTCCACCTGCTCTCGGACGCTGGCGATTTCATCAGGGCTTACGCCGAATTCTCCCAGTTGTGTCTGATACTTGTCTACGACATTCAACAGGACATTCGCATCCTGCACAGTCTTGTCTACGGTAATTGGCATACATTCCTCCTTTGTTGAGTGTTAGTTTGCCCTATCGGGCGGGTTTTGTCATTTTGCCATACGCTCCCCACCATCCTTCTGCCGGGCGGCAGACGGACTCCTGAAAATGATATATCGTCAGTGGAATGATTTCGTTCGGTTCTTGCAGAATAAAAATTACTCCTGCAATGATGGAAAATCCTTCTGTTAATAAAGGATTTCTTTACGTAATCCATTAAAAATTTACTGTAATAATACGGAATCTTTCCTACAATAAAGGAATTCTTTACATAATTATGAGAATGGTAAAATAAATAATATAAATATGTACCTGAATGCATTAAATTAACACCGTATTCCATCTGAATTCATGATAATACGAGGGCGCGGTTTTCTATCATACCGCATCAACTGGGATACTGTAATCGATTGGTTTCCGTAAATAGTCTTTTCATCCATTTCATTACCTGAAATATTCCCATGGGTGTCTGACTTCTGCTAAGAATACAAAATATTTTATCGGAAGTCCAGAAATTTTTTTTAGCGATCTGCCCAGAATTATTCCGTATAGCAATGTTTCAGCTAGCCCGTAGGCGATAGTTGACTGAGTTCAATAAAAATCTTTATTTCCCGCTCTGAAACTGATATATTCAGAATGTGAAAATCAGATTTGGAAATAGGTAAAGGAGACGGCTATGAAAGATGTTTTAGCACTTTTGGCATTGCTCATGTTTTTAATGAGCTGTCAGCGGGATATCAGTCAGTTTGATCGCCTGGAATCGCCGCAAATATCCTATAAACCGGCTCAAAAAATGTTGGTTATTGAAGTTAATGGAGACCCAAACACCGTTGGAAAAGATGCATTTGGA
>JAFGLS010000067.1 GCA_016927935.1 Syntrophaceae bacterium
GGAGATCCTTTCACTTTTTGGCTTGTATAATGATTTGCTTCAACCACGATAGTTGTTATTCCAAATTCTTTTTCTTAAAAGCTATAATTCAATGATATGCACTATTAAAACATTTATTAATGATTTTTAGCATTTTTAAATGTAACCTAATTTATTATGAAAAATCAAGAAATTAATAAACACAAGAAACCTCGAAAACTCCTGGATCAGGTACGCGATATGTGCCTGAAACACTATGCATATCGTACCGAGCACACTTATACCGGATGGATCAAACGCTTTATCCTTTTTCATGACAAAAAACATCCCGGGGAGATGGGTGAACCCGAAGTTGAAGCATTTTTGACTTGGCTTCCAGTTGAAAGGAAAGTTGCAAAATCCACGCAAAACCAGGCCTTCAATGCCCTTATTTTTCTTTATCGGGAAGTCCTTAAATGTAACAAAGGGATCTTTTCTTATGGATGTCCCGCAATGCCCTGATGTTGCACATGAAGCGCATCTCACACCCCGTGGCTACGAGAATAGGCTGACGACTTTGGGGAGAACCATCCCCGCCAGCGCCTTCGGGTCGGGGCGATAGACCTCAACCTTCAGCGGATAACAAGCCGCTGTATCGCTGGAATGCTCCGCGCTGCAATCGCCGCCGGGGCAGGTCGACAGCGCACCCAAAAGGTCGATTTCGGCGAAGAATTCGATAAAATCGCCGGGACGAACCGGGCTTGCCTTCATGAAATATTGATGTGTGTCATGGGTAAAACCTGTGCACATGAAAACGCTCAGCGCATCATGGACATGTGCCTCGGCCTGCTGCAGCGGGAGCCCGGTTTCAGCCGCCAAAGCGCGGGTCAGGTTCGAATGGCAGCAGTGGTGATAATCCTGCCCGCTCAGCAAGCGGTTGGTATAGGGATCGCAGCGCGTGCCTATTACGTCATGCACCCCGCCGCCATCCGCATCAAAGCCATACCAATCGAGCGTGTCATGGGTGATCGTCGCCATCGGTCGCATATGGGGAAAACTGCTCCACATCTGGTCACCCGGTGCTCAGGTGGGTGCCATGCAGCGCACAGGTCTTGCCGCTGTAAAACCGTTCCGACAGGTCATCCTCCGCCCAGAGATTCAGATCGCCCACCTGCGGGCCATCCATGCTGATGATCCGAAAAAACTTCCCTGCAGAAACACGAAAGATTCTGACATCGCGCGGCGGCACGATCACCTCACCCATCAACTTCATTGCTTCGCGCGCGACGGCATAGGTGGTCATGTTCGGCAGCGGTAGGGTATCGATCGGATAGCAGATCACGGGTTTGATCGCCCTGCGGGCATCGGCATCAACTGGAGCTTTGCTTTGGGGGGTGCGTTTCATCAGTAACCTTCCTTTATGGACTACGTAAATGGTAAAAAACGATGCGGCTTTGGGTGTCAGAGTGAATGCGATTGTTATACGCTCTGCGCGTCTGTAGCCAATGTCAGTTATGGAATTCTATTCCATAGCTTTTGAAGAACTTAACGACTTTCACATACGCATCGGTAATGCTTTCAGCCTTTATTGAATGCTTTTCTGGCATATTACACATAAACGGATGGGGTGGCACAAATGTCATTTCAAGAGAAACTGGTTTTTTACCTCCATCCTTTACACGCAGGATACTTGAATAATGGACCCAATCATATGCCTTTGGAACGATACCATAAATGTCCTCTTTGAATTCATAAATCACATTATATCTTGACATTATATCTACAATTTCCCAAAGCCGTATAACTTCGCAACTCACTGCGGGGCTCGTATGGATGACTTAACAGTAAAGCATCAGGCTTAACCGATCATGTTCTATCGCTTCGCTTCGTTATGCATTTATTTCACGGCCACTGCACAATGATATCTTTGCGATTTTATTTCTTTTGACAAAATATCAATGCTTCCAGAAAATCCGTTATGACTCAACAAATTTTTGATTTCATCCTGACTATAAAAATGAAATACGTTTGTATTAAGCGATCTCCTTTCCAGTTGCTCTTTATCTTCGAACGCCAATATTACCTTTCCACCGGGTTTTAAAATTCTCAGAATTTTCTTTATGCAATTATCCGGGTCCGGCCAAAAATATATTGTATTAGCACAACAGATTTTATCAAAGCTGTTATCATTATAAGCAGTTTCCTCGAAATTGCCTTGCCTAATAATCACCTTTCCTTCGACAATGTACTTTTTGTTTTTCTTTTCTGCTATGGCTACCATTGTATTCGACAAATCTATGCCTTCAATTAATCCCTTATTTATGAGTTTTACCATTTTGGTTATCAGTTCTCCGGTTCCAAAACCGATTTCCAGGACATGGTCATTTTTTTTTAATGACAACAACTCTTGCATGAAATCATTTAATGTATTATTGCCGTAATCAAAGATTCTGGACATAACAAATCGCCCAAAAAGTCCAGATGGTTTTCTTGCTTGTTCTGAAAAAAACGTTTTAAAGCTCATGTTAACCGATTAAATCTGAATCCCCTCAAACTCAACTCCATGTACTTCGTTGTTGGGTCTGGATTAAAACGGTAGGGCTCGATTTCCCTGAACCCCAAATTCTCGTAGAGTCTTTTTGCTGCTTTCATACGACCCAAGGTGTCCAGCCTCATTTTGTTATATCCCAGATTCATTGCCTCTTTGATGATTGCGGTGCACAGGCTGCATCCGATCCCCTTGCGCTTGAATGGGTCATAGACAAATAGGCGCTTCATTTCACAAACGCCAGCTTCAAGCATTCTAAGGCCTACGCCACCCCCAAGTTCACCCCTGTGCCATGCAAGAAGAAACAACCCGTTCGGAGGGCCATACATTGAAGGGAAATTCGATAGTTCTTTATCGATATCCTGAAAAGATAAATCCATATTGAGCCAACGAATATAGTCCTTTATCATCTGCATGGCAGAGGCGAAATCCGAATCTGTTGAGCAGTGTTTAATTTCAACCATATTGTTTTTCTTGGGTAGCGCAGGGTTGACTGGGCTTTACCAGAGCGAGGAACGAGCGGCGGTAAAGTACCGAGTCAAGCGACCTTGTTATGCGGCTATAGATAAAATAGCTTTTGTCTTGACGAGAAAACACTAGTCCAGATCCAACTTCACTTTACACCGATTACATTTTACAGCGCCCCGGAATACTCTATTGCCGCATTCAGGACAAATATAGCGGGCTTCTTCATCTTGAAGCCATTTTTCAGTACCGACCTCCCGCCAATATGGAATAGCCCGTAAAATAACCTTTTTGCCAACAGTCATGGAAAAATTATCAATATACTGACAGGGAAATTCGTCACATTGATGACATCCGGTGTATCCTTTCTCTCTTGTGCAGTCCCTGATCTCACAATGCTTGCAATGCATAAACAGATCATCAGATAAGCACCCGTGGCATCGTATATCTTCTGCTGAAAGATTTTCACTATTGGGGAGATTACCTTTGCCGGGAACTTCTCCCTTGTAAAGACTCACTAACCGCTCCTTGAATTTCTGGTTATTATCACGATGTGCAATATAAATGGCACAGACTCCGCAATAAAGTCCACAAGGAGAAATAAAATCCGGATTTATTTTCATAATTCTAATCCCTGTTAATCTATCTCGACTAACTCCTTACAACTCCCACAGCGCTTGGCGCCACGAAAGAGCTGGCCATTACAATGAGGGCATCTGTAGCGGTTTTCCTCTTCTTCCACCCACTTTTCAGTACCCAGCTTTTTTCTATCAGGAACAGAGCGGAGTATCACTTTTTTACCAACAGGAATTCGAAAACCATCAATTAATTTACAAGGAAACTCTTCACATTGATGGCATCCGTCATAGTTTTTTTCAATGACACACATTCGAATACCACATTTTTGGCAGTATACAAATTTTTCGTTTGACAAACAGCCTTTGCAGTCTATTTGTTCAGGGGTAACACCATAAGCATTGGCTAATTTATCTTTTAATTTTTGATTATGGTCGCGACTTGCCATATAAACACCGCAAACGCCACAATATAGACCGCAAGGTGCTAATAATTCTGTATTCATTTTTTTTCTCCTTATTCATATCGGCTCATAACGACTCGGTTCAGGGCCGCAAATGAAATGAGCTTCCCTTGCAGCCGCTGGTTCGGCGATATTTATAATTTTATGGACGTCCCGCAATGCCCTTGGGTAGCGCAGGGTTGACTGGGCTTTACCAGAGCGAGGAACGAGCGGCGGTAAAGTACCGAGTCAAGCGACTTGTTAGGCACATGATCATTCTTCTCCTCGCCGTGGCACAATACAGATGAAATCAAAAGGCTCTGTCCCGGTATTCTTAAGGTGATGGGGCTCTTTGTCATTGATAAAAACATAGTCACCCTTCTTTAACTGGTGTTCCAAACCATTCTCATCTGTGATCACACCGTTTCCGGCTTCAATTTTTACCAAATGTGGAAAATCGTGAGAGTGATGAGGACTTGTTCCGTCAGGCCCCAAGCTGAAGTAGCGCAATATGATCTCATTTGATCCGTCGTCGGGTCCTATTACGATTTGCTTCCCCACTTTTTCGTAGCCATGCAATTTGGAAAACGGAACGTCCTGTAATTTTTTAATAATCATCGGTGTCTTCCTTTCTTGTCGTCAGTTTGATGTTTAACGGCTTTCTCACCTGGCGGTGTGGAGCGCAGCGGAGGACCGGTCAGGTGCAGAATAATGTTGTGTGTGGATCTTGATCTATTGACTTAATTTTGAACTGACAACTCGATTAAGACTGATTCCTGATTCAGCTGCCCGGATAGCAAGATTGCGATGGACTTCTGGTGGGACCCTAACCATGAATTTACCGCTATATTTCCGGCAAGCAATAGGTTCTGGAACATTCTCATCGTTTGATTCCATATCCGATACAGACTCAGCTACTAATTTTCGGATTCCTTTTAAGGCTGCCTCTGGTGCCGTAGATAACCAGCTCAGGCTTGGGAATTCTACACACAAACCCACATATTCGTTATCATCTTCCGACCATGTTACCCTGTAGGTATATCGATCATTTTTTAATGCCATGATTTACCTCCAATTTTTCAAGGGCCAAAAGCACTTGTTTCACCTGGTATGCCTTTGCTTTTCCTTTGTAATTTTGAATATTTATTCGAGGATCCCCCTGCCATGGAGTTTTGTAAACTCGGTGACTGCTGGCGCTTTTGCGCGGTTCCCCGAAAAAATGATCACAAACCTTGCGTAAATCGCTGAAACGAATTCCCTTAGAATTTTGTTTCATATTAGATATTATTTCACCAATTTTAGGCATATTACAATAGTATCATTATTGGTATCAATGTCAAGAGATGGGTGCTGATTTTATTAAGGTTTTTTAATGCCCCGTCCGCTTGCGGCGGGGTTGCCTTTGTAAAGCGGGTCCAGGGCTTGCCCTGGGGTTTAATACCTTTTATTTTGGACAAATTGACCTTTCCGATTGTTATATTGACACAACGCCACGATTCGCCTGGCGCAGGGGCTACCAGTAAATCTGTAAAACGCAATGATTTACAAAAAACCAAGAAATTAACAAAGCGGCTCGGCCCCTGCGATCAGGTGAAACCGCCTTATGTGGTTTTCATCTCGAATATTACCAAATAAAGCATCAATATGATAAATAAAACCAAATAACTTCGGCAAAAAAATCGGAGGAAGTTACATTGCTTTGCAAATAAAGGGTCATTTAATCCCAAATATTCTTTCTTATTGAGAAATCTTAACAGTGAGAGATTATTTGCGATTGAATTGTTCAGAAATGGAGTAGGGCTGCCTAAAGATACCCAGATATGAGGGAATTTGGCTTTTAAGGTTTGAATAAATCGGTAATGAAGACAAAATCCAAATATTACGCAAATTGCAATATATTGAAAATTACATATCCCATTTTCTTTTCATCCACATAGCGGGTGAAATAAGCGGCGGGGTTTTTTGCATCTGCTGAATTTATTGGTTCGGTCATAGATGCAAATTGTATGAACCAGTTCCCTTATTCGATTAGAACAAATCCATATCGATTTTGAACATCCTCTTTGTTTTGAAGTACATCGCAAGGTAACCCCTGGTTCCTTGCCGTTTTATATACATCA
>JAFGLS010000068.1 GCA_016927935.1 Syntrophaceae bacterium
ATACGACCATACTCTTTGCCGGCGTATCAACCAGCAAAACTCTCATCCAGAATCTTTATCACCGAGAGATCGCCGCTCTTGATTGCTCCTGCATAACCATCCACATGAGGCAATGATTTGATCCGCATAAACCATATCCCTTTTTATCACACTTTTTGAGACTAAATTTCTTCAAGGTGTGGCATCTCGTTCATGCCTACAACCTGCAATTCATCATTTAAAATCTTCAAAGTTGTAATTCCGGTATTGTACAGATTTTCCACCAGTTTAATAGTTTCCGAATCAGTTAACGCTATAGCTTCCTGCAGATAAATGCCAATCGGATTTCCTGAGGTGAATACTGCAATTCTATCATCATTTCCATAACGAGAGAATATGGATCTGGTTTCGAGTATTAAACTGCGGTAGTCCTTCCATGTTATTATATCAAGAGATGGAAAAATGTTGGCAATCCAGGCCTCCTTGATCTTCCTCATAATTTGCGAAAATAGATCAATTTTCTCGGGTGAATCATTTTGTAAAGCCAAGATTGTCTTCTCTGCCAGACTCTTGAAGTACTGATCAGATAGTATAAGTGCATCAAGCATTTTCTTAACGACATTAAATGAATCAATTTCGTTGAAACGGCTTTCAGGTATCGCATCAGGAAATTTTGTTGTACTTTTTCCGTAGCAATCTGCAACGATTTGAGCAGTCTGCTGATGGCGTTTTTGCGTTCCCGATAAAGAATAGTTGAAGTTGTGCTTCATTTTGTTCCAGTATGTTCCCAGCATCTCGGCTTGATAACAGCCCTGCTCCGACAACCTGTCGTAATCAACGCCGTCAAATGTTCCTTGCCCATGACGAACAAAATGCACAATACTCACATGCATTCCCCCAATTCATTAAGTAATAATTATCCTGGAAAAATCCTCGGGTTTTTGATAGCTTGAAGAAACCCGATAGATCAAGTAGTCATTGGGATGCCCTTTTCACGAGGCATCCAAGGATAAATATCTTAACTGACAATTGTTTTTTTACTATCCCCTGTTATTCATTGAAATTTGTTTTAAACTCCGTAATTTTTGGCCATTTCTTCAAAGCTGCTGCCAATTCTTCATGCTCATCAGCATATTCTTCAATAGTAATACCATTGAGAACTGCATCAATTGCATACCTGAACGCCCGAGCTCCTGCTGCCGGTCCCTGAGGATGACCATGTATGCCCCCTCCTGCACCAATAATAAAATCAATACCGTGGACAGCTATAAGTTCGGGAACATTGTTCGGTGTCAAACCACCACCGGGCATGGGCATGGTTGGCTTCAGGTTTCCGAACGGATAGGTCAAATTGCGCGTGCAGGCATTGTAGCGCTCCTTCATATACGTGGCCTTGCCACCCATTGCAAATGGATAGGCAATGATATCAGCACCTGCCAGACGAGGTATCTTACCCATCATTATCGGAGAAGAAACCCCGTTATAGGGCGACATGAAATAGGCACCCGCAACATCCTGATGGGCGAGAATCGGAACGTTTATATCCGGATCTTCAGCAAAAGTACGCATAGCTTCCGGGCCAACGGAGACATAATTCACCATAAGGCAGTTGCCTCCGGCATCGATTACACGTTTCGCGGTTTCAAACATTTTAGGAAGTCTGTCTGTCACATTTACAGCATAGAGGGTTCTTTCGCCGGTTTCCTCGTAGACCTGTCGCTCCTTTTCCATATAGGCCTTTACCCGATCAACACAACGGTTGAACTCCATATCCCCGATAAGTTCATCATCCTTGATTACATCGGCTCCACCCAAGGCCGCCTGATAAAACAATTCTGCCCCGACATCCACAGTATATCCGGTGCACGGTTTAATCATGTTGTTCAGAAGGGGTCGTGAACCGAATTCTACTCCTAAAAGATCATATATACCTTCAATACCGAACTTCGGTCCTTGATATCCATCCAGAATTGATTTAGGCATACGAAGATCTAAAAGTTTTAGTTTTTTGGCCAGGCTGATATTTCCTACACATGATGTCATCAGCATTGGCAGTTGATTTTCTATGTTTACGGCCGGAAATGCTACCTGAATGATGTACTGGCGCTCAACTACATCCGAGTTGACTTCGCCTTCGTAATATGGCACCTCGAAAAGGCCGATTACCTTGGCGAGATGGTTTCTCCGTAAATCAGGAGTTTCGCCAGGCATGGGCTCAAATGTACCGGTTGATTGTTCAATTGCCAAAGCCGGGGACATATAATCCATGTCCCAATCCCTAGGCCACGCCGTGTAATATGTGGCGATGATGTAATTTTCCATGTCAATATCTTCCGCCAATGCCCTCGGTTCCCCTCTGTAATCTTTCATTTTTTTCTCCTTAAATTGTTATTTTTTATTAATGGTCTTTCCCGGTATAGTGTAGAAATTTGTCCATATATGCATCCATCCCCTCAATCGAAAACAAGGGAACCGGTTGGGTTTCGATCTCAAAATACCCGTCAATGTCGTGAGGTGTTTTTTTCTCCAGGGCACACTTTCCCACAAGGGCTGCACCAAAAGCAGACGCCTCGTTTAGACCGGAAAGGTATACATCAGAATTCGGATTCAGTGACTTGATCAGGGTACAATAGGAATCGTTTTTATGGAAACCCCCTTCGATATAGATGGACTTGTCAGAATCGAGCCCCACTCTTAACATTGCCACCTGACTCTCAATAGCCAATGAAAGATTGAGCACGCTATAGGCAAGCGTAAAATCATCAAAAAAATCCGGCCTTTTTAGGCCACACATGATATCGTCGAATGAAAATACATTTCCTTTTTCAATAACCCTAGCCTCAGAGTCAGGAAACATTCCTCCCCCAATAACCCCGCCAGGTATTATAAACAGGTCTTGATCAAATACTATTTGTTCGTAAAGTTCAGGGCTGAAGGCAGGATACGGTTTTTGACCATGAATACTCGATATAATGCCCATATAAATATCGAATTCCATTCCACCAAGAAATAACGCTGTTTTTACCGGATTGGAAAAAGCATCTATATTATAGAAAACATATTTGCCCAACTCGTCAGTTTTAAACGTGACATCCCGGCATGGATGCATGGCAACACAAAAAGTTCCGGTGGAATCCAGCACAAAAGATTCTTTCATCTTGATAAGATATGGCAACAATGCAGAATTCGAGTCATGGATGCCGAGGGTTACAATGGTATCTACCGCAAGACCTGTCTCTTCAGCAACCTTTGGGGATATGGTCCCCAGGATGTCCCAAGGTTGCTGAATATCTACCGGCAGCATGGTTCTTATCCCAAGTTTATCCACCATGCTTGAGTAGTTCATGGAAGAAAAATCCCATAAAAACGTCGTGCACCCAAGATATGTTGGTTCAATACCTTTTCTTCCTGTTAGAAAATATCCATAAAACTGTGGAAGATTCAGGATTGATCGGGTCTTAATGAAACGATCAGGAAACTCTTTCTGGGCAAAATAAATGCCCTTTGCGAGACAGCCGAGACCAGGGTAATTGGGTGTCGCTGTCTCTAACTGGAGAGATATCGGGTCGCCTAACTCTCGGCAGAACTGCTCATGAAATTCATCACCCGGCTCGTAAGTGTACGATACAACCGGCAGGACAAGTTCTCCATCTTTATCAAGACAAGTAAAGGCTGCTCCGTGAGTTGTAATGGAAATAGCTCCTATGTCGTGGTTCCGGCTCATGTCTTTCATTGTTTTCTTAAACCACGTAATTATTGAAATGACGTCTTCCTGAGTTATTCCATCAGACTCAATGTCGGAAAATTCCCCATACTCTGAATCGATTACACTCAACTGCTGGTCATAAACCAATATTTTCTGATTGGTTTTTCCCACATCGAAAACCACAGTGCATTTACACGTAGTCCCGGATTTGTCTGTCATAACGAACCTCCTCACAAAATAATTGGAGCCAATAAACGGCCCTTTAAAATTCAACGTTGCAACGTGTTCACTTCATGTAATTCTGGTGATTACCTTGCAATGTAATTAATAACAATTTCTTCAGCCATAGTGCTGATTTCATCAAAATTAAATTGTTCCTTGTCAATCATACGCTGTATGCCGATTCCAAGAACCAGGGCAACAACAATAGTACTTATGATCCCCGGCTTTACATGCTTATAAACTCCCGCATCTGAACCGGATTGCACCCCGTCGGATGAAAGACTACGGTATTTTTCAATAAAGCTTTTAATAATAGACGCATACTCAGTGTTATTGCTTGCTTGTGAAAGAAAATCGATTATTACGAACATCAGTGTAAAATCATTGCGTATAAGTTGAAAACCGGCACTCAGACCAAGCCGATAATGTAAATCTTCTTTTGAGTTCGTTTCTTCCTTTATCTTATGAACAATACTGTACAATTTTGTGTCTAGTTCATTGAGAACTGCAATCATGATATCCTGTTTGCTTTTGAAATAATGGGTTATAGCACCCTTGCTGAGGCCGGCGTATTCAGCAATCGCATTCATGGTTACATTTGCATATCCCTTTTCAACAATACATCTGAATGTCGCATTGACAATATGAGAAATACGATCTGCAGATTTATCCTTTTTCATTGTAAATCCACCACAACAAAAAACCGAACATACGGTTTTTTATACTAGTACAAATATGCCTTGTCAACCATACACTTTTAAAATCGAACTATCGATCGTGGTCATGTGGGAAAATGTCTTTAATCCCGCGGCCTAAGGATCGAACCAAGCTTTTCGTCTTCGGGGATACGTTATCAATGATATTATTCTCATATCAATCATTTCTTGCTTCTGGAGTTGTTTTCTGCATTCCTTCACATCCCGGAAATATCAACTAATTCGATATGGGAATATGGGCTCGGAATAATTTCGGTTTGATTCTGATAATCTTAAAAAATCACTTAGAAGAACAGGTTCCGTATCCTGGCATACTGAGAAATGCCCTGAATTGATAAATGATTCCTAGAGCTAAAAGGCTTTTTTACCTCCTGGTTTTCGATACTCCCAGGGCGGTATTGGTTTAGAGTCAATCCATAATCCGCGTTTCCTGGCGCGTGCTTCTTTTTCAAGACTTTTCAA
>JAFGLS010000069.1 GCA_016927935.1 Syntrophaceae bacterium
CCGTCGCATCGGTCACCTCCAAATGGCAACTTAGCAACCGGACAGTTTATGTGCTACAGAACAGGACAACTCATGTGCTTCTTACACCTTAAAGGAATTTTCTTGACACGCAAGACCGCGGTTCTTATACTGCCAACAACTAAAAGCAATATCTTATCAATATTAATTAATGTGCCTAACGCTATCGTCTTGGCATATCAACCTGTAAGGGAGATTTCATGTCCTACACAACCATTCTGCTGAATATCGAAGAGAGTGTCGCCACCATCACCTTTATAATTTTAGGGACACAACACCTAATTCAGTGTTGTAGTCAATAATCAAGTGTTATGTCCCTAAAATTTCAACCCCTTGGTTCGACTATTTCATTAATGATCTAATAGGACTCGTATCGGCTTTTAAATCCGTAAAAGCTTTGATAAGTATTTCCGCCAAGACTTTGAGACCTTTTGGACGGACTCCATCAGCCCAGAACTCATTTGTGAACGATATGCCAGCGCTACTTTCCTGTTGCACTATCCGAATTGCACCAGGAACTTCCGTATAGTTCTGATGGTATCCCCAATCGGAATTAGAATCAGGAACTACAATGTCTGGGATTCCTTGAAGAACGAGATCAAAGAGTTTAGTGTTAAGATAGGGGCAATACCGGAATCTGAAGATATTTGTATAGAGTTCATGCTTAATACGATTTTTGTCGAACACCCATTGAACCTTCTTGCCTATAATTCCGGGCTTTTCCCATTTGCCATAGCAGAACCAATGAGCCCAGTCTGTCCATTCCATTCGGGCTTGTTTGCATCCCCATGGATTAATCCTATTCTCATCCTTCCCAAAACAATACTCGACTGGACGGTATGCTAGATCACGCTGAGATGAACACCATATAAATGCGAAGACTTCGTCCCATTGCTGTTCCTTACCATCAATGAACAGCGAGCGATTTCGCAAACCGCTGAGTGCCTCAGCAAGAGGGGCTGCGTCAGTGATATATCCACTAGGGAAGTTAGCCATGAACCAATTCTTCTTATTCTTAGTGCATTGTTGAAAACTTGATGCTTTCTTTGCCAATTCGAGTGCCTTGGGAAAAGACGCACCAGTAGACTCAGCAAACTCGATAGTAATTCCTGAATGTGGAATTTCATACTTAACCTGAATTTCCTGCTCTGCAAGTGAAAAACTCTTCCCGCACTTGGAACAGAACTTTGAATCAGCAAGGTTTTCCGCACCACAAGATGGACATCGCAAGGCGGAAGTCGATGCTTGCGCTATTGCCTCTGCCCTCATTCTTTCCATTTGATCTTGACTCAAACCGATTGCGGCACTGAACGCCGTGATCATATCGTTTTCAAGAGAACCAAGATCACCATCGGAATATGCAACTTTAAGAGCATATTCTAAATTTCTGACTTGAACAGAAAAGCTACCTGTCGGTTTCATAACATATGAGCCACTATCGACCATCTTCTGGGCAGCAGTCATGTCACTCTTCTTGATGCCTAGTTCCTTTCTCACAATTTCGATCAAAGATTGCTCTGTACTAGACAACTTTCCATCCACATGAGCGATCTGAATAATATTGGCCATGAAAGTGATTTCTTCTGCTAACATAATCTTCCTCCTAAAGTTGAACAATATTTATACAGTCCGTATAAATCTGCAAACACAGACGGTTGCCCTCTTAATAAGATTTTTCTTTGTGTTTTCATTATTACATCTATTATTTTATAAAAACAAGCTGTTAAATTTAATTTATTATTTGTTTTAATAATTCTTACGGACAAGGATTGTATCACTCTTGGTTAATCTTGATATATTGCTACAACCCTTGCCCAGCCGGCGCTTCCGCCTGTTAACTTCACAGGAAAACACGCCACCTTGAATCCTAATGGCCTGGGCAAGGTATCAAGATTTGCCAGTTTCTCTATATGGCAATATTCTTTTTTAATGCCTGCTTTGTGAGCTGTCCAGATTACTTTTTTATTATTGGTTCGGGCAAATTCCTCCCTGATCACATCAAACGGTCTGTCCCAACCCCACGCGTCTATACCCACGACACGGCAGCCCTGTTCAATCAGCCATAGCGTTGATTCTTCCGTCATGCCGCAGCCAGCCGTAAAATATTCCGGCTTCCCCCATAGCTTATCCGCTCCCGTCTGAATAAGGACGATGTCCCAGGGTTTGATGGTATATTTAATTTTTGTGAGCGCATCTTTTATATCATCAACGGAAATACCGTATCCCCGGGGCTTGTGTCTGAAATCAAGAACAACTCCATCATGAAAGAACCAATCGAGAGGCATTGTGTCTATGGTCCGCGCTCTTTTGTTTTCGGATATCGGAGCATAATGCCAGGGGGCATCTACATGCGTGCCCGAATGGGCGGACAATGATATGGAATCATCAGCCCAACCCAATCCGTCGGCTATGTCTTCTTTTTTTGCTCCGAATACCAGTTCAACCAGAGGCAGGCTGGATTCGTGAGATTTATGCTCAACCTTCACGGGCTGGGGTTCACTGGGGCTATCTTCCAAAGGTATACTCAGATCAAAAATTGTGGCCATGCAACACTCCTTTATAAATTTCAGGGACGTAATACACAATTATTCATCACGGCATTGATTTATACGTCATGTCCCCATAATATTCTAATAATTTTTTTGGGCGAGAATAGTTTCACGTTCAACCGCCAGATCATTGAACTTTAACAACAACGTATTATTCGCACCCACACGCTTACGCCAATCCTGAATACTTCTTAGACGATTACATACAGTCATAAAGCACGCTTAATTCAGCCAGTAGAATATTCTTGATGTACTAGAGAACATTTATTATACTGCCGACAACTAAAAGCAAATTCTTATCAATTCAATACCTTGTTAAAATTACGTCAATGCGCTAGGATAAAAAATAAAGATCTTCCATTAGAAATAAAATCCTATAATATCACCGAAAATAAAACTAAACTAATCATAAAGGGAAAAGCATGAAAAAATTATTAATCGGTTTTATATTGATCCTGTTATGCATTGAAGTGGTGCTTGTTATTTCAACATTCATCATGATGATGAAAGCAACGCGGGGCACCCAAATTGCGGAATATAAAAATCCGCAAAAGGCATTACTAGTGATAGATATTCAGGAAGACTCAACCGGAACAACGGCTTTGCCCTTCTTTTATAAAGGCAATTCAGAATTTATCGCCAGAGTTAACAATGTAATAGAAAATGCGAACAAAAAAAATATTCTTATATTGTATATCAAACAGGAATTCGACGGTCTGTGGGGTAAAACCTTGTCCTGGGCGGTTTTCGGTGGATCAGATATTAAAGGGAGTCCCGGAGCGGAGGTTGATAGGAGAGTAACTATGCTTTCCAATCATCAATTCAGTAAACCATGGGGAGATTCATTCCACAATCCTAAGCTTGATGAATTTTTGACAGCACATCAGGTAAATGAGTTGTATCTTGCCGGACTGGACCCGGAGGTTTGCGTTTATGCCACAGCGAGGGGAGCATTAAACCGCAGATACAAGGTTAGCGTTGTCACCGACGCTATTCTTTCATGGAGAGACGGCATTTGCGTATGGACAAAAAATACCAATGAGAGTATTTTTGAAAAGTATCGCAGAGATGGAATAAAATTAATATCCAGTAAAGAAATATAACGGGGGGAGAACGGAGAATAATCAATGCAGAATTTAAAAGACAGAAAAGTATTCATTACCGGAGCAGCAAGCGGAATAGGACGTGCCACCGCAATCGCTATGGGGAAATCGGGGTGCTGTTTGTTTTTAACGGATATTGATGGAGAAGGTCTCAGAAATACGGTTGATGCGATATCCAGAGACGGCGGGAAGGTTTATCTGGCACAGGCTTTCGACGTGGGAGATTATCAGGCGATGGTGGAATTTGCCCAAAGGATTAATGAAGGATATGGCGCACTGGATATTCTTATCAACGTTGCCGGAGTGGCTCTTTTTTCCCAGATAGAGGATATGAAACACAATAATTGGGAAAAAGTAATCAGGACAAATCTCTGGGGAGTCATTCACGCTCTGGAATGTTTTGTGCCGGAGATGATCCGGGCAGGCAAAGGAGGACATATCGTAAGTATTTCATCAACAGCCGGCATTATTGGCCTGCCCTGGCACGTCGTTTATGCCGCAACCAAGCACGCGTTGGTAGGCATGTCCGAAGTTCTGCGTTACGATTTAAAAAAACATAAAATTGATGTGAGCGTTGTCTGTCCCGGAGCCGTTAATACGGGATTGGTCAAGACCGTCGAAATTCATGCCAATAAAGAAGCAACGGATAAGGCACGCAGGCTTTTTCTGAAAAGAGCGATCACGCCGGAAAGAGCAGCGGAACTGATCATCGGAACAATTCGCAATCGTAAATTTTTTGTCATTACTTCCTTCGACATAAAGTTCCTCTTCTTCTGTAAAAAATACTGTTTCTTTGTTTATCATCTTATCATGCTGCTGCTGACCCGCACGATGGATAAAACACTCAAAAGAGATATAGCCCGTTAGAGATGGTTGGTTGAATGCATTTTCAGAATTCAGGAAGTGGTAGAAACATCCTCGTCTAGTACCTGTTGCCTCATAAATAAATGTTACCGAGAGAAGGAATCGGATACGCAACGTTGCCTCATAAAAGATGTTACCGAAGTCGGGTA
>JAFGLS010000070.1 GCA_016927935.1 Syntrophaceae bacterium
TCTTTATCCTGATGCTCTCGTCTTAACTCCAACTCATCGAGCGCTTCCTCGGCATCCTTCAATCCGCCTGGAGGCCCCATAATCAACAAACGATCGCCCGGAAATATTTTGAAATCCGGTTCGGTGTCGTAATACATCTGACCGCCGCGACTCACGGCGAGAATATAAACGCCTGCTATCGACCGCAAGGGAAGATCCCGGATGCTCTGGCCGACAACAGCGGCATCCGTTTTGATGCGGACTTCGAGAAAGGCAACCGGCCAGTTGATTTGCTCCGGAAGAAAGTCCATGGCGTAGGTCAGAGCGTCCGCTGCCTGTTCAGTCGCGTCCCTGAAAGGCCGGAAAATCAAATGCGCTCCGGCATTTTCAAATTCGCTCACTTCCTCTTCATTAATGGCGGTCACGGCCACCCTGCCTTGATAAGCATTATTTTTCAGATTATTTATCAAAGTCAGGTTGAGGTCTTTTGAACGAACGGTGCTTATGACCCACCTAGCTTTGTTCAGCGGTAATTTTTCGTGAATTTCCGGATCGGCCATATCGCCATATAAAACATACAAGCCCAGTTTACAGCATTGATCCAGAACCTTCGGATCGAAGTCCACACACAATATCGTTTTGTTCCGCCGTAAAAGATAATCCGCTAAAGCGCTTCCGTAATTACCCATGCCCATCAGGATGACATCCACCTGCGCCGATTCTGTGATGGTCGTGTCTATTGCCGCTTCCCGATACGGATTTTTCTTTTCGAATATCTTCAAATAATCGGACAGAACATTATAGAGCCGGTCCGAATACAAAATCATGTACGTGGACAGAAAGATAGTTACGATGCCAACGAGGGTTATCAACCCAACGGTTTCATTGCTTATGTGGCCAATGCTCAAACCCAATGCGGCCACGATCAACGAAAACTCGCTGATTTGAGCAACGGTCAGGCCCGCGAAAAAACTTGTGCGTCGCCTGTAACCCATGAATCCCATAATGACCAACACAATCAGTGGATTACCGACAAGCACAAATATGGAAAAAATAAATGACGAACCCAGCTGAGCTCCTACTGTTGACCAGTCCAGACGGGCGCCAAGATCAATAAAAAAGAAAAGAAGAAGGAAATCCCTCAGGCCGGTAAGGCGCGCCCCGATGGAATCCCGGAACTCCGTGGATGCCAGTGAAATGCCCGCGAGAAAAGCTCCGACTTCCTTGCTAAAACCAAGAAGTTCGCTGCCGGCACCCATAAAAACCGCCCAGGCAATGGCAAAAAGAGTCAGCAATTCCAGAGAATGAGCAAGCCGCCGCGTCAGCCAGGAAAGAACATATTTCATCATTAAAGCAACAACGGCCAGCAATCCAAGTCCTTTGGCAGCAATAATGATTGTCGAAAGATAAGCCGATTCCCCGTCAGCCGACCGCGAACCTAAAGTGGTCAGACCGATCAACGCCAGAATAGCGGCAATATCCTGGACAATCAAAAAACCAATGGCTATCTGACCATGCAGAGAATCAATTTCCTTTTTGTCGGAAAGGAGCTTGACAATAATAATCGTACTGGAAAATGTAAGAGCCACCGCCACATAGGCCGCTGACAGGAAAGACATTCCCAGCAGGACGGCAATCACAAATCCGATTAACGAAGTAAAAATGATCTGTCCCAGACCGGTCGCCAAAGCAACAGGACCGATGGAGCGGATCAGATGCAAATCAAGCTTGAGCCCGACAATAAACAGAAGAAGCGCTATGCCGATATGGGCCAGCAATTCAATCTGATGATAACTCTGAATGATTCCCAAAAAAGAAGGACCCGCCAGAATACCTGTAATGAGAAACATGATAATCAGCGGCTGACGAAGTTTCTGGCCGATAATCCCTACGACCGTCGCCAGACCCAGGATAGCGGCGATTTCAACAAATGGTGTCAGCGGTATCATAAATCTATTGCTCCCCGTACAAAGTCTTATTCTTTCATCGCGGGAAAAATTATCTTATAAAAAATGTGCTGTTCGACGAAAGTTTTTTCACCGGTTTATTCTCAATACAGAATATTTATTGAACTGTGAGAAACCTGTTTTAGTTGTTTTGAATATCAATTTCTAATGGGATCCGCCAAGGCTGATTATGAAATAAATTCCCACAACGAGACCAAGAATTGCCGCTGCAATGATAAGGACACGCGTAGGAAGAAACGATTGGGGAGCAATCGGCTTTGACGTACTGTAAGAACATGGAAGTCCTTCTTTTCCGAATTCCGCTTTCTTTTCTCCAATCTTTAGACTAGTACTGACAGTGGCAGGAATTTCTCCGTTTTTAACTGTCTTCATGATTGTTTCGTACGTCTGACGAACATCTGCGGGCATGGAATCCACACTATCGAATTCCTGTCCGTTAAAAATAATTTTACTTGATATCGAAAAAATATTTTCACCTTCGATTCCTTTGGTATTGCTCATCGCTTGTTCATAAGCCTTACGTATGTCAGCGGGCATTTCCTCAACAGAACTATACACTTTCCCGTTCACTTTAAATGTTTTTTTTATATCGAATTTCACGTCCATAGTGTTTTCCCCTTGAGTTTATTTATTAATCTAATTTCTTACACGTGATATCATCCGTCTGCGGTGCCGTTTTTGAAACCTCCACAAAGCCATATACTGCATTGTTAAAAAACCATATTGGAGTTGAAAAAACGAAAGAGATAAGTGCCGGCCATGCGCGCCGTCGCCGCCACTACCATTCCGGGATGCACTTCTTCCGGCATCTTTAACGCTTCTATAGTCGCAATAGCGAATCCCTGGGCGGCATCAATCTGTTGTTTGCTGAGGTTAATCACTTTTTCCTCAAATTCTTCCCGAGGAGCTTCCTGTTGAAAGTTACTCACACTTTCCTATATTTTACGCTTTGATACCAGTTCCGTAAAATATTCAAACGACCTGTTGTATGTTCTTTCCGCGTCCTTCGGGAAACAACAAGCGGGCAGTTCCCTGTTTCTCAAATGATAGGTGAGGCAGTCGCAACATACGCCCTTTCTGCTGCATGGCTCATAAGTACAGTTGCATTTATCCAGATTTTTTTCTTTTTTGCATTCCATGTCTGCGTTCCCTCATTATGTTTAATTCTCCCGGAGAATTTTCCGAATAAAACACTTTTGTTCCCGTATATTATATTATGGTTCTTTATACCTGTTCTTTCTGGATTTAAGAATCGGGAAAACTCCCTTACTCGAAGAACGAATGTCTTCAATTGTATAAAACGCCAAAGGATTGCATGTGCGAATAATTTCTAAGACGTGTTCAATGTCTTTCCTTTTTACAATAGTAAAAATAACTTTTACCTGCCCGAAAGCTCCCTGGGCATCTATATATGTGACGCCATAGCCCTCCGTTTTCAACCATTTAATTAATACGCTCGCATCCTTCTGTGTAATCGTCCTGATAACAACTGTACCTATAGCCATTCTTTCTTCAATCAGAATACCGACATAATTGCCCATCGCAAAGCCACCGGCATAGGCAATATAATACAGGGGATTGGTCAGATTTTTAAAAATTTGAGTGATGGCAAACAACCAGATTAAAACTTCAAAAAATCCGATGACCGCCGCTAAAACCTTTAGTCCGCGCGAAACATAAATGATGCGCAACGTATCAAGGGTAACGTCACAGACGCGCGTCGAGAAAATAATCAACGGCAGAAGAACAAGTTTAAAGATATCAGAATTTAAGAAAGCAGCATCCATTTTTTTCTCTTTCGCGCAAAACCTTTCAGTACTATACTTATAAAATGATATGTGGTGTTTTACAAGTTTTTATATATAATCTTATCATTATTTTGTCTATATTAGGTTGTTTTTAGCAAAAAACATTTGGCAATGATGATCGCTTGTTTCTGTTATAATCATAGTTAACAAACAACAATTTTCAGGAGGTATATATGTCTTTCAACGATTTTTTATTAGACGCCGAAGCGCGGGCAGTTGTTGAAGAAACGAGGAATATGGTCAGGGATGAAATTGATCCCGAGTATATCAGGGCCATGGACAGGGATGAAATAAAATTCCCCCGGCAGATTTATGAAATATACGCCAAACACAATCTATTGGGAGTACGCTTCCCCAAGAAATACGGCGGCAGAGGATTAAACTGGGTGGCAGGTGTTGCCGCCATGGCGGAAATTGGCCCCCTGGGCACTTCCTGCGGATGTGCTTATGTTATGCCGGACATTGTCGGCGAAGGTCTTTTCCGATTCGGAACCGAAGAGCAGAAAATGAAATACCTTAAGCCGATGTTGGAAGGAAAACTTGTGGCCGCCGAGGCACTTACCGAGCCGCGCGGCGGGTCCGACTTTTTCGGTGCCACGAGCAGGGCAATTGACAAAGGAGACCATTTTCTTGTTACCGGCCAAAAGCGCTTTGTCGTTGGAGCCGAGGGCGCCGACTTTTTCGTTGTTTATGTTCGTACAAATCTGGATCCCAAGGCCAGTCCGTATGAAAGAATCAGCACGCTCATCATTGATCGCTCTCCTGAAGTTGAGGTCAAGTATCTTTACGGCCTCATGGGAACCCGCGGCGGCGGAACAGGCAGACTCACCTTCCGCAACGCGAAGGTGCCCAAAGAAAATCTCCTCGGACCGCTTAACGGCGGTGCTTTTGTATTCAACAGAATGATGGTGCCGGAGCGCATTACCAGCGCAGCACCATGCATCGGCGGAATGAGAGCGGGACTGGAACTGGCAGCGCGTTATACAGACCGCCGCATGGCCTTCGGCAAGAAAATACGTAAGTTCCAACTCGTGAGCACGATGCTTGCCCGCGGTATTACGCTGATGGACGCCAGTACAGGCCTTGTTTATCAGGCAGCCCTTGCCGCCGACCGGGATGATCCCCGCATCCGCCGCATGGCCAGCGAAGCCAAGCGCTTTGTCACGGACAATTCCTGGGAAGTCGCCAATCTGGTGATGCAGATGCTGGGCGGTATCGGTTACACTAACGTGTATCCGGCTGAACGCGCTTTGCGTGACACGCGCCTTTGCCAGATATGGACAGGAACCAATCAGATAATGGACCTCATGATTCAGCACGACTACTACGATGAAATCCTAAAGCAGTCCGGAATGTACCGCAAGAGTGAAATGGATGCGGAGAACGCAGCCGCTGAGGAAGAAAAAATATACGATGATGACGACATGTGGCGTGTCCTGGATAAGGAGATGAAATAATTTGAAATACATGAGCGGTAGTGATACTACATTTTAGTACGGAGAGTATTGATGTCTGACATAGCTGAAAATATCAGCAAGATAAAGAAAAAAGGTATAAAAGTCATTGGGTGTTTTCCCCTTTATCCTCCACTGGAACTGCTCCACTCATTCGGATTGGTGCCTCTGGTTCTGTGGGACATGAAAAATCAGGTGCGCGCCTTCAAAGAGAGCGACCGCCATCTTCAGGGCTTTACCTGCTCGGCTGCACGAAGACTTGCCGAATTTCTTCTTTCAGAAGAAGGGGCTTTGCTTGACGGAATTTTTATGTACAACGCCTGTGATACCCTCCGCAATATGCCGGAAATAATTCAGCGCAGCCTCGGGGAAAGAGAAAAGAGACTACCTTTTTTCAGGTTACACGTGCCTATGGTGCCTTCGGAGCAAACCGATTCTAAGGGATACCTCGCGGACAGAATCCACGAGTTGATAACCGCAATCGAGAAAACCTTCGCAACACGATTCTCGTCAGAAAGGTTTCTCGCCTGCGTCAAATTATACAACGCCATAAGAAAACTTTGTCTGGAGATGGAAGCGCTGGTTGCCGAGGGAAAGATGTCCTATGCCCTTTTCTCGCGCCTCATCAGGAACGGATATCTCATGGCACCAGAAGACCTTTTATCGTCGCTGAAAGACGCCATATCTCAGGCTGAAGCATGTTCATCAAAGAATAGCTCTGCTGGTAGAAGAATTATCGTGTCCGGCATTTTTCCTCCTCCCGATGCTGTTTGCACCATCATCGAAGAAGTCGGCATGATAGTAACAGGCAATGACGTGGCGACACAGGCACGCTCCTATTCGTATATTCCTCAGGAGATTGACGACCCCGTTAACTATTATGCCGATTTTTATCAAAATCATCATCCGTGCACTACTCTTCTCTATTCTTCTGACAAGCGCCTCCAGATGCTGATGGAGTTGATTGAAAAAAGAAAGGCCCGAGGCATGATTTTTATCGGGGAAAAATTCTGCGAATATGAGTATCTGGAAATGCCTTTTGTTGAAAAACTGCTTGAACAGAAAAATATCGCGACCCTTCAACTGGAAATAGCAGCGGATGACGAAGACAATGTAGAGTCACTGCGGACAAGAGTGGAAACTTTTTCGGAATTGATAAGGTAATTAAAATAATTGAGGAATGTTAATAGCTATGGCCGAAGTAAAGGATGAAACCAGGGAATTCATGAAAACCGAATCAGGCAGGCGGCTGACGCAGATTATGACTGATGACTACCTGAACCTTCACCAAAAAGCCGCCGAGGGGGCCTTTGTAGTCTGGGTAGCCATAATTGTGCCGGTTGAGCTATTTTATGGATTCGACAATGTTGTATTCGCGGCACCCGAAAGCCATGCGGCACTAAGCGCAGCTAAAGGCGTCGGCATGCTTCAATGCGAAAAGGCAGAACACAACGGCTACTCCATGGACATCTGTTCCTACGCCAGAATAGACATCGGTACCGCCATGAGCGGCGGCAAGGATTCGCCTACTTTCGGATTACCGCGACCGCACCTTCTTGTATCGGACAACAACAATTGCTCTCTCCTGGCTAAGTGGTTTGATATTTACCACAGGGAATGGGGAGTTCCCCATTTTATCCTCGACGTCCCCTTCTGCTATGAAATGCAAAAGGAAACAGACCTCAAGTATATCGTTGCGCAGTTTCGCGACCTGATTAGGACTGTTGAAACATTGAGCGGGCAGAAGTTCAACATTGACCGGGCGAAGGAAGCTATGCGCAACAGCAGTGCGGCAGCAAAACATTACAAACGCTTTATAGACTGTGCAGTCAACCGCCCGTCCGGAATAACAGCCTTTGATTCCTTCGTTCAGATGGCACCGCTTCTGACTTCAAGGGGACGCCCGGAAGTCATCGAGCACTTCAAGAAACTCGCCGATGAAACCGAAGAGAGAATTAAAAACGGTCAGTTCCCCGTGCCTAATGAGAAGTATCGTCTTTTATGGGACAGCATCGCCCCCTGGCACCAACTGCGGAAGATGTCGTCACGTCTTGCTGCACTTGACGCCAATATCATTGCAGCAAGCTACACATCCTGTGTGGGAAGTATCGAGGGTTCCTACGAATTTGTTCAGGAATACATGGATGGTGATCCCCTTGTGTTGCTCGCCCGAATACAAAATTTTTCGGTGTGCCCCTACGGGCTTGAGTTACGGTTCAATGCGATGTCCTGGGCGGCTCATCATTATGGCATAGACGGATTCGTTTTTGCCAGCAACAGAAGTTGCAAAGTATATTCCGTCATGCAGATGGACATCCAGAAACGGATAACTGAAGAATTGGGAATTCCCTCGACAATGATAGACGTGGACCACGCGGATGTCAGAAAGTACAACGAGGAAAACGCTTTCCTAAGAATTGAGGCCTTGCTGGAAAGCATTGACACCGGCCGTATACATGTGAAAATCTAGCGGATATTTTAAAACGCTCTTTAAAACTGGAAGAATAATTTGCCCTGAGCCTCGAAAAAGTCCGACTTTTCAACTAATCTTCAATCGTCAATCATAATAATCATTCAACCTCTCATTTGGGAGTAAACCCCGTTTGACAGTCTTCAACTTTCTAACGGGTAGGCTCACACGGGGCATTAAACCCCGTGTTCACTGAAAAAGGAAGAACCATCATCCTCGCTGCAAGCAGCGAGGCTTTCTAACGGGGTAAATACAAACTACATTTGATGGTAAATGTTTAAATCGTATATTTTTATATTAATTTTGACAAATAATCATTTATTTCGTATTTATTCCAACATTGTAATAATATGTCGAAAACTTGAGTGGGAATGATAAAATGCATAAAAAGAAATCGAAATCTTCAAATATTGTAAATCAGCGCACGACCTCAAAAGAGAAAAAACTCCATGATGAAAATCTATTTCGTATTATTACGGAACAATCTCCGGATATTATTTTTGTAACAAATAAAGAAAGCGTTATCTTATATGTAAATCCGGCAATCGAGAAATATTTGGGACTAAAAGCGGATGACATGATTGGCTCGGTCAGGTTTGATCTTATCCATCCTGATGATTTAATTCCCATAAGGAATGCATCCAACATATTATTTAGTGACATTAACGCCCCTGTTAAACAGACTGAAGTACGTCTTCGCCACAAAGACGGAAGCTGGCGCACATTTGATGCTGTCGCAAGCAAAATTATGCACAATGATGTTATTGAAAAAATAATTGTTAACCTGCGTGATATTACCGAGCACAAAAAAATAGAGGATAGACTTAGGAATTATTCTGAACAGCTAAAGAGTATAAATGAGAACCTCGCCGAAGGAATGGTCTATCAAATCAATAGTGGCAAGAATGGAAATCTGCGCGATTTCACCTATCTGAGCACTGCTGTAGAAAGGCTTCACGGCCTGAAAATGGAAGAGGCGATTCATAATTCTAAACTTATCTATAAACAGATAATTGAAGAGGATATTATTTCATTAATAGAAGCGGAGGCTAATGCATTCAGAAACAAGGCAAAACTTAACATTGAAGTGAGAGTTAGAATGCCCTCGGGTGAAATCAAGTGGCGCCAATTTCTGGCAGTACCACACACTAACGCCAATGGAGATTTAATATGGGACGGAATCGAGATTGATATCACCGAACACAAGAAGGCTGAAGAAAAACTATTAAAATCCGAAAAAAAATTTGCTTCAATTTTTCATCTCCATCCTAATCCCATGGCCATTTCTGATGTGATCACTCAGAAATTTATTGATGTAAACAATGCATATACATGTTGGACAGGTTATTCTCGCGAAGAACTCATCGGTGTCTCAGTACAAGATCTCCATTTATGGGTTAATCAAGAGGATCGTGAAAAAATAAATGCTACATTAGCGATGGATGGAGAAGTCAACGATATTGAAATCATGGTCAGGCAAAAAAATAGCAATATTCGTAATGTGCTTTTCTCTGCACGCTTTATTGAAATCGAACAGGAGCGCTATCTTCTGTCGCTTGCCCAGGATATCACCGAAAGCAGGAAGATAGAGGAGGAACTACGCGAAAGCGAAGCAAAGCTTAGGAAAATCTTTGAAGGCTCCAATGACGGTATATTCCTTTTCGATATGGAGAATATGAAATATATTATCTATAATCAGGCTTTTCTTAATATGCTCGGCTATACGGGAGATGAACTTAAGGCCCTGACTGTTCAGGATATCCATCCCAGGGAAGAACTGCCTCTTGCTTTTAAGCAGATACAATTATTGAAAGAAGGAAAAGAAGCTGCCGGCCATCACACTGTATTCAAGAAAAAGGATGGGAGCTTCTGTTTCGCGGACATCTCCACTTCTATTATAGAGGTAAGCGGGAAAAATTACATTTTGGCTATTAACAAAGACATTACCGAGCAAATGAAAATGGAAGAAGAATTACGTAAGGATAAAATGTCCTTAGAGCAGAAAAATATCGCATTAACCGAATTATTAGAACACATAGAGAGGACAAAAAACCAGATCAAAGAAGACATCGCTATAAACATCGAAGGATCCATCATACCAGTTTTAGAAAAACTGCAATTAAAGAATGTGTCGCCCGAATATCTGGCTGTATTACGCCGCCATTTAAATGAACTAACCTCACCATTTGGCCGTGCAATAGCTCAAAGAAGTACTAAGTTATCCTCAAAAGAAATAGAGATTTGTAATCTGATTAAGGGTGGCCTGAATACCAAGGAAATATCTGGTCTATTAAACGTTTCCTCCTTAACCGTTGCCAAACACCGCAGGAACATCCGCACGAAACTTAATATTTCAGGAAAAGATAAAAGCCTAACTGCCTATTTAAAAAGCATTTAACTTAATTTTTTCCACATATAATGAGCATAATTCATACTCATTATCTACTCATTAAAACCTTATTACTAATTTTTTAAGTTTAATATATAGAAATACTTAATATTATTGTACTAATAGAAAAATATTAATGGGTACTATATAAAGTTATTGCTATGTCCTTCATGAGCAAGGCGAAGAATCTGATCAAGTGCGTAAATAGCCAAGTTTTAAAAATGTTTTAATGATTAGGGAAAATACTTTGCAAAGAAACTCTATTAATAATTATCTCAAAAAAAACACATCTCATCCAACTATCAATGATATTTATCAAGCTGTCTCTAAAGATATATCGTCAATTTCGTTGACCGCTGTGGACAACACACTTTCCCTGATGAAACAAGAAGGACTTATCCGTGAACTGATTATTACGAACGAAAATTTTAAAAGATACGATGCTAATGTCCTTCCTCATGCCCATCTTATCTGTAAGGAATGCAGTAAAATAATTGACGCGGATTTACCGCCTCAAGCTGTTATTCCCGAAAAACAAAAACCGGGATTGGACGTTCAAATCGGCGATGTTTATATCTATGGCCTGTGTTCCGCTTGCAAAAAGAAGAAGAAGAAATTTCAGCCCCAATTAATTATAATACCGAAGCCCACGCATATGCATTTTATCGTTACCGGTAAAAACACGAAAGAAAATGTCATTCAATACCTCGAAGACATTCATCGTGAGAGCACCGCCCGCAATTACAAAAAGATTCTTATTGAAGAACGCCTCGAAGGAGAACGCTTGGGAATAATGGATGTGTTCAGTATAGCACATGAAGCCAGCACAAGGGGCAAAGGTTTTTATAATGCCATAGCTTATGTTGATGTAAATACTGATAACAAACTTCTGAAATTTGCCGAAGACGTTACATCCAACCGTGCTTTGCCCATGACTGTCTTTTTAACCGTGGAAGAAGCCGAAAAATGGCTGATTAGCGAAGAATAATAAGTGAATTTTAATGAGTAATCTTCATTTCTAATAAATCCGATTTTATGTTAATTTTCATTCAGCAATCTTTTAAAAAATAATGACCCAGTTTTAGTTTTTATGTAATTTATTCAGAATTATTCGAAAACGTATAGTTCATAAATCAGTTCCTGGAAGGTATTGAGGATGAAGGTCATTGCTTTCAACGGAAGCCCTAGAAAGAGCAGTTATGATACCTATCAGTTTGAGGACTATTCAATTGTCGTTTTTCTTCGGCAGTGTTAGACTTTTTTATGCTAACTTTATCCTTAATACATGATACGAGTGAAATATATAATCTGTAGTGAATTAGTTGAGATATTATGCTTATCCAGATAATATACCAAACCAAGAAAAATAAAAAAATTTGATTACTGTTTAATATTAAGCTATTAAGTCCAAAACCGCAGATTTTGTAGAGTGATGTTATACTGACAGTGCTGTCGGCGTTAATGAGACCCTTGTTTCATAAGCGTAGCGCAATGAAATATGATGGTCGAATTATCCCAAATGCGAAGCATTTCGGGATTGATTCCTTATTATAATTAGCACCGATCCATATAAACAACGTTAGGCCGTCAAAGGATTGTGAATCATGGACACATGGAAGTTCTACGACATCACTCACCGTGAACATGTGGTATGCAATCCCACGAGCGTGGAAAAACTGGCGCGTCTCGTGGAACTTCTGCGCCTCCCGACTAACGCGCAGGTTGTTGACATTGCGTGTGGAAAGGGCGAGTTCCTGATTCTCTTGGCGGAAGCCTATGGCGCTCGTGGCATGGGCATCGACATTTCTCCTTTTCACATCGCCGATGCCAAGAGAAAGCTCAAGGCGCGGACATCGAGTGCTGACATCACCTTCACTCAGATGAATGGTGCAGATTTCAAGCCAGACGAGCCGCACAGCTTAGATCTGGCGTCATGTATTGGCGCCAGTTGGATCTTTGGAGGGCATGCTAATACTCTCGAAGCGCTGATCAGCATGGTGAGGCCCGGCGGCTGGGTGATCGTGGGAGAGCCCTACTGGCAGCAGGAACCGTCCGAGGACTACCTGGAGGCATCCGGTTGCGCGCGAGAGGACTTCGGGAGCCACTCCTCGAATGCAGAAGCCGGAGAGCGGCTAGGAACGGATCTCGTTTACACCATCGTAAGCAGCAAGGACGACTGGGACAGGTATGAGGGCCTCCAATGGTTCGCGACAGCCGAGTACGCTCGAACCCATCCAGATGATCCGGACTTGACGGAGGTGGTTGAGCGCGTGAACAAGTCTAGGGCGGCATACCTGCGTTGGGGGCGCGACACGCTTGGTTGGGCGATCTACATGTTCAGATCGCGCCTTGCGGCCTAACAAACGGATAAAGCGAGCCGGAATAGGCCGGCTGGCTCGTTTCGCTCGGTCACGTTTACTGCCGGTTGCGTTATCAGAGACGTTGAACCCTTCAAGTGATAATCCTCAAATTTGATGAATCCAAAAAACTGCACCTTTAGAGATGTAACAATTGTTAATACTCATCTTGATGGGCACTATATAAAAAGTTAAGTATTGCCCAGGAAAATAATTACTTCCCCTTGAAAACCGCCGTGCGGCGTTCAATGAAAGATTGCAGGCCTTCTTTCATATCCTCGCTCTTCATAACTCTTGCCACTTCCTGATAAATAACCTTCTTTGCGGCCTCCTCTCCCTCCATTTCCGCCAGACGGGCATTTTTCAAAATACTGCGCACTCCCAGCGGAGCTACACTGGCCACTTTCCTTGCCAGTTCCATGGCCTTTTCCAGCTGTTTACCCGACTCGGTAACATGCTGAATCAAGCCCATGCGATAGGCGTCTTCAGCACTCCATTGATCACCCGTCAAAAGAAAGCGCATCGCGTTAGACCAGCCAATATCTCCAGCTAATCTGAATGTTGCTCCCCCGCAGGGGAAAAACCCCCGGCGCACTTCCAGCATAGCAAAACGGGTATCAGCAGCAGCCACGCGAATATCCGCATTGAGCATTGTCTCTACGCCCCAGGTAAAACAATATCCATGCACGGCAAAAATCAGCGGCTTTCTGCAGCGCTTCTCGTTCATCATATAAAAAGGATCTATTTCATCTTCCTTAACCAAAGGAAAGCCGATTCCCTTGCTAAACGCATCCGACCAGTCGGTCAACTCCAGACCGGAGGTAAAATGCGGACCATTGGCATAAACAACTCCCACCCACAAATTGTCGTCTTTGTCCAGTTGATAATAGGCGCGGGCCATCTTCGTATACATTTCACGCGTCAGGGCGTTGTATTTCTGAGGCCGGTCAATTTCTATGAGCATGATGTGTTCTTCGGTTTTAATATTGATTGTCATGGGCGTTTCTCCTTTAAGATAATTTTATGGGAAGACGTTTATTGCATCACTTGCTCAAGTGTTCGCTTGGATTTTATCAGATATTCCTTCTCTACACACAACGCAAAGGCTGAACCGCACATCGTTTGAGCATCGAGCTCAAAATCACATCGTTAAGTTCTATTTACATTCAAGAAGCCGGGTTTCTCAGCTTCCTATAGAAAGTCACAAAACCTTCTGCTATTTACCGCCGATCAACTTGTCGAATTCCGCAACTTTCAGAGCCGGCAGGGTAGCGAATGAAATCCCGAATTTCTTGTTCATGGCCACAGATGCTTTAATCGCTTCGGCCACGCCGGGAAATTCCACAATCAAAAGCAAATCATTCTCACCCATCAACGCGTAGGCAGATACCAATTTGCCTTTATTCTGCTTTATGATTTCAACCGCTTTCACAGTACGACCTTTGCTGATTTGCTTTATCGACTCAGCCGAATAGTTTCCTTTCATTATGAATGTCGTCATTGTCTATCCTCCTTTTTCTACTTATTTTTTTATTAATGGTGTGATTTGCACTTCTATTTACACACTACCGTACTGATAATATCTGCTCCCTTGATCGACCGTCCATCAAAAGTATTGCCGGTAATAACAGCAACAGTATCCCCACACTGTATATCCGTGTCTTGGGTATTAAAATGAAGAATCATATCGGTATCTCCATCTTCATCCACATCTTCCAGTGCAGATTGCATCGGTGTAGCTTCAGTTCCGGTTGAACCAAAGAGGACTGTGGTTACATCTACTGCGGAGGCATCAAAGTTATCCGTGGTCAGAATGGCTAACGGAATCACCCCTTGGCTTCTGGGATTAATGCTATTCGAAAAACTTCCTGGTTTGATGTCAATTGACACATCGATTACTTTGCATTTTCCTTCACTACCTGCCAAGAAGATGGTTTGGATTTCTGTATCGGAGAGATTGCGATTATAAATACTTATCTCATCGATAATAGCCCTGGCAAATTGGTCAAGGGGATTAGGCCAATTGTACGCCCCAATAAGGACATCCGTAAATCCGGTGACTCCTGTGGAAATACCGGTACCCACTATTACTCCGTCGAGATATACAACGACTGAATGCGTATTGTTAGGATTTTGTTTCCACGTCATAGACAAGTGATGCCATTCACCGATGGCGAGAAGTTTTCCTGTGTTTCTTACGGTCAGATTGCCGAACTCCCAAATCAGTGCACCAGGGGATTGAACACCAAAAGTTGGAGCACGGTTCGGAAGGGAAGTAAGATTCACGCTGCCGATAAACACATCAGACCATGATGTAAAACCTTGCCGGTTAACCCATAATTCAACAGTACCTTCTGATAATGATAGGGGTTGTCCTATATTAATAAAATCGTCGACACCGTCAAAATTAAAACCGTTTCCAACCAATCCTGAAACAATACTTATACCTCCTTCCATTGTCACATCATTTTCACCTGCAATGTCAAAGGCTGTACTTCCGGATACTGAATCAGCATCCCACCAATTTACCAACCCCTCAGGAGGTTCAAAGCACGTTTGCGCCAATACGGGATAAGCAAGTACGAAAACAATTATAAAGATTCCTCCCCCAATTATTATTTTAAAAATTTTACCTATGTTCTCCATAAAATACTCCTTCTTGTTCTTTTCGAACAATTGTAAATGATGTTGTTTATATGCTTCAATGTTATTAATGCAAACGCCGCTCCGCTGCCGGCATACCATTCATAAAAACATTTAACCTTTTACAAATAGAAATTTGAACTAAAAAATATGGAAAGATTTTCGGTTATAAAAGCACAACTATTTATATTATGTCAATAATTTTATAAACGTTTGCATACCCAATCGATCCAGGAATTATTCCATTACTCAATCTCTTCCTTCTATAATACGCGCAATATACTCAAAACCATTATACCGGGCATACACGGCGGCGGTGACGCCCTTTCCATCCTGTATGGTCGTATCGGCATTCATACTCACAAGCAACCTTACCACCTGTTGATGGCCCTTCATGGCAGCAATCATCAGTGGAGTGATTGCTCTGCCGTTGTTGTCATAAGTGGCATTGACAAGAGCGCCGTGTTCAATTAAAAGCTTTGCTGTTACAGCATCGCCCTCCTGACAGGCTAGCATCAGTGGAGTAAACCCTGTTTCATCAGAGGCATTGACATTAGCCCCATTGGTAATCAATATTGCCGCCTGCTGTGGTTCATGCCGTTTAATGGCTATATGCAAGGCGTTGATTTGTTTTTCATTGGGAGTGTTTACGTTGGAAGCGGCGGATGTCAGAAGAGCTACAGTTTCAGGATTGCCGCTCAACTGTGCAAACATCAGCGCCTGATTGCCGCCATCAGAACGAATATCGGGGTTGGCACCTTTTTCCAGAAGGAGTTTGACGACTTCCGTCTGTCCTTTCGTGGCGGCAAACATCAAAGCGGTCATGCCTTTCTCTCCCAAAGCAATCACATTCGCGTCAGCGCCTCTTTCCAGAAGCTCTTTCACGCAATCGGTATGACCAAATGTTGCCGCTCTCATTAATGACGTTACCCCGGTATTATCAACTGCGTTAACATCCAGACCGTTATCCAGAAGCAGTTTGACTATTTGAAAGTGTCCCGCCTGGGAAGCAATCATGAGCGCGGTGTAGCCATCTTCTGCTGTTCTGGCATTTTTGTTGATACCGGCAATGATAAACTGCTTTATCGCGTCTGTATCGCCCTCAAAAGCTTTCTCCAGAAACTTCTGCTCGGTAAACGGTATTTTCCTGCGTTCAAGTTCCTTCAAAGCTGTTTTTTTAGGATCACTTGTACACGACGCGCAAAAAACCAATAAAATACATAAAATATATGCGATTAAAACCTTGCGCTTCACGGCCTATTCCCGTTTCTTGAAAGTTATTTCTTCTACAATGATGGGCTTGGCCAGATCCTCACCATAACCCTCAATTATTAGCGAATTTTCCTTATTTCCCGATAATACCAAAATTGACCACTGTTGCAAACTTTGACGGTCGCTGTAAGCTGCGGGATAACTGCCGTCAGCCGGAAGGCTGGCGTGATAAAGCATTATCATACCCTCCGGAGTGTTTGCCTGATAATGCGCAGCCGCGAGCTGATCTGCGGGATTAGAACTTGTTAAACTTTTCATAAAACCGACTCCTCTTCTGAGCTCTGTTTCCCTCTCATTCGTACACCCGAAAACAACAAATAAAATCAGCACGCAGGACAACAATTGAAGCATTCTTTTTGATTCGCCCATATTAATTTCCCCCTGGAATAGACTTTTTGTTGAGAATTGTAATTATCCGTTGAGATTTATACTTAAAAACATGATATTTAACAACTGTGAACTTATTTCCCTCTCGTTTTAATTTGCATCGCGGAGAAGAAATTAATCGCTGCGATTATCGCACCCACCATAAAAATGTACTGATAACCCCATTTAATCCATATAAAACCGCCAAAAACCGCAATAAAGATGGAAAAGATGTGATCAATGCTCACGCCCATCGTCAGTGTCTGTGAAACATCTTCCGGCAGGACGGCGATTTTCTGTATATATGTCGCCCGCGCTATAGTCACCGCGATTATCACCTGATCAATAATGTAGCAGACAAATACAACAAAAAGAGCAGTTTCCTCGGGAAAAATATTTCTGGAAAAACCATACCCAAGACAAACAAAAATCAGGATTACCGCTTCGGACGCGAGAATGAATCTTTCTCCCAGTCTGTCAATTGCCTTGCCGAGCATCGGCCTGAAAAATATGCCGATTACTCCTCCAATGGTCAGAAGGGTTGCCAGAACCTCCGTTTTTTGCTGAAAGACAGTGACCAGTACCCATGGTGCAAAGGTCAGAAATATCTGTTTGCGTGTTCCGTACAAAACGTTCAACCAGTAAAACAGTTTGTACTCCCGTCGAAACTGAAACTTCATTTTCGCCGGAGACGGCTGATTTTTTTTCATCATGAAAATTAAAATCGACACGGCTATAAATCCCAGAAAGGCCGTAACGTATGAAATTTTAAAATTCAAATGGAAAAACCTGAATCCGATGAAAATCGCAAAACTGCCGATAATCGTGGCAACATTGGCCAGGGCGCTCAACTGCCCCAGTCGTTTGCCAACCTTTCCCTCAACAGCCAGTTCCATGCCGATACTCTGATTCATTGGAATAAACAAATGCTGACCGACGCTGTAGATAAAAAGCCAGATAAGCATTACGGAAAAACTGGGTGAAAATAATCCGATAAAAAGTATGCCGATAGCACACAGGATATTGGCAACGGCCGCCTGCCTTCTGGAACAGAGGAAAAATAAAATCGCGGAAACAACGATTGTCATAAGGCCCGGTAATTCACGGGGTAACTCCATGAGACCTCGCTGAAGGTTACTGATAAAGAAAGTCTCATTTAGAAAATTATTGAAAGTGGAGTCAACAATACTCTGCGAGAAACCAAAAACAAAAGTGGCCGCTATAAAAAACCGGAAGTCCCGCGGTAATTTTAAGATGGTATTTTTAGTTCGAGTAATGATAATTTTATCCCTGCTTTGTCATTGCCCGGACTTGACCGGGTAATCCATTATTCGGACTGTTCGGGGAACAGTCCCTACATCGTGTTGTAGGGCGCGTTCGCCAAACGCGCCGCTTTTATTTCTGAATGTTCCCGTTTCGATAAATCGAAATTCAGACATAAAAAAATTTGTATTCCTTGACACATTTTTCTTAATTCCATATATGTGTTTCCATTAAAAAAATAAAGGGTATTTTCCCGATGACCAAACCAAGAATTCTTTTTATGGGCACGCCCGTTTTCGCGCTTCCCGCCTTGCGCCTGTTGCACGAGCATAAATATCCGATAATCGGCGTTGTCACCCAGCCGGACCGCCCCAAGGGGAGAGGTCTAAAAGAAGTTGCCCCTCCTGTTAAAATTCTGGCGCAGGAATTCGGCCTGCATGTTTTTCAACCTCAAAAAGTTAAAGATGAATCTTTTCTGAAAATTTTTAAAAAACTCCATCCGGATATGGTTGTGCTGGTAGCTTTCGGCCAGATTCTTCCCAAAGCTATTATTGATTATCCGCCGCTGAAATGTCTGAATATCCACCCTTCCCTGCTGCCCAAATACCGTGGAGCCGCTCCGCTTAACTGGCAAATTATCAACGGCGAAACGAAGACCGGCGTCAGCATTATGATTATGGACGAAGGAATGGATTCCGGTGATATTCTCCTTAAGGAAGAAACTCCTCTCGGAGCCGCCGAAACTTTTGGTGAATTGCATGACCGTCTTTCGCAACTCGGCGCTAATCTACTTATAAAATCCATTGAACAGATCTCAAATGGAACAGCAAAGAGACATCCGCAAAATTCCTCTAACGCAATATTCGCACCGCGTCTGAAAAAAGAAACAGGAAAAATCAACTGGAATAATAAAGCTTCCGATATTGTCAATCTAATCCGCGGCTTGAATCCCTCGCCGACAGCCTATACAACACTGAACGGACTGTCTCTGAAAATTTTTTCTGCCGTAGCTCACACTGGAAAAAATTATCAACCACCGGGAGCAATTGGCTCTGCCACCGCTGAAGGTTTGCCTGTGGCAGCAGCCGACGGTTATGTAATTTTAAAAGACGTCCAACTGGCGGGGAAGAAAAGAATGCTGATTGCCGATTTCCTGCGCGGTTATCAACTGAATGCGGGAGTAATCCTAGGTTGAATAAATAATCAATCAAAGATATGAAAAAAACAATCCGTCATCTGGCCGTTGATATTTTAAATCAGGTACAAACAAGTCAGGATTTTGCCAGTCCGCTGATTGATGATTGTCTGGACAAAAATACTCTATCGGGAACACCGGATGGCCGTTTGTTGACGCATCTTGTTTACGGAGTTCTGCGTCTGCGCGGTCACCTCGACTGGATTTTGGCAATACTCTATCACGGCAATTTCAACAAATTAGATGAAGGTATAAAAAATGTTTTGCGCTTGAGTCTTTATCAACTTAAATTCAGCGACCGCCTGCCTGATTTTGCGGTTGTTGATGAAGCTGTCAAGATTACTAAAATATTAGCTCCTGACAAAAGCGCTCTGGTTAATGCAGTTTTGAGAAATTATCTTCGACGTGCACAAGAAATTGCCTTTCCTTCCGAGAAAAAAAACATGGTTGAATATATCGCCACATTTTACTCACATCCGCTCTGGCTGGTTAAAAAATGGATAAAATTATTTGGTTTTGAAGAGACAAGGTCTCTGTGTTCAGCAAACAATGAACTGCCACCGCTTACGCTACGCGTCAATACACTAAAAACATCACGCAAAAATTTAATGCGAAAACTTATCGCCATCAGGTTTGATTGTGAAGAAACGAAGTTTTCTCCTGATGGCATTATTCTGAATACTTCCACCAATCCCATTCAGAAAACAGAATTTTTTGAAAACGGCTTGCTGCGCATTCAGGATGAAGCGGCACAACTTATTTCTTGTCTGGTCAATCCTGCAAAATCAATAATGGATGCCTGCACGGGCGCGGGCGGCAAAGCCACACACCTGGCGGCAATCTTTAAAAACAAGGGGCAAATTATCGCGGTTGATAGCAACCCCAGAAAAATTAACGAACTAAAAAAGGAAGTAATTCGGCTCGGAATAAATATAATTGAAGCAAGAACTATTGATTTAAGTGCTGAACTTCCAGAATCATTCAAGAAAAAATTTGACAGCGTTATGGTTGATGCGCCCTGCTCTGGTACGGGAACATTACGCCGCAACCCGGAAATCAAATGGCGCACAACTCAAAAAGATTTGCTTAATTTTGCCGCTGCTCAAAAAATAATTCTGCAAAACGCATCCATGGCCGTCAAAAAAGGCGGGTTCTTAATATACTGCACTTGCTCGCTTCTGCCTGACGAAAATGAAAATATTGTCAATGATTTTTTAAAGCACAATATTAAATTTTCTTTATGCCCACCAACCTCTTCAATCAACCGGCAACTTATAGACAGTCACGGATTTTTCCGCACATATACGCACAAACACAAGATGGACGGATTCTTCGGTGCAATCCTAAAAAGCAAGTAATATCTAAATCTTACCTGTCTAATTTCAGTTGACGTTTTTGGTCAAATAATGTATTAGCCAAGCACTTTTTAGTAAGTTTGAATATGCTTTCAACAAGAAAGCATATTCACTAACGCACTTATCCCGATAGACGGGACTTATCCCGTCTATCGGGATTTCTTGGAGCATGATGATGTTTGTTAAACAAATGCAAGTGAGCCATATGGCGGTATTTGCCTATCTAGTCGGAGACACCATTACGGGAGATGCCCTCGTTATCGATCCGGCAGATAACATCAAAAAAATTGTGGCTGAGGCGGAGAAAAACAAATTGCATATTAACTATATCGTAAATACCCACGGACATGTGGATCACACCAGTGGCAACACGGAGATGCAAAAAGTAACGGGAGCGAAAATCATTGTGCATCAGGATGACGCCGTTATGCTGACTCACACGCCGGCAATGATTTTGAAGATGTTCGGAGCAAAAGCTTCTCCCCCAGCCGATATTCTGGTAAAAGACGGCGATGTAATTTCCATTGGCAACATCGAACTAAAAGTTATCCACACCCCGGGACATTCTCCAGGAGGAATTTGTTTATATTCACCAGGCTATGTATTTACCGGAGATACTCTTTTTGTGGAAGCAGTGGGCAGAACTGATTTACCGGGTGGTTCATGGCATGCATTGTCTGACGCTGTAAAAGAAAAACTTTTTGTGTTGCCTGACGACACCAAAGTAATGCCCGGACATAATTACGGACGTATGCCGACTTCCACTATAGGACATGAAAAAAAACACAATCCATTTTTTAACTAAAGGAATTTATCTTTATGAAAGAAAGCATACAGAAAACAGATTTTAAGAATCTGCGTCTGGTTGGCCAGGGAAAAGTAAGAGATATTTATTCTGTGAAAGACTATCTGCTCATCGTAACCACCGACCGCATTTCCGCTTTTGATGTAATTATGTCCGATCCGGTGCCCGGAAAAGGCATTATTCTAAACCGCATGTCTGCTTTCTGGTTTGAAAAAATGAAGGATATTATCAGCAATCATATTGTTTCCACCAATCCCGCGGAATATCCCCGGGAATGCGCTCCCTATCGCGAAGATTTGGAAGGCAGAAGCATGCTGGTGAAAAAAGCCGCTCCTCTGCCGGTTGAGTGCGTTGTCCGCGGCTATCTCAGCGGCTCCGGCTGGAAAGATTATCAGAAAAATAAAACCGTCTCGGGCATTAAACTACCGGACGGATTGAAAGAGTCTTCCCCATTGCCCGAACCGGTTTTTACGCCGAGCACCAAAGCGCCGGAAGGCGAACACGACGTAGCCATCAGCAGAAAGGAAATGGAGAATATTATCGGGACTGAATTGACCGACAGGGTAATAAAAATTTCTCTGGCTATTTACAAAAGAGCGGTGGAAGCAGCACTCAAGGCCGGCATTATCATCGCCGACACGAAAATGGAATTCGGCATGATAGGCAGGGAATTAATCCTGATTGATGAACTGCTCACACCTGATTCTTCCCGCTTTTGGCCTGCCGACGACTATAAAGAAGGCCGGGCTCAAAAAAGTTTTGACAAACAGTTCCTGCGCGATTATCTACTTTCCATTAACTGGAATCAGAAGCCGCCTCCGCCAAAACTGCCTCCGGAAATCATAGAGAAAACCGGAGAGAAGTATGAGAAGGCCTTAAAACGCCTTTTAGAGTGATAGATAGTCATATATTGACTAAAACCGATTTATTATTAAATTAAAGCTAAAGTCAAAAGAAAAACCGTTTATAGAAATATTCAATTTTTTCGATAGAATAATACACAAAGAGGTTAACATAAAAAGCACATGACCAAGAAAGATTATTACGAAATCTTAAATGTGTCTAGAACGGCTTCGGAAGAAGAGATAAAAAAAAGTTACCGCGCTATAGCCATGCAGTGCCATCCGGACAGAAATCCGGGCGATAAGAAAGCTGAAGAAAGATTTAAGGAAGCGGCGGAAGCATATGAGGTACTGAGTGACAGGGAAAAGAGAGAAATTTACGATCACTATGGTCATGATGGTTTAAGCAACACCGGTTTCAGAGGCTTCAGCGGATTCGAAGACATTTTTTCCCATTTCAGCAGTATTTTTGACGACGTCTTCGGCTATGGCAACGTACGGGGTCATTCCCGTCACGCTTCAAGTGCCGGCGCCGATTTACGTTATGATTTAAACATTTCTTTTCTCGATGCCGCCTTTGGACTAACCACTACAATAGAAATTGAAAAACTGGCCACCTGCAATAAATGCCACGGTACAGGCGCTTCCCCAGGTTCCTCTCCCGAAACGTGCCGCACATGCAAAGGACGGGGACAGGTAATACAATCCAGCGGCTTTTTTACCATCAGCTCCACCTGCCCTCATTGTAATGGCTATGGCAAGTTTATATCCAAACCGTGTGATAACTGCCACGGCACCGGCAAAGAACAGGTAACAAAAAAAGTACAGTTGAAAATTCCTGCTGGAGTGGAAACAGGCTCACGTTTGCGCCTGCGCGGTGAAGGCGAATCCGGAAGCAAGGGAGGACCCGACGGAGATTTATACGTATTCATTCATGTTGAGGATCATGATTTTTTCACAAGAGCCGGCAACGATATACTTTGCCGTGTGCCCATTTCTTTTGTCGATGCAGCTCTGGGCGGCACAATTGAAGTGCCTGCCCTTCACGGAACGGAAAAATTGAAAATTCCCAGAGGCACGCAAAACGGAAAAACCTTCAGACTTAAAGGCAAAGGGATACCTCACGTCCGGGGTTTCGGCCACGGTGATCAAATCGTTGAAGTTTTCGTGCAAATCCCCACAACACTGAGCAAAAAGCAGGAAGAACTTTTAATCGAATTTGAAAAGCTCAACCAAACCAATAAATGATTATTAGTGAGACTCAAATTTCAAAAACGAAGTGCATTGAAATTTGTAAGTCGAACAATCCCGCTGAAAGCGGAGGGTATTATACCCCGCCCCTTGGGGCGGAATTAGGGTCTAGGGCTTCCCCTTGGGTTCATACCCGTGATTCACCTTCTTGCTCTTTGGATTTTTCCATAATAGCGATTGCAATCACCGACAACATATGCTTTATATATAGCAACTAAATCATGGGAGGAAGATACATGAAAAGAAATTTTTTCTTGCTTTTTATCTTATCCTTATTCACCCCTTTCTTTTTTTCCAGCTGCGTTCCTTTGATTGTCGGAGGAGCGGCTGCGGGAGCTGGAGCTGGAACTTATTATTACATCAACGGCGAATTAAAAACCAATTATAATAAATCCTTTGAGCAGGTATGGAAAGCTTGCGAAAAAACAATAGCCGGCATGCGCGGTACTGAAGTGGTTCCCGAGAAAGAGATTGCCCAGGGCACAATTAGTACAACAATAAATAATGAAAAAGTGAAATTCGATATCACCTACAAGTCTAAAAATGTAACTACAGTTGCTATTCGTGTCGGCATAATCGGCAATAAATTATCTTCCCAACTCCTACACGACAGGATTGCCGATAACCTGGCCAAAGAATAAGTACACGCAAAGAAAATGGCCGGAATAATAATAAATGAATAAGAAAGTCATCTTTGGTATCCTGATCAGCGTTATTCTGGTTTATTTGTCCGTTAAGGGAATTAATTTTCAGGATGTCGCAAGTGATCTGAGAAAAATTCAATTAAGTTACGTTATTTTTTTTATCCTCCTCATTATTTTAATGCAATATCTGCGATCCTACCGCTGGGGACTTATTCTACAACCGATGGAAAAGATAGACCAACTTTCTCTTTTTTCAGTAACTTCGGTGGGATTTCTGGCTATAGCGGCAATTCCGGCGCGCATTGGTGAACTGGCTAGACCGTATTTAATATCAAGAAGAAGCTCCATAAAAATGTCTTCAGCTCTGGGATCCATTCTCGTTGAAAGAATTCTGGATAGTTTCACCATATTGATAATCACTTTGATTGTTGTTTTTTTGACCGATCTGCCTTCCTGGATAATTAAATCCAGCATTATTTTTTCCTTTCTGGCTTTGGCAATATTCTGTTTTGTTCTGTTTTTAATATTGCGCAGAGAGTCGGCTTTGAAATTTATTAACATGATTTTAAATAAACTTCCCGGAAAGCTGGCTAATAAAATAGACGAATTAATCCATCACTTCATTGACGGCCTTCAAGTCATCACTAATATTAATCTTCTTTTGTATTTATTTTTTCTTTCTGTGGTAATCTGGCTTGTTGGTGTTCTGTCGGTTTATGTATTATTTTTATCTTTTGGTTTCTGCCTGCCGTTAATTGCCTCATTTGTTTTAATGATTATTGTTATCATTGGCATAGCTATTCCCACAGCTCCCGGTTTCATCGGAAACTGGCATTTTGCCTGTGTTCTGGGATTGAGTTTTTTTGGTCTGGCTAAAGCTGAAGCTCTTTCTTTCGCAATAATTTATCATTTCTTATCAATGATGATTGTAGTAGTATTCGGAGTTGCATTTCTGCCCTTCAATAAATTTTCGATTTCAGACATGAAGAAACAATTAGACAACAAGTAGTTTTAAGATTTTATCCGGTTAGATATATTTTTACTAAGAATCACCCTTTGTTATAACTTTAAGGCTCTTTAATTTCTTGTGCAGATTGCTTCGTTCCAGACCAATTGCTTCAGCGGTTTTGGAAATATTTCCCTCGTGTTCTTCCAGCTTTTTCAAAATAAATTGTTTTTCGAAATCCATTTTAGCGTCTTTTAATGAATCACCGGTTAAAGCCCGGTTACCAAAAGCTATTTCAGAATACTCTTTGATATTAAGAGGTGGAATATCATTGGCTGTTATTTCATTGGAAGGAGTCAGAATAATTAACCTTTCAATGATATTTTTTAATTCACGAACATTGCCCGGCCAATCATGTTTCATCAGCAGATCAATTGCATCATCTGTTAATACTTTTTGCTCAATACCTTCCTTCATGGTGAAATCCAGTATAAAACGATCTGCCAGCGGCTTGATATCCTCTTTTCTTTCACGTAGAGGCGGAACAATAAGGGGAATTACATGCAGCCGATAATAAAGGTCCTGCCGGAAACGTCCCGCTTTCATTTCCTCTTCCAGATCCCTATTGCTCGCGGCTAAAACCCGAACGTCCATATCAATCAATTTATTGCCGCCGACCCTTTCGAATTTTTTCTCCTGTAGAATACGCAAAATTTTTGCCTGTGCTTTCAGACTCATATCCGCAACTTCATCAAGAAAGATAGTGCCTTCATGGGCAAGATCAAATTTGCCGCGCTTTTTCTCCGTTGCTCCGGTGAAGGCTCCTTTTTCATGACCAAAAAGTTCGCTTTCAATAAGTTCTTCGGGGATTGCCGCACAGTTAACTTCCACAAGATCTCTATGCGATCTTAAGCTCAGATGATGAATAGAACGCGCCACCAACTCTTTACCCGTTCCGTTTTCACCCATAATCAAAATCCAGGCATTTGTAGGAGCTACAATGCTGATCATTTCTTTAAGTTCAGTTATTACCGGGCTGTTTCCGGTCAACTCGTATTGATGAGATACCTTTTGCTTCAAAAGTATATTTTCTTCTGTTAAACGAACTAAACTCAAAGCATTGTTGACCAGAATGATAATTTTATCCAGGGAAAGAGGCTTTTCAATAAAATCAAATGCTCCCAGTTTGGTGGCTTTCACAGCCGTTTCAATTGTGCCGTGTCCAGACATTATAATGACCAGTATTTGAGGATTTATTTTCTTAATTGCTTTGAGAGTTTCCAGACCGTCCATACCCGGCAGCCAGATATCGAGCAGAACAAGTTGCGGCGTTTCTTCCTCGACGATACAAACAGCTTCTTCACCGCTTCCCGCAACTAAAACCTGATAGCCCTCTTCACTTAAAATTGCTTTTAAAGACTGGCAGATGCTTTCTTCGTCATCAATTACAAGGATTGTCTCACGCATATTTATTTTTTCAACTTATAAATTTTTTGCTATATATCACGTGTATGAACCGCAACGCAAGGTTTGTGGGACCATACTATCCCGCGAGTCTTATTGCACCGGCAACTGAAAAGAAACTACCGTTCCCGTTGGACTGTTGTCGGCAACGTTTATCTGACCATGATGATCAGAAATGATTGAACTGACAATAGCCAGCCCCAGGCCTGTTCCGGATTTTTTCGTGGAAAAATAAGGCTCAAAAACTTTTCTCTTATAGCTGGAAGGAACTCCCGGCCCATCATCCGCAACCGCTACAGTAGCCCGGCGATGCTGTTCATCATAACTGACGGCAACTGTTATCCGTCCGTTTTTCTTATTAATGGCTGCGACCGCATTGTCCAACAGATTTATCATTACTCTATTAATTTGTTCGGCGTCCAAATCAAATTTTGGCAATCCTTCCGCGGTTTTTAATTCAAAAATTATATCTTTATGAGCATCCTGAAAAAGAGATACGGCTTCGGCAACAACAGCGTTCAAATCATTCGACTCAAGAGAGATAACGGGCATTCTCGCATATCGGGAAAATTCATTAACCAAATTTTTCAGAACTTCCACCTGATCAATAATCGTCTGAGTACATTCCTTAAGGACAGATCCATCCTCGCCTAATTTATCTTCATATTTGCGCTGAAGTCTCTGAGCGGAAAGCTGGACAGGTGTCAAGGGATTTTTAATCTCATGAGCCATACGACGGGCAACCTCACGCCAAGCTGCGGCACGCTCTACCTTTTGCAATAGCGTCAAATCCTCGAAAACAACAACGATACCCGAATCATTACCTTCTTCATCCTGAATGGTTGTAATGGTTAAAAGAACAGTAATCGCTTTATCTTTAAGCATGATTTCCAGTTGCTTTTCCAATACGTTCTTGTTTTTTTCTTTCATTTCCTGCAAAAATTCATCAACAAGAGAAATGTGTTCCGGAACCATCAAATCGCGGTAACTTTGGAAAAGAACCTTTTCCGCTCTGATATCAAACATTTTCTCCGCGGCACGATTAACAGTCGTTATAATTCCATATTTATCTACGGAAATAATCCCGGCGGATACGTTACGCAAGACAGTTTCCATATATTTTCGCCGCTGTTCCAAATGCACATTAACCTCTTCCAGGCTGTTTTTACTTTTTTTCAAGTCTTTGGTCATTTGATTGAATGACTTCACTAAAATTCCTATTTCATCATCAGCTTCAATATTAATTGTGCTATCCAAATCTCCCTGGGTAATTCTGTTAGTCGCTAGAACAAGATCCTGAACAGGGCCTGTTATCCCTTTTGCCAAAGTCAATCCAAACCATATAGACAAAAATATTATGACCAGAGTGGCTATGGACAATGCAACAATATAATTCGATTTAATAGGATTTTTTAAAAGTTCGATCTTTCGGTATTGTTCCGAAGCGTCTGCTATACTTCTTAATTTATCAACAAAACCTTTAGGAATAAAGTAACTCACCGAAACACGCCCAATTACCTCCGATGGAACAGCGTAAGAAAAAACAGGAACAACGCCAACTACCACGTCCCCATTTTCTGTCGGGTGAGTAACTGATTCCTCTTTTCCCGAATAAATATTTTCAATCATTTTTGCTGCCAGATCCACGGAAGGAATATTTGGACTTTCGGCATCAGCAAAAACAATCTTTTCCTTCTGAAAATCAAAGTATGTTTCAACCATGCCGACTTTATATTTTTTTTGACGCTGGTTGACGAAGCTCTTGAGATATTCGCCCCGCTCCTTCTCGTAAAGACGATTTTGTGTGATATCGGAACTTATCTGGCGAGCATTGAACTTAGCCTGCTCTTCCATTTGCTGATAATAAACCTGAGCTACTTCCAGTGAACGGTTTAAAGCATCACCAATCTTAATGTTGAACCAGAATTCAATGCTGTAAGAAAGAAAATTAATGGCAAATAAAAAAAGCAAAATCGTCGGAATAAGTGAAAGACCTACAAAAGCAGCTACCAATTTTGTCCTGAGTTTCGAGCCGATAATTCCGCGGCGGTGCTCATAAAACAATTTTACAATGTTTCTGATAATTAAAAACAGCAACAATACAATCAGAATAAAATTGATACTGAGAAGACCGTAAACGAGTATGTTTGTTGAGAACGGCAAGTCTTCCTTATTAAAAAGCTGACTGGCCATCAAAGCGAAGACAACCGCCAGAATACCAACTATCACCATAATGATACGTTCCCGGCGTCGTTTTCTTAATTCATTTTCATCTATAATACTTCTGGAAAATTTATGTTTCATTAGTTTGTAATAATTCTCTTATACTTGAGCTGAAATTGATTTTCGTTAATAAGTGAATTTCTGCCGATACCATGACGTCTCAAAATCCCAGAGAGAGACAAAGACAAACACATGTTCCAGACTTAAAGGTAAACGAACCTTATCCATTTTTATTTTAATCATAACGTAATATCTTGTGCCCTTCCTCAAGGATGACATAGGAATGGCAGCGACACCGTTGAAATCAGACATTGCTTTCTGTGCGCTTTCCAAATCAGGGAAAATTTCCGGTTCGGCTTTATTAGTTGAAACGCCAAAAGTTTTTTTCAGATTGTCATATTTAATAGTACGCTTAATCTCCCTGCTCGCTATTTTTTTATCCCACAAGGGAGTCCTTTCTTCATAAACTTCAATCGACATGGTAAAAACCGTCGGTATGCCGGCCAAAATGGCTAACTCCATTTCGGGCTTAAAACCATTAACCAGACGTGCGTATAAAAAAACATTTTCCATGTCATTTGTAATCAAAATATCCTTTATTCTCGGGTCTCGGGCACATGCATTGGAAGGAAAACATATAGAAACAATGAGCAGGAAAATCAAAGCAATGCCGACTTTATTTTTCATCTTTTTCATAAATAATTATCGCTGTAAGCAGAAAATACATCCCGCAAATTAGGCAGTTTTTAATTGTTTATTGTGAGACTCAAATTTCAAAAACGAATAACCTGAAGGTCACTATAGGTGTATTGAAATTTGCAAGTCGAACAATCCCGCACAGCGGAGGGTATAATACCCCGCACCTTGGGGCGGAATTAGAGTCTAGTCCCGATAGCAATCGGGATTGCCCTAGGGAGTCATACCCGTGATTATATATAAGTTGCTGATAAATCACAAAAATAAGGGCTTTTAGCCATCGTGCTAAATTAGTGTGTTATACTAGGCAACATATTAATAAAAAGCAAGATTAATTTGGAATGTGCAACTAAAACATCGTTTACAATTTAGACTGGGTACATCCTTTACACTTTTTTAGTTACGAATAACCTTATTTTTTCTCAAA
>JAFGLS010000071.1 GCA_016927935.1 Syntrophaceae bacterium
ACATACGGATTATGAGGGAACAGGGATCGGCCTGACGACCGTACAGCGCATCATCCACCGGCATGGCGGACGAATCTGGGCCGAGGGGAAAATGGATGAGGGGGCAACCTTCTATTTCACACTCCGGGGAACTCTCTCTGATTCTATAAACGCATCTAAACCGATTTTAAAAGAAAAACTGCAAGGCGTATGATGTGGGGATGGCGAATTCATTTATCGGTTTTATTACTGGGCCGACTACTGCGGTCTGCGCGGGGGAGAGACCCCGGTTGCAATTCTGGTATATTCCTCCAGACGATGATCTTCCCTTTTCCACCGTGACATGATAGGTAAAAAATGAGATTTAGCCATGAAGAAATTTAATTTTATCATTTGGACGATTTACGTGATCACTTTTTGTTTCTCACTGTTTTTGTGCAGCTCTGTTTATTCTCAAGTGATAAACACCGCTTTTGAACGAATCACAACCAAAGATGGCCTGCCACAGTCTACTGTCAATTATATTATCCAGGACAAAAAAGGCTTCATGTGGTTTGCCACTTTTGGTGGAATCTGTAGATACGATGGATATACTTTCAAAGTCTATAGTCATATTGCTGATGACAAAACCAGTTTAAGCAATAATGGAATAATATATTTTTTTGAAGACAGAGATGGTTACATCTGGATAGCAAATAATGCAAATGAAGGTCTGGATAAATTTGATCCGGTCAATGAATCTTTTACGAATTATAAGAATGATCCAAAAGATTCAACAAGCATAAGCAGCGATGAAGTCTATAGTGTTTACCAGGACAGATCGGGTAATATCTGGGTTTTTACAGCCAATGCCCTCAATCTGGTTGTTAATAAAAAAATCGGCAATAAAACAGTGATCCGGTTCAAACGATTTTATAATACTTCGAATACCATTCCTTTTAATATGGGCTATGAAGACAGCAGTGGGAAATTGTTGTTGTTTGCAGATCACTTGTATTATTTTAACAGGGGAAACAATGAAATTCTCAAGACCGATGTAATGCTGGCCCAATCCACAATAAAATCAATCGGCAAAGATCGGGAAGGCAATCTCTGGTTGGGTACAAGTCTTAATGGAATGATAAAGCTGATTTATAATAAAAAAACAGGTGGTTATAAAAGAGCGGACTTGGGCAAAGTCAATGTGACTCCCAATAACAGGAACTACATACTAATTGATAATCAAGATAACATTTGGATTGCGACTGAATCAAAAGGATTGTTCCAATATATAGAAAAGGAAGGCCGTTTAATTAATATTGTAAATAATAAAATCGACCTTAATTCCATCAGCGACAATACAATTTATTCTTTATACATAGATCGTTCAGGTGTCTTTTGGATAGGCACTTTCAGCCAGGGCCTGTGCAAATATAATTTATTTGAGAAACCATTTTACCACTTTAAATCTATCCCGGGAGATGACAATACGCTAAGCGGGAACGTGATATCCTCCATCCATAGCACAATCCCCGGTGAATTATGGGTAGGTGTTGATTTGGACGGAGGTATAAACAGGTTTGTTTTCCGCGATAATAAAGAACCTGAAGTTTTCCATTATATGCATGATCCGAAAAATGGCAACTCGATTGGCGGCAATAGCATTCTATGCCTTGTACAAAGAAAAAATGGAGAAGTCTGGGCAGGAAGCGCAGGCGGTTCTGTTTCTAAAATAATTCCCGAAAAATATGGTTCTAATAAGAAGCCGGTTATAACAAGATACAGCTTTTATCGCTGGACTTTTTCTATTTTTGAAGACAGGCAGGGAACCATCTGGGGTGGCACATGGGATGGAGGCCTTTGGAGGTATCATGAAAAAACAGATTTAGTGACATTCTTCCAGAATGATCCGGACAATCCTTCCAGTCTATGTGACAACATTATCTGGGCCATTACTGAAGATAATTCAGAAAACATCTGGATAGGAGGACATGGCGAAGGCTTAAGCATTTTGCCGGCAAAAGAAAAAAATAAACCGAATCCTGAATTTATAAATTTTAAACATGAAGAAGAAAACATTCAAAGTCTGAGCAATAATACCATTCATGTCTTTTGCCAGGATCACACAGGGACGATGTGGATTGGCACGGCGAGCGGATTGAATAAAGTCATCCGAAGAGACAACAATTTCAGCGACATAGATACGGATCATGAATTGAAGTTTTTTTCTTACCACATAAATGATGGTTTACCGAGTGATAATATCCTCGGCATTGTACAAGATAATAACGGTAATTTATGGCTGAGTACATCCAACGGAATTTCAAAATTTAATCTCTCTGAGAATTCTTTTACAAATTATTATGAAAGCGATGGCCTGCAAAGCAATGAATTCTGGCACAATGCCTATTTTAAAGATCAAAGTGGAAAACTATATTTGGGCGGCAATAATGGTTTTAACGCATTTTATCCTGACAGTATAAAACCAAATCCTTTCCCTCCCCGGGTCGTTTTCACCGATTTCAGATTATTTTATAAATCCGTTAAAATTGGCGAGAAAATCAACGATGATATCATCCTCTCAAAATCCATCAATGAAACATCGGAGATTGTTCTCTCGCACAGGAACAATATTTTTTCCATCGAGTTTGCGGCTTTGCAATATGCACATCCCGATAAAAACAAATATGCTTATAAAATGGAAGGATTCAATAAAGAATGGGTTGAAACAA
>JAFGLS010000072.1 GCA_016927935.1 Syntrophaceae bacterium
TCCACGGCATAGAATCTCCTCCTTGCCGTATAGTGTAAACCATGTACCCGGTCTGTTTTGTAAACTATCTTACCAGTTTGTACCTAATGAACAACCCCGCCGCAAGCAGCAGGGTATTCAAACGAACTTGCGTCCCAAGGGGCGTGGAATTAGACCCACATTTATCCCACTCGGCCTATAGTGACCTTTAGGTTATTCGCCTCGGGGATATCCCTATCCGCTCTCGCGGAAATGACAATTCAACTTTCGCTTCGATCTTCGCTTAGCTCGATCTTGGCGAGTTTCATTGATTCCCAATCCTGATAAATCGAGGATTGGATAATTCGACTTACAAATTTCAGTGCACCTATAGTGATCCTACAGTGCCCTTTAGGGTATCCCTCTTTCTGAAATTTGGGTCTCATCAAACTTGAATGGTGTCCAGAGTTTTAAATGAAGGAATTTTTAAAGAATGAAACTTATGGGTTTGTTTTTTATCTACATCAGTAATTATTTCCCAACAATCTTTTTTGCTCATTAATTCCCTGAGCAAAAGATTATTCAAATGATGGCCTGATTTATAAGCCACAAAATGACCAATAATCGGCATTCCCAACAAAAATAAATCTCCAATGGCATCAAGTATTTTATGTTTTACAAAAACGTTGGGAATGCGCTGCCCCTCTTTATTAATTATTTTTTTATCATCCAGGACAATGGCATTTTTCAGCGATCCGCCCAGAGCCAGACCCTTTGCCTGCAAAAACTCCAAGTCTTTCAAAAAACCGAAAGTCTGAGCTGCACAGATATTTTTTTCATATTCTTCATCAGAAAAAACCATTTCATACGACTGCTTGCCGATAACCGGATGCTTAAAATCAATTTCATATGTTATTTTGAATTCATCCAATGGCATTAACATGGCGCTGGCATCACCGTTATTTACGGAAACAGGCTTCTTAACAATCAGCATTTTTTTACTTTTTTTATGCACACGGGTTCCCACTTCCTTGAGCATCTTCACAAAGGGAAGAGCGCTGCCATCCATAACCGGAACTTCAAAAGAGTCCAGTTCAACAACAGCGTTATCCACACCCATTCCACTGAATGCCGACAAAAGATGCTCTACCGTGGAAACTGTAACACCATTGCTCCCCAGTGTCGTAGCCAATGTAGTATTACAAACATTGTCATATCGAGCTGGAATTGGATCAGAATCAGGCAAATCTCTACGGACAAAAACTATTCCGGTATCCACCAACGCCGGCTTTATCTTCATATTGATCTTGCGACCGGTATGCAAACCGATACTGAAACATGTTACTTCTTTTTTCAGAGTTCGTTGGTAATTCATAATCTTAACCTAATATAAAAAACTGTTATATTTAACAGCAATATCTGTACCATATTGAACAACATTTCTCTATATAAATAAGTTATTGTAATTATTAAGTTATAAAGAATGAACATCTTGGTTGGCTCGCTCTTATTCGGTTTCTATTGTTGCAAAAAAGACACACATAATGTGTTAATAGAAATGATGAAGATAATTATTTGTTTTATTTATAGAATCTTTGCTTCTCGCTGTAAATACAGCCGCAATAAGGTTGTCGGTACATTCCCAGTTCCCTGGATATTTTTATACCTTCGGTCCATCCCACACGAAAATCCTGATAATAAAAAAAGATTCCGAGTTGCTGGCTTAATTTTTTCCCGAATTTTTTAATAAAGTCATGTTTTTGATATTTGCTATATAGCAATGTAGTAGTAAAGCCATCATATTTTTCCTGAATTGCCAACTCAGCCGTATAAGTCAGCCGGTCTCTCAGGCAAAACTCGCATCTGTCATTTTCATTTAATCCGGCAACCGACCGCAAATATGCTTCCAGAGGATAATCTTCCGGCCAGATGATATTTAAGAAAGCCTTGTCTGCATAATCGCGGAGAGTCTGGCGTCTCTTCTGGTATTCCTGATAGGGATGAATATTAGGATTATAAAAAACTCCGGTAATTTGATGCCCCTGGGTCCGCAATTCCTTCAGTGGATAAATCGTGCAAGGCCCGCAACAGATGTGCATTAACATTTTCATAGTGTTTTTCAACAGTTTTAGAAGATTTCTCCCTGATGCGAGTGTTTAGCCTTCAGCCCGAAATGTTCGTACGCTCTGGCGCAGGCGACTCGGCCGCGGGCTGTCCTTTGGAGATAGCCTTCCTGAATCAGGTACGGTTCATAGACATCTTCAATGGTCACTTTTTCCTCACCGATTGCCGCAGCAAGGCTCTCCACGCCGACGGGACCACCGTCGAATTTTTCAATCAGTGTCAGGAGAAGTTTTCTATCCATCTGGTCAAAGCCCTTTTGATCAACTTCAAAGGCATCCAGCGCCTCTCGCGCGATTTTTTCATTGATCTTTCCATCAGCCTTTACTTCCGCGTAATCTCGGACGCGCTTGAGCAGACGGTTGGCGATGCGCGGCGTGCCCCGCGCGCGCCGGGCCAGCTCCTCGGCCCCGGCAGGGGCAAGTTTTACTCCCAGAATGGTAGCAGACCTCTTGAGAATTATGGCCAGTTCCTGCGGCGTGTAAAATTCCAGACGGAAATGCATACCAAAGCGGTCACGCAAAGGCGATGTCAGCGAGCCGGCACGGGTTGTCGCTCCCACCAGCGTGAATTTGGGAATATCCAGTTTCATTGAGCGGGCCGAAGGACCTTGCCCGATTAGAATATCAATGTGAAAATCTTCCATGGCCGGATACAGAATTTCCTCAACAACATGAGGAAGCCTGTGAATCTCATCAATGAAGAGCACCTCATGTTCATGCATATTCGTTAGAATCGCCGCCAAGTCTCCCGGCCTTTCAATAACGGGGCCTGAAGTAACCTTGATATCCACGTTCATTTCTCTGGCGATGATGTAAGCCAGCGTGGTTTTGCCCAGACCGGGCGGTCCATACACAAGGACATGATCAAGCGCCTCGCGGCGTTTTTTGGAAGCCTCAATAAAGATAGACAGATTGCTCTTGACTTTTTCCTGGCCGACGTAATCTTTTAATCTTGAAGGACGTAACGTAACTTCAAATTCACTATCCTCTTCGTCACGGGATGGACTGATTAAAGAATTTTTTATGTTTTTATTCATTGCTCATACCTTACCGCAAAATCAACCGGCAAGAATTTTCAAAGTTTTTTTCAAAAGTTTATCCATGCTCAGTTCTTCTTCAACGTAACGCATAGCCTTGTTCAGAGCATCATTTGCGGTACTGGTTTTATAACCCAAATTCACCAAAGCGGAAAGAACATCTTCCGCAATAATATCACCCGCAGGAAGCTGAGCTCCTGTCTCCGGCGTTTTCTCCAGCATCATTTTCTTGAGAATTTTCTCCTTTAATTCCAGAACCAGACGCTCGGCCATTTTTCTGCCCACTCCCGGAATTCTGATTAGTTTTTCCACATTGCTTCCGGATATGGCATTCAAAAGTTCATGGGCGGAAATACCGGAAAGAATATTCATGGCTATCTTGGGTCCTATGCCGCTTACGGAAATCATCAGCTGAAAAAGATCCCTTTCCTGAATCGTGTGAAATCCGAACAAATTTATCGCGTCCTGTTTGACGTTGGTATGAATATGGAGAGTTATCGGCTGTGAGACTTCCGGTAATTCGTAGAATGTCGTCAGGGGAATAAAGACTCGATAACCGACGCCATGAACATCAACGATGACATGAGAAATACCCTTATAAATAATTTTCCCGCTGATTAAGGCAATCATCAGATTGGTTTTTCCTTCAAAAAATTAGCGTGGCATATCGCCGTAGCGAGCGCGTCCGCAGCATCCGGCAGAGGAATTTCAGGAAGTTTCAAAATAGCCTTGACCATTTCCTGCACCTGCCTTTTCTCCGCCCTACCGTATCCCACCACCGCTTTTTTCACTTCCAGCGGCGAGTATTCAAAAACGTCCAGACCTTTGTCGGAACCGGCAAAAATTGCCACTCCTCTAACCTGAGCCTGTTTAATCAGACTGCGGACATTTTTACCGTAAAAAACGTTTTCCAGCGCGACGGCCTGGGGCGCGGTCTGCGAAATTAGAGAGGAAAGCTGCTGATAAACTAAAATCAGCACTGCTGAAAGAGGCGAGCCTTTTTTCGGCTTTATTTCACCATGAATAACGTGCCTTAAATAATTTCCCTTCTTTTCAATCACTCCATAGCCTGTAACATGGCTGCCCGGATCAATTCCTAAAATTCGCAATTTTTTTCGTTCCGATAATTTTTTTACCAAGTAATTATTAACAAAGAGATATCTAACATCTACCCCTGAATGCTAGCTCAACTTTTTCATTACATCTTCATCTATATCAAAATTAGAATAAACATTCTGGACATCATCATTATCTTCCAGCTTTTCCATCATCTTCAGCATCTGTTCCGCCTTATTTGCCTCCAATTTGACGGTATTGGAAGGAATCATGCTTATACGGGCCTGTAAATGTTTTATTCCTTTAGCATCAAGAACTTTTTTAACAACTTCAAATGAAGCGGGATCTGTAATCACCTCATATTCACCGTCTTCGCTCTTAACATCTTCAGCTCCGGCTTCCAGCGCCAACTCCATTAACGTATCTTCATCAATCGCCTTTTTATCGATAACGATACTTCCTTTTTTCGAGAACATCCACGCCACGCAACCGTTTTCACCAAGATTGCCACCATGCTTGGAAAAGATATGCCTTATTTCGGCCACAGTTCTGTTCTTTTTATCTGTCATAATCTCCACAAGAACTGCCGCACCGCCGGGACCATATCCTTCGTAAGTTACTTCTTCATAATTAGCCGCGCCTTCCCCGCCACCTATGCCTTTTTTAATCGCCCGCTCAATATTATCTTTAGGCATGTTTTCTTCTTTAGCAAGAAGGATCGCCTGTCTTAGTCTCGCATTTCCCTCGATATCTCCCCCACCGAGTTTTGCCGCCAGGGTTATTTCCTTGATAATCTTGGTAAATATCTTGCCGCGCTTGGCATCAATCGCACCTTTTTTTCTTTTTATTGTACTCCATTTGGAATGGCCGGACATATGTTTCCCCTTAATGATTTTTCAGTTTTTTCACAATAACATAAGGAAATAAGCTTGTAAAGATTATTGCTTATTACTAAATATGATTTTTAAAAAAGATAAAATACTTAGATTCAATTAACGATATTAATCGTAAAACTTAAAGTTCTACATGTAAGATAAGGAGTATTTTTTACTATAACCAACCAATTCAACATAGCCTTTACCTCGGACAGGCAGACCTTTATAGGTGCCATCAACTCTGACACTTCCTTCCCAATAGGGCATTGGTTTTAGGTCCAATTCCTGTTGAGCAAAAACCGGATTAACATCAAGTTTTAAATTCAGGGACTTAATTCTTATTTCCCATGAAGCGGGATAATTGGAATCAGTTTTCTTGCTATACCAGTAATTCAAAGTTCTAACGTCAATATCATCTTTTTTTAACCAGATTGTTTTACCGCTGGGCAACACAAAAGTGCCGCCACCAATGTCGATAACTGTATCTTTATCGTTTCTGATTAAATAAACCATCAGTTCACAATTATTATTCAGCTGCACGCTGAACCAGTCCCATCCTGTTTGAGGATAGGTAAGTTTCATTGTTCCGTATTCATGATCCATCCATGATGTTCCTTCAACCTTTATCGGTTGGTCCTCAGCAGTTATAGTCCCCGATGTTCTCATCCTTGTAAATGAGTAGTAGTAATTGGCATGTTTTGCCCCTTTATTCACGATACCGTTTTGCCCGTGCAAAGCTACCGGCTTCACTGATTCCAATTCCAATTCAATTTTATAATCTTTCATTTCAGCGGTAAGAATATGCTTTCCGTTTTCTTCCCTGGCTGTCCAAGTATCTATCATAACATCATACTTCTTTTCATCCGCTTTCGATCTGTTAAAGAGAAAATCATCTATAGCCTTCGCTTTAAATTTTTTGTTTTGCAAATCGGTAACAGCAAAGTGCCCCAGCATGGCAACACCTTTTAACCAGTGAGCAGGAACAGGAATAAAAAAATCAGGGATCTTATCTTCATTGGTGATTCTTTTGAAGAAGGTTAATTCATAGCCGAATTCTCTTCCGTCTTCCGCCTTCAAATGACCGGTATAATACCACCATTCATTCTGCGCCCAATAATGAGCGGCTCCATCATCGGGAAGACTGATCGGCTTCACGGGCGGGGAATAATTGATCGTATAGACAGGAGCACAACTGCATATAACCAGTACAAAAAAAAGCAAAGGTGAGATTTTTATTCTTTTCAATTTTTTACCTAGAAAACATTATTTCAACTGGGCGGATACTACTTTATTCAGAACAGCCTGAGCCTTGATTAATTTTTTGTATTTCGCTTGTATTTTATCAAGATTCTTGGAAAGGACAGCCTTGAGCAAGTCTCCTTCTATTTCAGCAATATCCAGTCTCTCGTAATAATCAAGAGTTTCCTTCAAGTGCGCTAGAACAATCATGCCTGTAAGTATAGGGTGATTATTGGTTACATTCGCATCATCGAACATGGTGCCGTGCTCAAGTTCTACCTCCAACCCCATACGAAAGTCTTCCAGAGCAATAGGCATCTTTTTAACATTAATAATCTTCATTATTATTCCGGCTTCTTTCGTCGTTACATTGGGTTTTTTAATTTTTGTCCAGTCTCTTAAACCTAATTCTTTACAAATCCTCTTAACTTCACTGACCGTTACATACTGTGGAATCTTCATAATCATATCTCCCTTAATTTTGGTGAAAGTTAATATTTACTAAAAAACTCAACGACTACACTGCCTGAAATACACTTGTTTGATTTCTACTGCGCGGAAAGACCACCGTCAACATGAAAAATGCTTCCCGTAATGTAATTTGACGCCTTGGATGCCAGGAAAACTGCCAGACCTTTTATCTCATCTTCATCGCCGTACATTTTCAGCGGAATTGCAGCAACAGTCAAATCAAGAATCTGTTTCATCTCCGGTTTGAATATATAAGCCATCATATCGGTTTTGAAGAAGCCAGGCGCTATGCAGTTTACATAAATTTTGTATCGGGCTAATTTCAGTGCCAAAGTCTTCGTCAAACCTTCCACTGCAAATTTGGATGGATTATAAGCAACGGCCGGGTGCTCTTCTTCATTGGATCCTTTCGAACCATAGATGGATGAGATATTGATCATTTTGCCGCCGCCTTTTTCTTTCATAATGCGGGCAACCTGTTGAGATAAAATCCAGACGCCCTTAACATTGACATCGAAAATTTTTTCCCATTTGTCCAACGGATAATCCAACGTCGGCGCACCCCAGGTAAGTCCTGCATTATTGACCAATATGTCAATGGTACCAAATTTGCCCATGGTAGCTTTAACCAAATTGTCAATGTCCTCCTTTTTAGCCATATCACATTTGACCGCCAAAGCCATAACTCCAAGCTTTTCCAGCTCCTGAATCTCTTTTTCACAGTTTTCCAGCTTGCGTGAAGCAATCACAACATTTGAACCAGCTTCAGCCAATCCTGTAGCAATGAATTTACCAATACCTCTGCCACCTCCTGTCACTATAGAAACTTTACCTTTTAAATCGAACAAATCTTTTATATGCATTTCCAACTCCTTATGTAATCAAATTTTACTATCAATATTTTAATTAACGAACTCAAAGGGAACAGCTTTTTACACTGCTTTACATTTCCCACAATTTCAAAAGATTTATTATGAATATGTTAAGATAATTTTGTACCAAAGAAATTTTTCCCAGAAATATGAAAAGAATCCTTGATAATAAGGAGTATTAGATTTCAGAAACAAAATTACCATTTATTATTTTTTTTCTTCCGGGGTAGCATTACTTTCGATTGGTACAACCAATCTAATATGCTGCCTCGCCAGCATAAGCATGGGAGTTTGCCAGTCACGCCCTGATCCGTCAAGCGACAACAGTTCCACATTTGTTAAAATGATAAAATCCTGCTCACGACGGTTCAAATAGTCGGAAAGACTACTACGATAACCTTCGTGAGGTAGAGTGATATCCCCTTCCACCCGATAGCGGTCAGTCTCTATCACGACTCTTTCGTGTCTCATATCCGCAGGGGACATTATAAAAATCTCCGTGACAGAATAATAAGTATATCTTTAATCACTAAATCAAATTTGTTCGCAATTTTCATGGAAATTGACTATTTATACGTGAATTATAAAAAATATGGCTTTGTATGTCAATGAAATATTTACTATAATATTATTAAAATCCATATTTTTTGCCCATGCTATTAAATACAGAAATTACTTTCTTATCATTAGACGTGACTATAAATAATTTGGATCAAAAATTTATTTACAGATAATTTTTTACGTTATTCTAATCAATGACAAAGTCCCCTTTCTTTAGCAGATTCTAATATTTCACAATTTCCTGATTCACATGCTTTACGGGCATCACGGCAACCGGTGATGTTATCACCACAGGCGAAATAGACTTTAATCCTGTTGAAATAAGCCTGCATATCATAAGGATTAAGATTAATAGCTTTGTTATAATCCGAGATAGCACGCTGATATTCGCCGATTTTAGCATAAGCATTTCCCCTGTTATTGTAAGCATCAGCATAATCCTGTTTCATAAAAATAACCTTATTATAATCCTCTATAGCGCGCTCATATTGATTAATTTTATTATATGAATATCCCCTGTTATAATAGGCCTGTATATAATTTGAGTTGAGGTTAATAGCCTTATCATAATCAGCTATGGCGTGCTGATACTTACCAATGCCGGCGTAGGCATTCCCTCTGTTGTTGTAGGCAAAGTAATAACTGTTTTTTAGTTTAATTGCCTCAGTATAATGACCAATAGCTTCAGTTATTTTGTTTTCCGCAATCAGGGCAACACCTAAATTGTTATGTGCCACATAGTTATTATCTGTTACCATCAAAGCATGCTTCCAAAGTTCAATATTGTTTTTCCAATAACTATTCTGCCGCCATGTCAAAAATGCCAAAACCATAAGTATGATCATTCCTGCCGGCAATAAAATCTTTTTTCGTATGTTTCCTCTCTTAATCAAAGAAGGAACACCCCAAGCAAGCATAACAGCAATTCCAATAGATGGTAAATAATGATATCGGTCCGCCATGGCGTAATAACCGTTTTGAATAATCCCAATAATAGGAAGGATGACCACCGCATACCAAAGCCATCCCGTAAATAGATAAGGCAAACGTTTAGCCAAAACGATAATGATCGCGCTAACAATTATAATCAGAAAAGTGGCTCCAATGATCTTCCCTGCGGGAATGTTATCAGGAAAAGGATAAAAGGCAGCCATATCGTGAGGCCAGAAGGTTTTTTCCATATAAATAATAAATGCAACAGGCGCGTTGGCCAGCCGAGAACTCAAAGGAAGATATATTTCTTTAGAAAAACGCATAAGATAAATTGCGACGACACCAAAAACAACGGATAAAATAAAAAAAGGAGCCTTTTCTTTCAACTGCCATAAAACAATTTTATCCCGTTGTGACTGAAAGCGTTTTAGCGGCCAGTAATCCAGGAGAATCATTATCACAGGCAAAATTACACCTATAGGCTTACTCAAAAGAGCCAGGACAAAAGAAAAAAGAACAAGAATATACCTTTCTATAACTGTCTTTTCCGTATAATAAACGTAAAGACATAGAGTAAGCATCCAAAAAAAAGCACTCAGTACATCCTTTCGTTCAGTTATCCAGGCGATTGATTCTACATGCAGAGGGTGAAGAGCGAAAAAAGCAGCAACAAATGCACTTTTCCAGACAGCACCTGTCATGCGATTAAAAAGCCAGAAGAGCATTAAAGTGCTTAACATATGAAGGATAAGATTATTCATATGAAAACCACCGGCATTCAAACCAAAAAACTGATAATCCAACATCAGAGAAAGCCAGGTCAGGGGATGCCACAAGTTGGAAGTTGTGTTAGTAAACGCCCAATGCAATCCTCTTAATGTGATGCCTGATTTAACGTGATAATTATTAGTTACATATTGAACATCATCGAAGACAAAGTCATATTGATTAATCTGCCAGTAAACGGCAAGAGTAATAACCGCTAAAACGATATATATAATAAGAATCTGTTCCTTGGAACTAATATTAATCTTATTTGACATGTCCTAATACCATACCGGATACTTTTATCACATGTCAGGTTAGAGTTCAGTAGTATTTTAATTATCTTTATTTTTGGAAATAACACTGGTAACAAATAAAAAAGGCCTAACCATAAATGGACAGGCCCATAAAATACATGGTAGGCGGTGCTGGGATTGAACCAGCGACTTCTACCGTGTGAAGGTAGCACTCTCCCGCTGAGTTAACCGCCCAGAAGTGGCTTTTTATAACTTAAAGATTTTTTCATTTCAAGGAAAAATGTTTTTAAACATTTGAGGTAGATCCTTCCGCCATCTTATTCAAAAGGACAGCGGAAGGATTGGAAGAAGAGTTACAGTTTTTTTAAAAATCTAAGAGTGTAAATTGTTCAATTAAAGCATTTCCAATATAGCGGCAGCTCCCATTCCACCGCCAATGCACATGGAAACGATACCACGTTTACTACCGCGGCGCTTCATCTCATGAAGCAATTGAGCTGTCAGTTTCGCTCCTGTGCAGCCCAATGGATGACCCAATGCAATAGCGCCGCCGTTGGGGTTGATATCGCCGGCATTGAGCCTGTCTTCCAGTCCAAGTTCTCTAATGCAGTAAAGAGCTTGTGAAGCAAAGGCTTCGTTGATTTCAAACACTTCTATATCTTTCGTTGTCAAACCGGCCATTTTCAGAACCTTGGGGATGGCATATTTTGGACCAAGACCCATTTCTTCAGGCTTGCATCCTGCTACTGCATAGTACGCAAGTTTGGCGATTGGTTTTACTCCAATTGCCTGGGCCTTCGTATCGGTCATAAGAAGCGTAAAGGCAGCACCGTCCGTCATCTGCGAAGAGTTGGCGGCTGTGCAGCTTCCTTCCTGTTTGAAAGGTGACTTCAACTTAGCCATATCCGCCAGGTTGACCGGCCATCTTACGCCATCATCAGTATCAAATATTATTTCTGTGCGAATGCGTTTCCCATCTTTATCTTTTTTATATTTGTAGGCTGTTACAGGAATTATTTCTTCTTTAAATTTTCCGGCCTGAATTGCTTCAAAGGCCTTGCGGTTACTTTCCATACCAAACTTGTCCAGATCTTCACGGGATATACTGTAATTGGCAGCAACGTTTTCCGCCGTGTTACCCATGTTAATGTAAACATTGGGCATGGTGGAGTAATCCCAATCGGGATTGGGGCGGAAGACACTGCCACCCATGGGTATATGGGTCATGGATTCTACTCCGCCGGCAATTATTACCTCCGACCAGCCGGCACGAATCTTGGCGGTGGCGTCGGCAATTGACTGAACACCTGACGAGCAGAAACGGTTTATGGTCATTCCGGATACATGTTCGGGCAATCCGGCGCCGATAGTCAATATTCTACCTAAATTCATTCCGGCTTCCGCTTCGGGAAACGCACAACCCACGATAAGATCATCTACATCATTCGGGTTAAGCTGAGGCACTTTTGCCAGCAAACCTTTAATAACCTGAATAGCAAAAACATCGGCGCGGGTATCAGCCAAACCGCCTCTTCTATATCTTCCACCGGCACTCCTTACGGATGCGACAATGACAGCTTCACTCATATTACTTTTCCTCCTTACAGGATTTTTTTATATTTAATGCGGGAGATCCGAGAATTCAAATTACAAACCTCCGAACATAATATTAATTTTTAATTGCGCAGGGGCCTGCCGGTTGATAACATGGCAGTTATTCTATCCTGCGTCTTCTGCTCACCACAGAGGCTCATAAAAGCTTCTCTTTCCAAATCCAGTATTTCCTGCTCCGTTACAAAAGTTCCTTCCGCACAAGCGCCGCCAGACAGAACATGAGCAACCTTCATGGCGATATGTGCATCGTAATCAGAGGCGTATTTACCGGCCTTCATATTACTGATGATTGCTGCGGCCACACCTTTCAGATTTTCCCCCATAACCGGAATAAGAGGAGGCTTCGGCGGTTTGTAGAACTTGGACATACCCAGAACAATCTGTTTGGCCTCATGAATCTGCATATCTCTGCTCATATTAATGGCACACGTCTTGCGGATAAATCCCAATTCCTGGGCTTCCTGAGCACTGGTGGCAACTTTTGCTGTAGCAATAGTTTCAAAAGCTCTGCCATAATGATACTGCATATTCAACCCCGCTTCCACAACGCCTGTGGGAATTCCTTCCGTCATACGGACAGCCATTTCTTTACAACCGCCACCGGCAGGAATAACACCGACACCGACTTCGACAAGACCCATATACGTCTCACCATTGGCCAAACAATAATCACCGTGCATCGATATTTCGCAACCACCACCAAGGGCCATACCGGCCGGAGCTGTGACGACAGGCTTGGGTAAATATTTCATTTTCATATTGGCATTCTGCAATGCCGCGACCAATGTTTCCAACTCTTTCCACTGTCCCTGCTGAATGGCTGCCAAAACCAAGAAAATATTGGCACCGGCGGAGAACATTTTCTGATCATGATTGGCAACTACCATTCCCACAAAGTCTTTATTAACTATATCACAGCTTTCCGATATCATCTGAATCATATCGGCATCCACAGCATTCATCTTGGTATGGAATTCCAGACAGGCAACACCGTCACCGATGTCAACAAGCGTGGCGGCCGAATTTTCCTTAACAACTTTCTTTTTCTCCTTAAGGCCGGGAAGAAGGATGATCTTGGGATTTTCAACCATCTTCACGTAGTCTTTCTTCTTGAAATCATAATAAGACTTAATGCCTTTACTATCAACTTTGTAAAAAGTTTTGCAGCCTTTCTTAAGCATTTCTTCAATCTTAGCCGGAACTCTTTTGCCGAGTTTCTTCATTACTTCCACGGCTTCATTTACGCCTACGGCATCCCATGATTCAAAAGGACCAAGTTGATGGTTGTAGCCCCACTTCATGGCGTTATCAATCTCAACAATCGTATTGCAGATTTCGGGAATCCGGTTAGCTGAATAAATAAAGTTGTTGCATAGATATTCGCGAAGATAATCGCCTGCCGCATCCTGGCCGTTGAAGGCAATCTTCATTGTAACGGCAACACCTTCATCAGCTTTTTTCTTGGCTTCGGAAATGGACTCAAACTTCGGCTTCTGGACTACAGCATACTCCATTGTCTTCCAGTCAATTACATACTTAACATTTTTACCCTTTTCGTCTTTAACTTTCTTGTAGTAACCTCCCTTGGTTTTGTTCCCCAGCCATTTATTGGCTATCATCTTTTTTGCGAATTCCGTGGGAAGGAAAGTGTCACGGCATTCATCTTTAGGAACAGCGTCATAAAGATTCTGGGCCACATGGGTCCCTATATCAAGACCAACCAGATCAATTGTCCCGAATATGGCTGTACCGGGACGTCCCACCGCTTTACCGACGATAGCGTCAACTTCTTCAATCTTCATACCTTTTTCCAACATAACCCTGCCGGCATTACACAAATCATAAACGCCGATACGATTGCCGATAAAGTTGGGAACATCTTTGGCAATAACCACGCCCTTACCGAGCACTTCTTCACTGAATTTTTTCATGTAAGCGACGACTGCCTTATCCGTCTCTTTGCCGGGAATTATTTCCATTAACTTCATATAGCGGGGCGGATTGAAGAAATGCGTCCCGAGGAAGCGTTTTTTCAAAGATGAGCTGAAATTAGCCGATATATCTTTAATTGGCAGGCCGGAAGTGTTCGTGGAAACAATACAGGTCGGTTTAACAACTTTTTCAACCCTGGCGAAAAGGTCCTGTTTAATTTTAAGATTTTCCAAAACGACTTCGCACACCCAGTCACAGTCGGCCAGTAAATTTAAATCATCTTCAAAATTACCCGTTTTAATCATTGACGCATTTGCTTTGGAATAAAAACTTGCTGGTTTAGATTTAATGGCTCCGTTCAGTCCGTTTTCGGCAAATCTGTTTCGCCAAGCCGGACTCTTTTCTGTTAATCCTTTCTTTTTATCATCCTCGGTGATTCCCCCCGGGGGAATAATATCCAGCAGATAACACTCAATGCCGGCATTGGTTAAATGGGCTGCGATATTCGCACCCATTACTCCCGCGCCTAAAACGGCAGCTTTTTTAATCTCAAATGACATTTCTTTCCTCCTTTGTCTTTTCTTACTTTGAACTTTCGGCTGATTATAAAATCTTTAAATATTCATCATGTTTTTTTAAGCCCTTGATGAATATCTCCAGTGCCAATTTAGTTGTGGAATAAATTCTTTCTCTTCGTTTTGCCTGTGCTCCCGAAAAAATATACAAGGAGATGATCCCATTAAGCAGACCCCAGAATGCATTTTGATTTTGTTTTAAATTTATTCCCCCTGAAAATTCTTTTGTATCTATTCCCAACTGCAGTATTTTACCAATCACATCTATTGATCTGGCATTAGCATCAAGAATTTGAGAATTAAGCTTCTCGGGTAATTTCATTTTAGCAGGCTGCAGCATGTAGGCCATCAGTATTCTGAACAGCTCGCTATCATTAAGAAAGAAATCAATATATATATTTGAAAATTCAGTCAGCAAATCAGATGCCGTGCATTTCTTTTCTAACAGCACGGTTACCTGTCGATTGAAATTATCGATGTCATTTAACAGAATTTGCGCATAAATTTCTTCTTTGCTGTTAAAATAAAGGTAAATCGATCCTTTGCCCAATTCGGAAGATTTTGCTATTTCATCAACAGTTACTTTATCAAAACCTTTTCTGAAAAATAATGTGCGCGCTGATTTGAGAATTAGTCTTTTGCGGTTGTCTTTTTCTTTTACTCTTCGCTCCAGAAGTCCCACAACAATTTTCTTCCCCTATAAGGATACAATTATTTGCAAAATAGCGGTCAATATATGACTGGCGGTCAAACTCTTTTAGAATAATAAAAACTCAAAGTCAAGAAAAAATAATTTTTAGGAAGAAATTATATGAATGTCATCATTTCTGAAATATAATTAACATTAATAATAATTGCATGTATTTAATATTATTGCGATTTTATAAGGGAGATTAGAGATTCCGATCCACCAAATTGGATCAATTATCAAAAGCCATACGATGTAATTGTACCATTTCTATTTTTTGAGATGATTTTTTTAAATTTATTATTTTTGCTTATATATCGGCTAAAATTTAAACTTCAAGTTCATATAAATTTTATTCGTCTTAAGGCGAAAAATACCATTCTCAACAACAACCATCCATGTTTCCAACGGCTGATATTGGTTGTTCCATATGTGCGCTCTTTGTAACGAATAGGCACTTCAACAATTTTTAAATTCAATTTAGCGGCACCGAACAAAAGATCAAAATCACCAAAAGGATCAAAATCACCAAAATAGAAACGGTTTGCCGCTATTCTTTCATAATCGTTTTTCCAGAGAGCTTTCGTACCGCATAATGTATCCTTGATCGGCTGTCCCAACAACCAGGAAAAAATCAAGCTGAAAAACTTATTTCCCACCAGATTAAGAAAACGCATTGCTTCCTTTTCCATCGGATAAACCAGGCGTACACCATTGACAAATTCTGCCTTACCTTTATGAATAGCGTCATAAAATCTGGGTAAATCTTCGGGTGGAACAGTGAGGTCAGAATCAAGAATCATAAGAATATCACCTTGTGCCTGCTGAAATCCCAGGCGCACAGCATCTCCTTTCCCTGTTCCTTTTTGCCGAAACAGTTTCGCCAGACGACGCGGATTTTCAGCAATGACTTTTTCTATTGTTTCGTAAGTGCCATCCGTGGAGCCGCCTTCAACAAAGATTAGCTCCGTCTCGTGCCCCATCCGTGGAACTCTATCAAAAATGTTGCCAATGTTACCCGATTCATTGCGTGCCGGAATAATTACCGATACTTTCGGCAATCCTTTATTATCCGAAGTTGAGGCAACAGGTTTAGCGATTAAAAAGTGAGTAAGCGCAAAGATTTTAAACGGCCAGATTCTGGCCAAGAAACTGTTCAGTAGAAAATCAACAGCAGGTGTGCGCATAGGCCATAATATTTCTTCCCGGTGGCTAACAACCTCGAAACCGGCAAGTGAAAGTAACCCTGTTATGTCTTCTACCGTGAGCCAGTTCTGTAATAACATTGGTTTAGCTAATCCCAACTTTCTTATAAAGCTCAGCGGTAATTCCCACAAACGATTATAAAAATTTATTATAATGCGGGAATGAGGTGTGGTTAGAGGCAATATTTTCTGAAAAACTGTTTGTACATCCCAAAATTCATTGACCACATCGGAAAGAATCACATAATCGAACTTATCTTTTAAATCAAGTTCATGGGCGTCGGTCTTAATAAAATTCAGATTATAATGACGGGCATTTGCCTGTTTTATCATTTCCGCAGAAAAATCAATGCCAACCCCATAAGACGGTTCAAGAAAAGCAAGCAGATCACCAGTACCGCAGCCAATCTCTACTACCCGTTGAGCAGACGGCACTAAGAATTTCACTATTTTTCGCAAATATATATGATAATAAGTATTATATCTGTTCCATCTTTGTATATTCCCGGCAATTTTATCCCAGTGTGAAATACGAATATTTTGATAAGATATATAACCTGAATTTTCCTTGTTTGATTCTATCCTTCCCATAGATAAAACCTTAAATAAATTTCATTAAGAATACTTAATGTTGTAATTTATAATATTTATATATAAATATTACAAATCATTTGTCATATTTTTTCTCACAAAAACAACACTTCTTTTGTCTGAATAGACAAGATTCCAGTCTTTTTCACGATTCATTAGCAGGTGTGTTTTTGTGCCGGCTTTTAACAACACTATATGATGTGGATACTTTTTCAAGAAAAAACTCCAATTCTTTCTTCCATATAAAAAATCAAAATATTCCTTATGCAAATTATCTTCATAAACAGTTTCGTAACGACCATCCATAGCGACACGACAATCAGGATATAATAACCAAGTGATGTATTCACCCCATTCAAAATTAGGAAGAATATTCCCTTTGATATTGTTATTTTTCATCCATTTAATTGCCCCTGTCGGATAATAATCCGCTGACACAAAAAATTTAAAACTGGGAATAAAAGAGATTTGTTTAACAGGGTAAAAATAAAAGTATGTTATTATCAGGAAAACTGAAAAAATTACTAAAAAAAACCGGCCCAGAAGAAAGAGGGAATGTCGTTTTGCTTTCCATTCCTGAGCAAATTCCGATAGAAAAACGGGCGCATATGCCCCCAACACCAAACCAAAAATAACACCATGGCGGACATGGACACTTCCCCCGTAGATCAACACAATTATAACTAAAAGCTCTGTGATATCCTTTTTTCGGCGAAGTAAAAAAACGAGCACAATTATCACGCTCATTATTAAAAACAGAGATACCGGGAAAAAATAAAGATTGGATTTTAATGCTGCTGCAACTGAGTACCACTCTGTTACTTCAGGTCTGGACATGGAAACGGCGTGAATAATATAAATCCAATATTTTATACCATAAGGATTAATCAATGTGGCAACAGAGGCAATTATTCCCCATTTAAGATAAGAAACAGCTATTTTCTTACGCGCCAGACCTTCACCCAAAGCATATAAAAAGATCAATCCCAAACCGGAAATAAAACCACCGTGAAAATTGCACCAAATAATTTGGATAAATGGAAACCACCTGAGTATGGTTCCATTTCCTGTCCTTTTTGAGCATTCAAGTATGTAAAGGGTCAGAATGAAGAAGAAAAAAGTAAATATTTGTGCTCTTACGGGAACATAACCAAAAGAAATTAATAATATTGAGGGAATCAATGTTACTACAACAAAAAAATGATTACCGCTTCTCCTCAGAGCGGTTTCATAGACCAGATAAATCGTTAATATTGCTAATATATAACGCAACAATTGCAGACTCGCCGGTCCAAAGTATTTAATCAACCACCAAAAGACAACTCCGGTAAGCCATTCATGATATACCCATAGTTGCTTTGTGGGTGTGTAGGCAAAAACATCATGATAGGGGAAACCTTCCTCCCAGAAAACACGTCCGAAGGACAGATAACCCCATAAATCATAATCGGCGAGACCTTTGTTAAACAGAGTAACAAAAAAAAGATAAAAACTTAAACCTAAAATAAAGATGATTGGATATTTTAAAAAGCCTTCCGATAAAAGAAAAAACGTCTTCTTCATTAAGCAACCATAAAAAAATGTAATTTAAAATTGTAAAACAACTATCCTTAAAACAAAAAAATTTCTCCAACAAATTTTATTTCAAAGCATATCGAGTAATTTCTTCAATAAAACATAAGGCAACATCAGGCATATAGATCCTGGTAAAAATTATTAAGTTTATTGACAACAAAAGCAATACATTTTTAAAGATTACAGGAAAGATATGATTTCTATTATATAAATTGACATATATTTTTAATATTGTTAAATTCTCACAAAAAGTTAAATTGACATCAGCAAAATTAATCATCTACGGAATATCTCTAACTCATGTCCATAAACAAGAACCATGTAATTGATCACTTATTAACTGTTGTTATCTGCATAGCAATTTTGGCATTGTTATCAATCGAATTCTTATTAAATTTAACTCCCCCGATAGCCCGCGACTCTCTCATTCATCACTTAGCTATTCCCAAACTCTGGCTTAAAAATGGAGGATTTTATGAAATAAAATGGGCTAATTTTTCGTACTATCCAATGAATATTGAGCTGCTTTATATAATTCCTCTTTACTTTAACAAGGACTTCATTGCCAGTTTTATCCATATGAGTTTTGGCATAGGAACAGCGTTTCTTATTTATTATTATTTAAAAAATAAAATAAGCAGTATCGCGGGACTTTTAGGTGTTCTCGTTTTTCTCAGCACTCCTATCGTTTTTCGTTTATCCACGCAAGTATATGTTGATCTTGGCTTGATCTTTTTTACAACAGCAAGCATTCTCTCTTTTATTCGCTGGCGTGATGGTGAGTTTAAAGAGTTTAAATGGCTGTTTCTTTCAGCCATGGCAATGGGTCTTGCCCTTGGAACAAAGTATAACGCACTTATTGTTTGGTTTTTTCTATCAGCAGCTATTGTATTTGTTTATTCCGGCCATAGCAAAAAACAATGGAAAGCTATCGGGTGTGGTTCAATCTTTTTTCTTATTTCCCTATTAATCTTTTCACCGTGGCTGATTAAAAATACAATACTTACAGGAAACCCCTTTTATCCTTTATTCAGGGGAATATTCGACATTAGCAATATTGCAACTCAGGAAGGTACTTATTCTATTGTATTCGGAAGGATATACAAAGGTATCTTTCAGGTACGGGAAATGATGTATGGAGAAAGTTTCTGGGAAATATTGTTCGTTCCCCTCAGATATTTCTTTCAAGGACAGGATAATAATCCCCGCTATTTTGATGGAGTATTGAACCCTATTTTAATTATCCTGCCTCCCTTTGCCTTGATGAATAAATCATTTTACCGCGACAAGCTTTTTTTTATGGTCTTTGTCGTTTTCTTCATTCTTGTTGCCACCTTCCTTGATCAGACAAGGATACGTTATATTCTACCGGCAGTCCCCATCCTATCCATTCTCACTATTATGGGCTTAATTAACATTTTTAACTGGACGATGAAACTTTCAACTAACTTAAGAAACTTCTCGGTTGTAGTGCTGCTTTCTATTTTTATAGCATTCATGAGCAAAAATATTCTTTATATAAAAGATTATTATCATAACATCAGCCCCATGAGATATGTTTTAGGCACAGAATCCAGAGATGACTTTATCGCTCGCCATAATAGTGGTTATGCAGCTATAAAATATATCAACACCCACACACCGGAAAATTCCAAAATCAGATTAATTTTATTTGCCGGACGTGGATACTATCTGGACAGATTATACGAGGAAGGACAATATTTTGGAATGGCCGATATCAACGGCCTCGTGGCCAATGCCCGCGATGATGCTTCTTTTCACGCGTATTTGAATTCCCTAGGCCACACTCATTTTCTTATACGAACCAATTTATTTGAGAAATTTCTGCGGGATAATTATAATCCGGCTATTCGTAGCTTATTAAGCCGGCGAATGAACAAAGCAATGAATCTTCTATATAATAAAGACGGATGTGCAGTATATGAAATAATTACCCAATCTTAAAATGTATCCTCACTATTTTACCGGTCAGGAAATTCTGGAAATCTTATTTACTGCAAGCTAAGATGATTTATTACGTGATGACTTTTTAAAACCGTCAATAAAACGAAGAGTCCCGAAAAGCAAAAATACACACCCCAGAACCAGCATAAAAAAAGCAAAAACAAGAGAAGGACTGCCCCCGTACATCGGGATATTGCGCTGGGGATAAGCCTTGTCGAATCTGATTTCCAAAGTATCATCAACCTTTAATATATCCCACTGCTGCTGGGCAACGATACTGCTGGCACTGATTTTAACACCGGTGGAAGACATAAACCAGTAATCTATATAGTAGTTGCCCCCTCCGTCCGCTCCCAGTTTAAAATGCTTGTTTGTTATATGACCGATGGCATTACCTTCATACCCCTGCACTTTTTTATATTCTACATAAGCCCACCAACTGCCGGCCAGGAATAATAATCCTACCCCTATACAGACCACACCCCAGAAAATACGGGAAAAGGAAAACTTCAAGCTATTCTCCAACTTTCATTTTGAGATTTTATACGTGAATTATCTGCCTCATTTGAGAGGAAAACTCAATGAATTATTTTCATTGAATAAATGACAAGCAAATAAAAAAGGGCGTTTTGAACGCCCTTTTTTATTACTAAGTGGCAGATAAGTTTTACTATATTGAGGATGCAGTCAATGTCATTACACCCGCAGTAACAGTGACCGTTGCAGCATTAACCCCCCATGAAGTAGAACCTGCACATGTTATCGTTCCATCATTGCCATTCACTGCTGATGTAAGGGTTACTCCACCTGTCTGACTGTATCCGGCCTCCACCAAATCAGTCAACGTGTAATCAGCACTGACACTAGGATGATCAACAGTATAGGCAACCGACGCGGTGTAGGCATTTTTGCAGTCACTATTCAAGGTTGAAACATAACCTCTCTTCCTGTACTGAATAAACTGCGGGATGGCTATAGCCGCCAAAATACCGATAATCGCGATAACGATCATCAACTCAATCAAAGTGAAACCTTTTTCTCCATTTTTACGGAAAATCTTTAACATAATTTGCCTCCTTTTATAATAAATTTTTCTAATATTGTTCGTTAGTAAGTTAAATTGTTACAGTTTTTGTCAAAATTCTTAAGTATCTGCTAAATTTTACCTTACTAAAACTTTCCTCCGTTGCCTTTAAGATACAGCAATTCATATGCCAAACATAATTGTTGATGTTTGTTTTTATAAAAATATTTTCACCTTTAAAATCAATGATAAATGCGGTACAGAATTAGTCCAGAGGCAATTTCCCGTCTTATATAAAGAAAAAACAGGGGTTTTTCACCAAATTGCTGTTAATTTAACCACCGATAATCATTTTCACCACCCAACAAAATACTATAGTGATTTTACAAAAAAACCAAGAATATTGTTAATGTTTGAATTTACATTTATCTGATTCCTATCTATCAGACAATATTTCACTCGCCAATAATAAAATCCTGCTGAACTCCAAGTTAACACGTGATATAAAAAAACATGGCAGGTCATTATGCGCAATAAAATAAATATTAGTTACAGGGAACAAATCCTCATCATATATGTAATTCTGGCAATGTTTTCACTTGCCGTTTTCTGGCAGGTAAATCAATTTGATTTCGTCAATATTGATGATGGTGTTTATATTACGGACAACATTCATATCAAGTATGGATTTACTTTACAAGGACTGCGCTGGGCATTCAGCACCACCTATGCTGAGTTCTGGCATCCTCTTACGTGGCTGTCTCTGATGCTGGATTATCAGCTATTTGGTTTGAATGCCGGCGGTTATCACATGACCAATCTTATCCTGCACATACTGAACACATTGTTGTTATTCTGGCTTTTCCACCGCATGACCGGAGCTGTTTGGAAAAGCGCTTTTGTTGCGGCTTTTTTTGCACTTCACCCCTTGCATGTGGAATCAGTAGCCTGGATAGCCGAACGAAAAGATGTCTTAAGTGCTTTTTTCTGGATGCTCACTTTATGTTTATATATCTATTATACGGAAAAGCCAATAATAAAAAGATACCTGCTGGTTCTTTCTTGCTTTATTCTCGCATTGATGAGCAAGCCGATGGTTGTTACCTTACCGGTAATTATGATTCTTTTGGATTACTGGCCGCTTAAACGCTTTCAGTCACAACAAAACAATTTATTTCTATGGCAACTGAAGGAAAAATCACCTTTTTTTATTCTGTCCGCTATCTTTGTTATTGCAACTCTTATTGTTCAGCCGTCGGTAAAACATCTTTCTCTGATTTCCCGGCTCTTCAACGCCCCTGTTTCTTTTATAATTTATCTGGAGAAAACATTCTGGCCTCATGATATGGCTGTTTTCTATCCTTTTCCTGTTCAAATTCCAGGATGGAAGGTTTGTGGCGCCTTTCTACTGATTTTTTTTATAAGCACTGCGGTTGTTGTAATGATGAAACGTCTGCCACATGTTTTTCTCGGATGGTCATGGTGCGTCATAACTATTGCCCCGGTTATAGGAATTATACAGGTGGGTAATCACGCCATGGCCGACCGCTACCATTATCTTCCTTCTATTGGCCTTTCCATTATACTAGCATGGGGAATACCTGCTCTGATTAAAAAAAACAATATCAAAAAAAATATCTTATTCCCTGTAGGAATAATCTTGCTTGCCTTAATGACATTGCTTGCCTGGAAACAATGCAGATACTGGAAAAACAACTTTGAGCTTTTTAATCATGCTGTACTTGTAACCAAGAATAATTATTGGGCATACAATCATCGGGGAGTTGAATATGCGAAACTAGGTCAGTATCAACTGGCCATTGAGGACTTCAATAAAACTATCAGCCTTAATCCCAATTACGAAAAATCATACTATAATTTGGGGAAGGTTTATGATAATCTTCACAAATATGATTTGGCCATCAAAAAATACAATTATGCTATCCGTTTAAAACCTGATTATGAAGATGCCTATTACAACAAAGGTATTGTCAATTTTAATCTAGGTAACTACAAGAAGGCAATCGATGACTATAACGAGGCAATCATGCTGAATTCTAAATCTGCCAAGGCTTACAATAACAGGGCAGCTGCTCACTTTATGCTTGGTCAATACCAGCGTGCCATTAATGACTATACTGAAGCCATTCGCCTGAAACAAGATTATGCCGAAGCCTATAACAACCGAGGCTATATTTACCTGAATCAGGGGAAGGAAGAACTTGGCTGTATAGATGCTCATAAAGCGTGTGAATTAGGAAATTGCAGGATATTAGAAGTTGCTAAAATCAGAGGATTATGCCGTTGATCTTATGACAATGCCATCTTTGATACTGTAATTTAATGAGTGATTACAAACATTGAATCGAATTTAATGATAAACCAAATTTAATTCAACAAAAATTGTTAGAATAATCACACTAAATGAATGTTATTCTTGTACGTCCTCCCAGTTTTAAAATGCCCATAATTATTCCTAATCTAGGATTAGGATACCTTGCCTCCATTTTAAGAAATAATAATCATTCAGTTAATATAATTGACTGCGCCAAGGGAAAAATGAATCACCAAAAATATCTTGATTTCATTGCTAAAGAAAAACCCGATATTGTCGGCATACAGATGTATACCTGCGATTATAGTTCTTCTAAGAGATGTGCTGATATCGCCAAAGAGTTAAATGGCAATATCATTACGATTGTCGGTGGACCGCATCCTTCAGGTGATCCTGAAGGAACAATGGAAAACCTTAAAAACGTGGATTTTGCCTTTTCAGGAGAAGCGGAAATAGGCCTGCCCAAATTGTTGGATTGGATAGAATTAAAAAAATCGTACAAGATAGAATCCGTTGAAGGATTGATTTATCGTCAAAAAGGACAAACAAGAAAAAATAAAAGGGGGGACATTCAAAATTTAGATGACATTCCCTTCCCCAGTTGGGATTTGATAAATCCCAAAACATATCCTATTGCTCCACACGGTTCTTTTTCCAAAAGTCTGCCGATTGCACCAATTATTACGAGCAGAGGGTGCCCTTTTCAGTGCACCTATTGCGGAGTTATGGTTAATACCGGACGTACTTACAGGACGAGAAGCATCAACAACGTTATTGAAGAGATAAAATATCTGCAAAAATTGTTTGGGATAAAAGAATTTCACATTGAAGATGATAATTTCACATTAATCAAATCCCGGGTAATGGAATTTTGTAAAAAACTTTTAAAAAAGAATATCTCTATTGACTGGGCGTGTACTAATGGAATCAGGTTGGACACTCTGGATAAAGAGCTATTGCTAAATATGGAAAGGTCAGGATGCTATTCTTTTTCAGCAGGAATTGAATCAGGATCTTCCCGAATAATTGCAGATATGAAAAGAAGTGATACTCTGGAAACAATAGTGGAAAAAACCAATCTGGTTTATTCAACAACAAAGATTAGAATGACCGGTTTTTTTATGATGGGATATCCTACAGAAACCAGAGAAGACATTGAAAAAACGATAAATCTTGCTTTAAAATTGCCTTTGCAGAGAGCTCAATTCAGCAACTTTCTTCCTCTGCCTGGCACAGAAATATATGACCGTTTGATTAAATGCAAAGAATTCTCTCCTGATTCTACCATATGGAACTTTTATCAAAATAACGTTATCGTATATTCACCTGAGGGTATTTCCAAAAAAGAAATGCGTTGCCTAATGAAAAAAGCATTTGCCAGATTTTATTTTCGTTTACCCATCATATTAGGATTATTAAAAGAAATACATTCACTAAGACAGCTTCAAACAATTATCCGACGTTTTTTTGATATTTTCAGATAAATATTTCAAAACTCCAATTCATTATAGTTGATGATATTTCTTTAGGATTACGATATAAATTGAAACCAACCATGCTAAACAAAGCAGATATTGATTCGAAGAATAA
>JAFGLS010000073.1 GCA_016927935.1 Syntrophaceae bacterium
AAATTTTCAACTGTTTATAAATTTATTAAAAAAAGTTTATTATTTGTTTATTAAAATTTCCTCAATTTCCTGAACTAAATTTTTTAATTTTATATCCGACTTAATGCCATTTAATATTTTATTATTAGCGTAAATTACGGTGGAATGATCACGACCTCCTATTTTTTGTCCGATATCAGGAAAAGAATAATTAGTAAGCTTTCTTGATAAATACATTGCTATTTGCCTGGCAAAAACGGCATTTTTATTTTTATTATGAGCCTTAATATCTGATATTTTTACATTTAACTTACCGGCAATGACTTTTATAATTTCTTCTATGGAGAGTTCACTTTTTGTATTCTGATGAATAAGGTTACTTAAAACTTCCTTAACAAGATCCAGGTCGATTTCACGGCCGGTCAGGGATGAATAAGCGCCTATTCTTACAAGAAATCCTTCCAGTTCACGAATATTGGATTCGACATGAGAGGCTATATAATGGATAACATTTTTAGGCAAATCTATTTTATTTTCCTGTATTTTTCTTTCAATAATAGCAATTTTGGTTTCTATTTCCGGAGGTTGAATATCGGCAATTAATCCCCATTCAAAACGCGAACGTAGTCTGCTTTCCAGATTAGGAATATCCTTGGGAAATTTATCGCTGCTAATAACAATTTGTTTGCCGGAATCCTTCAAAGTGTTAAAAGTATGGAAAAATTCTTCCTGAGTTCTTTCTTTTCCCGCCAGAAAATGGATATCATCAATTAACAGACAACTTATATTGCGATATTTTTCTCTAAACTTGGGCATACGATCATAACGAATGGAATTAATCATTTCATTCATGAATTCTTCTGCTGAAACATACATGATATTAAGCGATGGATGAATCGCATTGGCAAGCAGGCCAATTGCATTGAGCAAATGTGTTTTTCCCAAGCCCGAACCGCCGTAAATGAAAAGAGGGTTATAATTTTTAGCGGGCTGTTTGGCTACTGCCATGGAGGCGGCGTGGGCAAATTGATTACAAGAACCCACTACAAAACGGTCAAAGTTGTAATTGTGATTTAGGAAAGAAATGTTTTTGGTTCGACTTGCTGTTGAAGCAGAACTGCTTTTGGTACTTTCCTCTTGTTTGGCTAAGGGTCTTTGAGCCTTTTCCTTTGTTTTAGAAAGAACAAAATCAATATTGACATCAAGTCCCGAGGCTTCTTTAAGAGATTGTTTAATAGTCGAGCTGTAATTGTCTAAAAGCCAGTCTTTAAAAAATTTATTGGGGACAGTCAGCTGGACACACTGGTCTTCCATAGCAACAATTTTGATTGGTTTTATCCAAGTATCAAAATTTTGCTTACTGATTTTTTCCTGAATAATTTTACTGGTTTTATCCCAAAAAGAGTTCATTAATATAGCCTTTATGAACAGACCTATCAACAGCTGTTGATAGGTCGTATAAATTAAATTATGGCAAATCGTCAAGAATTAAACCGGATAAACGATTCAGTTCATCCATAGACGTATATCTAATTTCTATCAAGCCCTTTTTATCAGAGCCATTTATTTGAACTCTGGCCAATAGTTTTGCTGATAATGCCTTTTCCAAGTCGTTCAAAAAGCGGTCTTTTTTGACCGGCTGTTTCTTCTCTGCCGGACGCTTTTTTGCTTTTTGAATTAATCGTTCTGTTTCCCGGACGTTTAGATCTTTTTTTATGATTAAATTAAGGATAGCGATTTGCTCTTCTGTGGAAGAGCACGATAATAAACAGCGGGCATGGCCTGCGGAAATTTTATTTTCCGTTAAAGCAGTTTTAACTTTAGCCGACAGTTTCAGAAGGCGCACAGTGTTGGCTATTGTTGAGCGATCTTTGCCTACGCGTGAGGAAATTTCTTCCTGAGAAAGCTTGAATTTTTCGATTAATGTCACATAGGCATCTGCTTCTTCCAGGGGATTGAGTTCTTCACGCTGGATATTTTCAATCAAAGATAATTCCGCTGCCTGCATGTCTGAGGCTTCTCTAATTACAATAGGTACATCTTTTAAACCCGCGGCCTGAGCCGCCCGCCAGCGCCTCTCTCCGGCGATGATTTCATAACCACTGTCCAATTTGCGGACAATAATCGGCTGGATAATACCGCTGCTTTTTATGGAAGTAATAAGTTGTTTTTGAGCTTCGTCATTAAAATTTTTACGGGGCTGATAGCGATTGGGACGCAGTTCTTCAATTCCGCAAGAAAAACTTTTTTTCTTGTCGAAGTCGTTTAATAAATCCGGAAATATAGCGCCAAGTCCTTTCCCCAGCACGTTTTTTTGTGCCATTATAATCCCCCTTGAATTATTTCCTTGGCCATTTCTATGTAAGCCAAGGCTCCGCGCGATTTTATATCATATAGAATAATAGGTAATCCGTGACTGGGACTTTCCGAAAGCCTCACGTTACGCGGAATGACTGTTTTTAAAACCTTGTCACCAAAATGTTTACGTACATCTTCGGACACTTGATGAGATAATAAATTACGTTGATCAAACATCGTCAACAAAATACCGCCTAAAGCGAGCCGGGGATTTAACTGCGCCTTTACCAGTTTGACGGTATTGAGCAGATAACCCAGACCTTCCATAGCTAAATATTCACATTGTAAAGGAACTATCAAATAATCAGCCGCGACAAGAGCGTTGATAGTCATAACTCCCAGCGAAGGAGGACAGTCAATTACTATAAAATCATAATGATTGTCCAGAGAGTTTAATAAAATTTTTAATCTATTTTCCTTTTCTTCAAAACCTATAAACTCGACTTCAATGCCAATAAGGTCCTGGTTGGACGGTACTAAATCAAGATTGGGCAACATGGTTTTTAAAATTACATTTTTTAGAGGCACCTGCCCGATCATCGCGTGATATAAATTAGCCGTCTGAAAAGAGTTTCTATCCGCTCCGATACCGCTGGTGGTATTGCCCTGTGAATCGCCGTCAATGAGTAATGTTTTTTTTTCCGCGGCCGCAAGAGAAGCAGACAAATTTATCGCGGTTGTAGTTTTACCTACACCACCCTTTTGGTTCGCTATACATATGATTTTATTCATTATTTTATTGTGTGTAAAAAAATAGATTCTTTTGCAAGAATTGTTGATAGCACTAGCATAAAAAAGTTTTTTTTAAAAAGGTTTTTTTATTTTTTTATTATAATAATTTTTCGAGGCGCATCTAAAAAATCAGCCTTTATATCATGCTGAATAGATTGAGAAATTTTGCAACGATTTTTATGTTTGGAGATACGGTTGATTTCCTCGTCAATATTGGGACCTTTTAAAGCAATAATTTCACCATCCGGAACGAGAAAATGTTCTCCCAAAGGAAGAAGTTCAGATAATTTGAAAGTAGCGCGGGAAATTAAAATATCAAATTTCTCTTTCCACAAATTTTTTTTGATTATATTTTCAACTCGGTCATGAAGAACTACTGTGGGCGAGAGATTTAAAAGGCGAAGGATATGTTTTAAGAAAGAGACCTTTTTACGGTTGGCTTCAAGCAGATAAAGTTCTAAATGTGGTAGAGCGATTTTTAAAGGAATGCCGGGAAAACCTGCGCCACAGCCTACATCAATAATCATGGATTTATATTTTGGAATAAATTGGAGCGCACTGAGCGAGTCCAGAAAATGGCGTGTGATAATTTCCCGTGAAGAGTTTTCGGAAATTAAATTTGTTTTGGCATTCCATTGTAAAAGCTCATTTTTGTAAATATCAAACAGAGCCAGTTGCTGATTATTCAATTCAATATTTATCTGATGAGCCTTTTGGCTAAGTAATAAGATTTCCTCGTTCATAAAAGACGAATAACAAAAAACAGAAACTGCCGCAAATTTTAATTGTAGCCTATTATGATAATGTGCTGGATGGCAGAAGGAATTTATACTTAGCAGAAAGCTTGTGATTTTCTTTATTTGTTAGAAATTTAATATAATTAGAATTTGGCGAAAATAAGAGAAATTGATAGAGGTATGATAATTTGAGTTTCCCTCTTTCACTTGACAAAAAACCAAAAAGTAGTTATAATAAAACCAACAAAAGTAATTAGTTATTTCCTTGTTAACCAATCAACCTAACCATCAAACTGCTAGATTGTACCGTGAAAATGATTTGCTAAAATTTACCAATGAAATGTAGATAATTTAGTGTATTAATAATTAGAGTTGGTAATGAAATAGCTCGTAAATAAATATAATAGAAAAAGGAAAAATTGAAAGGAGAAAAAATATGAGAAAAAAACTGAAAATCGGGTTGATGCTTTGCCTGTTGGTTTCTCTATCAGGATGTTTGATCGTAACAGATGCGCCCGTTCCACCGGAGTGTTGTCCATTATTTAGTGGAGTTTTGAAGGCTTCGATTGGTCATAGTTACGCGCAAGATGTTAAGCCCAACGGTAATTCGTTCATGAAACCAACAGTTTTTAATATTGCAGATGATTCAAGAGTTTTCATGTATACGTACAACGATTTTGCGAAAGCTAATCCTAACTTGGAAGCAAAGGTTGAATCAGTAAAAGATTTTTTGAAACTGGATTATGATCTGGAAAAAGCATTTGTATTGATGTTTAAGATGCATGTGACCAACAAGGGAAAAAGCCCTGCTGATTATTATGGCGATCTGTATTTTATTGTGGGCTCCATTCAAAACGATGATTTTAAGGGAACTGCCAGAATCGAAAAGTTTAAAATTCATGGAATCGGCGGTAACTTTGATGCTTTTTTCACGTATATCGTATCTTGTGACGTTGCAACTGTTATTGCTCCTTGGGTGTCCATTACTGGCGACGGCAAAGTCAAATATGACAGTAAAACAGGCGAACCCCTGTTTTTGGAATTAAAAGGCACAATCAATGGAGTTATCCCTGGTCAGGTTATATTTGAGATTCCGTTCCAGACAGAATTATGTGATTGTTAAAAAAGTGCTACGGCTTTAACTTGCTTAAATAATTTAAGATACTATTTCTAATCAACGGTCACGAGGTGCAGACATTTTTCAATGAATGTCTGCACCTATTTTTTTCATGTTTTTGTAGAATAGTAACGTTAGTATTTAACCGACTCGCAGTAAATTTATAACGAATCTTTTTTGCTTTTAATCTCAATTATACGATATTTCAATTTGTAATAATCAAAAAAAGCTGAACTCTGAATTAACTTGTGATAGAGGAGTTGGGAGCAAATTTTCTGTTTTTGCTGAAGCATCAACTTCTGCAAAAATAATTACCCAGGCTTATCCTGAAAAATAATTGAGGTTGTCCAAAGTGTTACCTGACATCAAAACTGTAGAATTATTTCATATCGGTTCAATTCATATAAGTCCTTTTGGACCACTGGTTGCAATGGGCATTCTCGCAGGAAGAGCTCTCGCCTTGCATCGTGCCAAGCAGGCTGGAATTTCACGGGAAGAAATGGATGATGCCATTTTATATACTCTGATTTCGGCTCTCTTTTTTGCTCATTTTGTAGAAGCCGTCTTCTATCATCCGGAATACATTTCCCAGCAAGGCCTCTTATATTTGCTGAAGATATGGGAAGGACTGAGTTCATTTGGCGGATTCTTTGGTGGAATATTCGGGTTTCTTTTTTATATTCACAAAAAGAAAGTCCGTTTTCCTTTATTGTATGCCGAGTGCATTCTTCAAGGACTGATCTTGGGATGGGTTTTTGGAAGACTTGGATGCACGATTATTTTTGATCATCCCGGTAAATTAAGCAATTTCTTTCTTGCATTCCAACAGCCCGACGGAGCCAGACATAATCTGGGATTCTATGAGTTTTTATTTACATTGTTCATTCTGTTTCCCACAATTCTTATTCTCCATCGCCTGCAGGCAAAACCAGGAACTTATACCGCGGCTGTCGTAATACTTTATGCACCGGTTAGATTTTTTTTAGACTTTCTCCGCTTGGATACAGGACCGGGAGGAGATATCCGGTACTACGGACTTACGCCGGGGCAGTATGGTAGCATTCTTCTTTTTATATTGGGAATATTCATTGCCGTAAAACTGCTGAAAACTCAGGAGACTCCCTCTCCGCCGGTTCAAACCTCCACATCTAAGAAGAAGCGATCAAAAAAGTTGAAGAGTTCGATTGGTACGGATAGAAAATGATTGTTAAAAAAAACCCTGATGAGTTTCAGAATTACCTTTCCGATTCTTCTAATTATAAAGGCACCGCCGATGCGGTTTATCTACCGGAGACCGAAAGCGAAATGCTTGAGTTGGTAAAAAAATTTAACAGCGACAAAGTCAAAATAACGATTTCCGGCAATGGGACAGGTCTAACCGGCTCACGCGTTCCTGAGGGCGGGGTCGTGATTTCCACTGAAAAGTTAAACAAAGTAATTGAACTAAACGAAGGTAAAAAACAACTGCGCGTGCAACCAGGAATGATTTTAAAAGAGCTTCAGGATTATGTTGAAGCAAAAAAATTATTCTACCCGCCCGATCCGACGGAGAGAAATTGTTTTATTGGTGCGACCGTTGCGACAAATTCCTCAGGATCCCGTAGTTTTAAGTACGGTTCAACCCGCGATTACGTTATCGGGATAAGAGTTGTTTTGCCTTTGGGTGATATAATTTCCATTGAGAGAGGCAAGATCTTTGCATCTTCATATACTTTTTCTTTTAGCACAGAGCAGGAAACGCGACACAAAATTATCATTCCGCAATTTGATATGCCAAACACTAAAAATGCGGCCGGTTTTTATTGTCGTGAAAACATGGATTTGATAGATTTATTTATAGGCAGTGAAGGAACGTTAGGCATCATCACCGAAATCAAGCTGAAATTGCTTCCTCTGGCAGAAAAAATTTTTTCCTGTGTCGTTTTTTTCGATGATGAAGAAAATGCTCTTTCTTTTATTGATAATGCCCGCTCTATAACTAAGTTCGATGGCACCGGTGAAAGAAAAATTTCAGCCAGAGGGTTGGATTACTTTGATAAGCGTGCACTCGATTTTCTTCGTCCGGATTATCCGGCTATTCCTGAAAATTCGTGCGCCGTCTGGTTTGAGCAGGAATTGACAGCAAATGATGATAATTTGACTGAAGCCTGGCTTAAATTAATTAACAGACACGGCGCCGATGCCGATAAGACATGGTTGGCTGTTGGCAAGAAGGAGCAGGAAAAAATAAAGGATTTTCGTCATGCGATTTCGTCGAAGGTCAACGATGTTGTAGCTCGCCGTGGATTGAGAAAAGTGGGGACAGATGTTGCCGTGCCCGAGGAAACGTTCAGATTCTTTTACCGATGGATGGTTGATCTCGTGGGACGAAATAATATGGATTATGTGGTTTATGGACATTTTGGTGATTGTCATCCACATCTCAACATCCTGCCCAAAGATCAGGACGATTTCGTTAAAGCGAAAAAAATATATTCTCAAATATGTTCGGAAGCCGTCCACAGGAAAGGAACAGTTTCGGCAGAACACGGCATAGGCAAAATGAAAAGGGAATATTTACTGATGATGTATGGAGAGAGTGTTGTCAGACAAATGGCCAGATTGAAGATTGTTCTTGATCCGAATGGAATTATGAATATCGGAAATATCTTTGAGGAAAAATATCTTCACATGTGTGTTTAGGGAATATTCTCTTTAGTATTATTTTGCATAAGAAATTTTTTCTGTAAGTTAATCAAAAAAAATTAATAAGCAAAAGGGAAAAATCGGGCACATAAAAGAAACAGAAACGTTAAAATAATCACCGCATGGGCGATGATAACACCGAATTTATGCCGCTGATAGAATTCGTTAACCTTTTGAATCCTCTCTAGGCCGCCTAACAGGCGCCGGAAACACTCCAACCCCTTGTATTTTTTGTCGTTGTCCGAAGTAAAATCATTTTGAAAAGCGAACATTGGATAAACGGCATAAATATCATCTTTTAACGGACGAAAAATAGTGTCAATAATGATTCCTTGCCAGGGTTTGTAAGCCAGGGTTTCCGCATAATGTCTGTTTAAAGCATACGCATGGGCGAGACTCTGATAGCGGACTTTTTGTATGAAGGGATTTGCTGTTTTTTGGCTGGAACGGATTAACGCTCCCAAAATCAGAACTTTCCAGTTAGGATTTTCTTGCAGAAATTTAACGCACTGTCTGAAATTTTCCTCTTTAAAACGGTCAAAGATGACATCGTCTTCGAAAATGACTATATTTTTCGCTCCAGCTTCGAGACCTCTGCGCAGGCAGGTTATGTGCGATTCATACATTCCTTGTTCTATATTTGATGGATGAGGTTGAACAAGGACAAATTCGACTTTTTCATTTAGTCCTACTTTGGTAAAAGATTTCAAAACTGCCCGCCGCCGTTCTTCACGCTCTTCCAGAGATATGCAGTAAATGCAATCAAAAAAATCCCATACATTAGTTTGGTTTTTCACGATGTTGCCTATCAAATGTATTTTCTTTAACGAGCACTTTTACAATTAGTATCAAACTCTGTCAAGAAACGGCTGGAGGCGTAAAAGCCGTTGCAGAAAGATTATGTCTCGTATATGTCATCATTCGTCTAGGTAACGGCAATCCTTAAGCTGACAAAAACCTGACAGCATTCAAAGATAATATTTTATGATTAAAAGTAAAGTAGGTCAATATATTGCCGGAAGGAAGTTTATCCAAAAGATAATGGAGAAACCTGCTGATCTCAGTGAATTCAAAGAACGCCCTACTCCACGATTGATTACAGGTTTGGTCATGATGGCGTTGAGTTTTGTTCTCGGTTGGCCGGCAGTATTTGCTTTGGGCTTTCTTGCAGTGTGGCTTAGTGAACCGCTGATTGCTGTAATAGGTTGTCCTGTAACCTACGGATTTTCATATGTTGTCTTTATTATCGGCGCCTTATTGGCACGAGCCCCTCATTATCTGGAAATTCTGACGAAATATGCCCTGCAGTATTTTCTCAAAAAAATACTTCCTGAAAATTAACAGCTATTAATGTCTGACAGATTTTTACTTACCGATAATTCTGATGCGTGGCGGAAAACCGACAATCGGCAGGTCAATAAATTTTGAAATTGACGGCTGAAATTGTTCAAAATAATGTTTTCCCTGTTTTGGATCGGATGAAGGAAGTTCTAAAGTAAGAGTGAAAATATTGCGTTCATGGCCGGCATAATTGCCCAGCGATCCGGGATAATATCCGAATTTTTTCAACGGATGATTTATTTCTTTACATATTTGCTTCATCCATTTTTCTAAGGAATCCAAATCCGCAGAGGGTCCGTCGTAATCAAAAAAATTAAGAGGTGAATGTACAGACAGTATTTTTTGCGGGTTGAATCTTTTGATTAAGGCAATCTGAAACAGGGTTTCCTGCTCCGATGCTGGTTTCGCACCCGGATAGTAACGCTTTTTTTTACCCTTGGCGATCCATTGGCGGATAGCTTTGGCTCGCCAGTCTCTTGTGGGGAAATTTCTGTTGATGTCAACTCCATTGGAATTGACTCTTTTTGGAGAAGCAGATAAGAAACCGTCTGGGTTAAGCAGAGGAGCAATGACAATATACCTGTCATAAAACAACTCTGGATTTTCTTTTATATAATGGGCAAGTTTGAAAATTAGATATACAGAGGGTAATTCATCACCATGTACACCTCCTAGAAATAAAGTGCAGTGTTTAGATTTATTGCCGAAAATAGCGAAAAAAAGCGGATGCTTGTTTTTTGTAGTCCGGTGATATTCCCAGGATATTTCTTGTGGCTTGATATCTGTCCATCCATAACTGGAAAATTTTTCTTCCAATAATTTTAGATATCTTTTAAATTCACCGGAAGAAGAGTCGAGAGAGAAAGCCTGATAAGGTAAAAGTAGGAAAAACAGCAGATAGAAAAAGAGACAATAACCTCCAACTGATATTTTAGTTTTCAGCATATTTCACTTTTTTTCTTATCAACAATAGCGCGTTTAATAAAAGTTTGTGTCCCTTCTTCAAAAAACATTAAAAAATCAGCTGTCAGACCGCCACAATCTTTACAGCGACGGATGTTGTTATAAAAAAGTTTTTTTGTCAATATCAATATAATGTTAATTCTTGGCCATCAATATCGTCTTTAATCTAAAAACGGCCTGATGTATAATTTTAAAATTAATATTTTTTGAAAGGTGCTTACTCATGTTAAAAGCAAAATTAAAAAATATAAGCATTGTTTTGTATAAACCAAAATACGCAGGAAATGTCGGTGCGGTAGCCCGTGCTGCAAAAAACATGGGCATCAAAAATATAATTATTGTCGGGACAAAAGATTTTGACAAAGAGGAGATGCAGCAACGGTCCACTCATCTGGCTGCTGATATTTTAGATAAAATAAAATATGTTGAAAACCTACAAGGGGCTCTAGGTTGTTTCAATTATATTTTGGGAACGACTGCCCGTCTGGGCAAAACCCGCGGGCCGTTTATATCTCCACGTGCAGCCGCTCAAAACATTACCGATCTTTCGCAGAAAAATAAAGTTGCCCTGCTTTTCGGTCCGGAAGATACAGGGTTGGCCAATGATCAATTACGTCTTTGCCACTCAGTGGTTAATATTCCGACATCTCGGGAGTTTACTTCCGTTAATCTTTCTCACGCCGTCTTGATTTTATGCTATGAAATATTCGTTGCGTCATTTCCGGTAACTTCCGCGATGGAGGTCACGTCAAAATTAGCGAGATCGGATGAACTGGAGGGCATGTACGATCAGATAAAAACATTGCTTGCCGATATCGGATTTTTGAACCCAGAAAATCCTGATCACTGGATGATGCACTTGCGACGCTTCTTTTCGCGTGCGGGGACTTTGTCTCGTGAAGTCAAAATTGTCCGCGGCATTTGCCGCCAGCTTCAATGGTACGCGCACCACAAAAAAACTTGACTTTACCGGGCAGTTCCCATAGTGATTGCAAAAAAATAAGCATAGTTTTTTGCCGATTGATTGCGGATTAGGGATGCATATCTAATAAAAAAAAACGTCATAAATACCGTTGCTGCCGATGGAGGTTTTAAATTATGAGAAAAACGTTTTCATTTACCGGCGCCAGAAAAATTATTTTTGGCAATGGATCATTATTAACATTAGCCAGTCACGTCAAGGAACATCGCGCTCAAAATCCTCTGGTGGTTATTGATAAAAATTTGGCCAAAACGGATTTACTGGAAAAAGTTGCCAACATTCTTATTCCGGCAGGGAATAAAGTTACAATCTATGACAAGGTAGAGCCGGAACCGCCAATTGAAATGGCTGATGAAGGCGCAAAAATTGCCATAAAAAACAAGTGTGACATCATAATCGGCATTGGTGGAGGCAGCGCGATGGATGTGGCCAAAGCCATTGCCTTTATTGCGACAAACAAGGGTGCCGCGGCTGATTATCTCGGCCTCAATAAAGTTCCCAAACAGGGACTTCCCAAAATCATGATACCGACAACTGCCGGTACAGGCAGTGAAGTTACCTTTACAGCAGTTTTCCTGCGAAAAAACTTAAAAAAGAAGGAAGGAATAAACAGCCCGTATCTTTATCCTGAACTGGCGCTTCTTGATCCGGAACTGACACTCAGTCTTCCCCCTGTTCCCACTGCTCATACCGGTTTGGATGCATTATGTCACGCCATTGAGTCGTATACTTCCATTAATTCTTCACCGGTGAGTGAGATGTTTTCTCTGGAGGCGATATCTCTGATCGCTGAAAATTTGCGCACCTGTGTTCATGACGGCAAAAATATAGAGGCCCGCGAAAGAATGCTGTTGGGAAGTTTGTATGCCGGAATTGGACTGGCCAATGCCGGCGTGACAGCGGTGCATTCGCTCTCTTATCCGTTGGGCGGGAAATACGGTGTCGGGCACGGACTGGCCAACACGATGATGCTGCCTGCGGTGATGGCTTTTAATCTGCCTGCATCGCCGGAAAAATTTACGGATGTGGCCGATGCTATGGGAGAGAATGTTGAAGGTTTTCCCGCTCGCGAGGCAGCCTATCTGGCGCTGGAAGCTGTCGAGGCGTTAATTGAAGATTGCGGAATTCACGCTTCTCTAGTTCAGTTCGGCATTAAGGAAAAGGATTTTCCGGCTCTGGCCGATGTCGCGTTGACAGTATCCAGACCGCTGGAAAACAATCCCCGCAAGATTAACAAAGAAGATATGATTGCGATTTATGCGCAGGTTATTTAATACCAAGTAAGATTTAAATACATCATATTTTGATGTTGGGAAACAACTTGCTATAAAGAAAGGAAGGTAAAAATATGGCTGGAGCAGAACTAATCGGCAAGGAGGAAATCAAGGAAGTGATGGATGTCCTCGAAACGGGCATTATAATGCGTTACGGCTTTGATAAAGAAAGAAAAGGAATTTTTAAGGTAAGAGAATTTGAAGAGGCGTGTGCCAAATATTGCGGCGTAAAATACGCGCTGGGAGTCACTTCCGGCTCAGCGGCTCTGAAAGTCGCTTTGACGGCCATGAATATAGGGCCGGGTGATGAAGTAATTGTACCCGCCTTTACTTTTGTGGCCACTTATGAAGCGGTGATGGAAGTAGGCGCGATTCCGGTCATGGTGGATATTGACGATACACTCAATCTTGATCCGTTGGAAATTGAAAAGAAAAAAACCAGGTACACCAAAGCGGTTATTCCCGTGCATATGTGCGGCTCGGCGGCTAACATTGATAAAATAACGGAAATCGCCCGCAAAAACAAACTGCTTGTTCTGGAGGATAATGCTCAGGGCTGCGGCGCGAGCTTCAAAGGCAAAAAGTTGGGCAGTTTTGGCGATATGGGGTGCTTTAGTTTTGATTATGTCAAAACGGTCACCACCGGCGAAGGCGGTATGGTTATTTCCAATAATCGTGACCTGTATCTGAGGTCGGAGTGGTATCACGACCATGGCCATGACCATAATCCCAAAGTTAGCCGCGCGCTGGAAGGACGGACAATTCTGGGTTTTAACTACAGAATGAACGAACTGCAGGGAGCGCTGGGTCTGGCACAACTGAGCAAGCTGGATTATCTCATCGGCGAGCAAAAGAAAAACAAAAAATTCATAATGGATGTGCTGGCAAAGGTTCCCGGCGTGGGATTTAGGGCAAAGCCCGATCGTGACGGAGATTCCGCAACTTTTCTTGCCTTTAATCTTCCGGATGAAAAACAGGCGCAGAAGTTTCAGAATCTGCTGGCTGCTGAAGGCGTGGAAACGGTCTGCTACAAGAGAAATTTGTGGCACTATGTGCCGAACTGGGAACATTTTCTGGCAAAATCCACGGCCAATTCCAAAAAATATCCGTTTAAAGATACGTCTAATAAAGGCAAGGTAAAATACTTGAGAAAAAGCATTCCGTATGCCGAAGATATCCTAGGACGCACGCTGGTCATGGGTATATCTGTGAAAATGAGTCAGGAAAAACTGGATTCGATAAGAAAGGGAATAGAACAAGCCGTGAAAAAGATGTAGCAAACATCTAAATCGGAATCCTGCTGCTGCCCAAATATTCTTTTCGCTTGCTAGCTATAGTGCCCTTCGGGGTAAAAGCGTTTTGAATAAATCTAAGGCTCGCTCCAAGCAATGACAAAACTCGCCTCCAGCTCAGACAGTTGTCGTTGCTGATCTTTCACTTCGCCAAGACTTATTATGTCAAAACACTTTTAACGGCCACGCAAAAATATCATTTGTGCAACAGGCGGTTGAAGCTTGAACCGAAATATTTTGAAGCAGGCAGCATGAAAAATTTTATAAACTTAAGGGTGTTTTTTCCGCGCATATTGTCCAGCCTGATGTTATCTGTGGTTTTTATTAATCTTCATTATCATATTCAATCGATTTATTAAGGATGCGACTCAGCCTCTCAAACATACTGTCCAGTTTTTTCCCGTTCTTTTTATCATCCGTATGGTTCGCCTCTGCTGCTATATATCCGATCAAATCCTCAAGATCATATATCGAATATTTTGTAATCAGATACTTACCTTTGATCTCGGCAATTTGCAGTCTTTTCGTCAGATCCGGACCGGCAAAGGTATGATCAATTATTAAATCTCTTTCTTCTGGTGTAAATTTGATTTCAACTTCAATCATTTCCAATTCTCATTCCACAGATAACGAAAAAATCAGCCGGAGCGCAGCAACCGGCAGGATTGCTTTGGTTATGTCATAATTTCTTCTATTGGCAGTATTTGTTTGCCATGCCTAATTGTGAGAATTGATATTTGTTTCTTTTCAATTCGATATATGATTCGATAATTGTCGTAGATTAATTCTCTAAATTGTTCGTCTTCAATTTCAGGAACAACCCTGCCGATTTTGGGTGAAGATGCCAGTTTCTCTACTTTTGAAAATAACATGTTAAGCCACTTATCTGCTGCTGCCGGCTTGTCTAAAGCTATGTATTCGGCGATTTCTGAAGCTCTGTCGATGGCCAGCGGCGACCAAATAATTTTCATTTCTTGACTCTTTTCAAGATTTTATTTTTTGCATCTTCATGCGCAACACCTTGACCGTTTGCAAGTTGTCCAAGTGATGTCTGAACATCTGTAAGAAGTTCAATCCTTTCCTGCATGTTTTCATATTCAGATGCATCCAATAAAACGGCAACTCCCTTGCCATGTTGCGTGATTATAACAGGCCTTTTTGTGTCACGAACTTGTTTGATATAGCTTGCGATGCCTATCCTAACTTCAGATAATGGTTTGATATCCTGATCTATTTTTAATCTTTGCATTTTACACCTCACATATCAACTAAATAATGTACGTTATGTTGTACGTTATAACGCACATTATTTAGTATATACAAGAATTATTTTTAGACATAACGAAAAAATCAGCCGGAGCGTAGCGATCGGCTGTATTGACGGGTTGGCGATAGTTCTATCTTTACGGTCTTCTTAAATGCCTTGAACGACTTCATTTCGTTAAGTTGGTTCGCTGTCTGGTCGAACCGATAAATGTGGCGGAGAATTCCTTCAAGTTCTTTGATTTCTTCGTCACGGACATTTTCCCAAACCTCAAAGATGGAGCAGTACGACCATAGTGTCTGCTTCTTTTTACGATGCCTCTTGATACGTCCACGAATACTCTTTGTGGACATACCAACATATTTAACGTTGTATATTTTATTTTCAGGATCACCATCAAAAAGTGCATAAATACCCCGAATGTTTTTACTCAAACGATTAATTTCAGATTTAGAAATGAATTCAATTCTTCCTTTGATCAGGCGTAATGGTGATTGTGCCATATTATTCCTCGCCAACAATTAATATACGTAATACTTTATATACCGATTTGAAACATAATCTGTTCTTTGAATGATATTTTTCTACACGAATATTTATTTAAAATCAAATAATTATTATTGAAATGTTACGTAAAAAATGATTACTGTCGGACACATTAAATAGCGGGAAAAACAATGACAAAAGTATCCAAACCGGTTGAAATAGATTTCAATCACGAGTTCCGGCGCGCGCTGGATTTGATGGAAGAGACGAATAAAAATATTTTCATCACGGGGCGCGCCGGCACCGGCAAATCAACCCTGCTGAATTATTTCAGCGACAACACGAAAAAAAGAGCCGTTATTCTTGCGCCGACAGGCGTTGCCGCCGTTAATGTGGGCGGGCAGACGATTCATTCCTTTTTCCAATTCAAGCCGAATGTAACTTTGGCTTCCATTAAGAAAAAGAAGGGAAACGGCAAGGAAAAGAAATCAATTTATAAAAAGCTGACCGCCATCGTCATTGATGAAGTTTCCATGGTGCGCGCCGATCTGCTGGATTGTGTGGACAAATTTCTGCGTCTCAATGGTCCGGATTCCAAACGTCCTTTCGGCGGAGTGCAGATGATTTTTATCGGCGACCTTTATCAGTTGCCGCCTGTGGTCTCCGGTGCGGAGCGCGAAATATTCCGGTCACATTATGCCAGCCCCTATTTTTTCAGCGCCAGAGTCATGGAAGAACTAGACATGGAATTTGTCGAACTGGAAAAGGTTTACCGGCAGAAGGACGATGAATTTATCCGTCTGCTCAATGCCATTCGCAATAAATCCGTTACGGATGAAGATATCGCATTGTTCAATCAGCGCTGTGATCCCTCTTTTGAAGTTCCCTCCGAAGATTTTTATATCTCGCTGACCAGCACTAACGACCTTGCAGACAGCATCAACGAAAGAAGGCTGGCTCAACTGCCCGGTAAAATATGGAAAGCGCAGGGATTTATTGAAGGAGATTTCGGCGCGGAATCCATGCCGACGGCTCTCGAACTGAAACTGAAAAAAGGCGCGCAAATTATGCTGCTCAATAACGATTCATACGGCCAATGGATTAACGGGACAATCGGCAAGGTGAAAAAATTTTCCAAAGATGAAGAAGGGAAAGATGTAATTGTCGCCGATCTGGACAATGGCGAAACGGTGGAAATTTCTCCCTATACTTGGAAAATTTACAAATATTTTCTCAAGAATGAGGAATTGCGCTCGAAGGAAGTCGGCTCTTTCCGCCAGTATCCTGTGCGGTTGGCCTTTGCGGTGACGATTCACAAAGGCCAGGGGAAAACTTTTGAAAAGGTTGTCGTTGATGTGGGGCGAGGTACTTTTGCGCACGGACAGATGTATGTGGCGCTCTCCCGCTGTACAACCCTTGAAGGCATGGTGCTGAAATCGCCGCTGAAGAAAAGCCATGTTTTGATGGATTGGCAGGTAGTCAAATTTTTAACCGGTATGCAGTACGCCAAAGCCGCGCTTACCTTAGCCCGCGAGGATAAGCTCTCCATGCTTGCTGCGGCGATTAATGGAAAGCAAGTTGTTGAAATTGTTTATCTTAAGGCAAAAGATGAAAAATCAAAGCGGATGATCAGGCCGTTATTGATGGAAGAAATGGAGTATAACGGCCATCCATTTTTGGGATTGGATGCCTATTGTCTCACCCGCAGACAAACCCGGGTTTTTAACGTCGACCGCATTCTGGAAATCAGGTCAATATCAAATTAACAAGCAAGGGCGCCTTAAAAACATTTTCCTGTTAGTAGCAAATAGAAAAGTCCTATTTTGTAGCACGTGATTTGTCCGCTTTTTAATACGCTGAAGGAAAGAGGTTTTGGTGTA
>JAFGLS010000074.1 GCA_016927935.1 Syntrophaceae bacterium
CAAAAATTCAACTATGGCCGAAAAGCCGATAACGCTTATGATAAATTTTTCTATCTTAAAGGTTTTGGGGATGCTGAATACCGTCTCAGCTACATTCTTTGTCCGGTCATCCAGGTATTTTTTAGTGGATAAAATGACGAAAGAACTGAAGGTCATGTATCCGATACCGCCAAGCTGGATAAGCACAAGAATAACCAACTGTCCCCAAAAGTTATAATCGTCAACTACCGTAATGGTCGTCAGCCCCGTAGTCGAAACCGCCGATGTCGCGGTAAAAAGATTGTCAAGAACAGGGACGTAGTTTTTATGCATGAACGGCAGGCACAGAAGAACAAAGCCTATAAGAATATAGGACATGTATCCCATGACCACAAGCCGCACCGGATTAACTGTCCTTAATTTGTAGAGAAAACTTTTAAAATAATCTTTCATATCTAATTCTCCCGCCTTAAAACCGAGGAGGAACAGCGAAATGAAATCAATGAACTTTTATCTATACGACGTTAAAGTGATCTGTCTTGCTCTCGCCATCTCCTTATGGTTTCCTTAACCGATTCGACATCACCGCTGTGCATTTTCCATGAGGTGGCAAAAGGTATATTCTCACTCCTGGGTCGTCTTCCTTCATCTATATCATCAAAAACTACCCTAATAGGCACAGTAACACCTTCACCGACTATTAAAGCCTCTTTTGTTCTAAGAGCCGATAAAGAATCTACAAGACTTTTTACACTATCAGGTAACGCTTTTCGAACAAATTGCTGATCCTGATCATTGCTCATTCGCAACGATATTATTGTATTGCATTGGGATAAAATACTCTCTGATAATTCTGAAGGTCTTTGACTAACTAATGCTAACCCCACACCATACTTTCTTCCTTCCTTTGCTATACGAGATAACGCGTGTTTGGTCGGCTGAAATGCAACTTCCTCGCCGCGGGGAGCATAGCGGTGTGCCTCTTCGCAAACAAGCAATAAGGGTAATTCCTTTCTCTTTGGATTCCATAATGTGAAATCAAAGATTGTTCTGCATAAGACTGAAACAACAACATTTACAACATCGGAAGGCACTCCGGAAAGGTCAATTATTGATAAGGGCTTATCGCCATCCGGTATTCTAAATAATTTTGAAAGCAAAGTATCAAGATTATCCTTAACATCAGCGTCGGGCCTAATAAGAAATTCAAAACGCTTATCCTTTTGTAGGGTATCGATTTTATTTAGAATTTTCTCGTAGGGCTCTGATTTTGATTTGTTAGATGAGTAGGGGGCTTTTTCCTGTGTTATGCTTTCAATTAAATCTCCGATCTTATAAGGCACCGGGGTATCAACGGTTATTTTGTCTACATCCATAGATGTTGTACCGAAAGATTTCCGAACTTTAAGCAGGGCGTCTTTTAATATATTTGTCTGACTTGTAGCCACAAATTCCGTTTTGCCTACAAATAATTCAATGCTTTCTTCAAAGTTAAGGATCCAATGGGGAATCTCAAGCGTAGTAGGATCTACGAACTCGGCTTTTGAAGGAAATGCTTTCGGATACTCGTTATGTGGGTCCAGAAGGATTATATGGGCATGGGGATATTCATCGATTAACCCCTGAATCATTAATGCTAAAGCGCAGGATTTTCCAGACCCGGTGGTACCTAATACAGCGAAATGCTTGCCCAGCAAGTCGTCTGTAACTAAATGGACTGGGATCCCTCTTGCTTGAGCGACAGAGCCCACCCTTACAGTAGGTTTTTTAGGTTTGGCGTATATATGATTTAACTCGACGCTTGTTGCCAAATAAATAGGCTGTCCAGGCAACGGGTAAGTGGAGATTCCTCTCTCAAATTCAAAATCCGACTCTCCGAGTCCGGTTCTTTGGCCTTGGCCAAATAGTTCGATTTCAATCCATTTAGCATTCGGAGATTCGACTCGGTCCCTGATCACTACCGGCTTTTTTTCGTCAAAATCCTCTGTCATTCGAAGCGATGTGACAATACCAAATATTAATGCATCACCGGATTCGATCTTGACGATGGATCCCACCTGACCGATAGCATATCTTCTACTCTTATAAGTTCGATACAGATCGTCTACGCTTGCTTCCAACTCGCCGATCGTTCTTGATCCATTTACCTCGACAACCCGCCCAATTTTAAGAATATCTTCACTCATTTTGAACCCTCTGTCATGACCTTAACTAAATTTTCGAATTTCCATAGATTTTCTGACTGAATTTCTTGCCATTCAGATTCTTGTAATGCGTTACCTATAAATTTCTTTGAGCCTACCATGATGTTCAGTTTATGGGAACACCTATCGGCTAAGCCTTCTAACCTCTTAATCTGATCGTCGGGTTTCTTTTCTTCTCCGACAAAGGCGTAAACCGTTAGATTGTTGCCAGTATCGCAAATGGCGTCAATTATAGCTTCATTGATATGATTATCGGCAAAACTATAACCAACGATTACCAATTTGTTATTAGGGCGCCTATCCCGTAATCTTTTTCTAAACAAATTCATCAATACTTCATATATGCCATATTGCGTTAAAAAATACTTCTGCTCGCACGGATATATAACTTGCCTTTCATCAACTTTATTATCCGGAGAGGAAGGTTTACGCCGTATAATTTCTTTTTCATCTTTGACCCAGTTTATTGAACCATGAATTTTATACAACCTGAATAAAGGAATATCTGACGGCATATCAAATAAATTAGAATCAAAGTAGGCGTTTTCCGCGCCACGAAAACCGTCAGTATAAGGTATGCATAAATTCTCTAGAGTCGCTTCTAATACGACGTCATAGTTTAAAGAGAATACGTCACAGATTTTTCTCCCTTTATGTTGCAATAGCCTTTGTAAGAAAAGACCATGGGTTTCAGAACAATCCCATTGACATCCGATTTCTTTCACAATCTCTTGCAGTGTCTTACGTATAGCTTCTTCTACTTTTTTAATATCCCAATCGCCGTATTTTTTATCCTTACGGCCCGATAGTATTCTTTTCATCTGCAAAAACTGATTTAATAAATCCTCAACGGTAGCCTCACGGCCATTAGAGCCTTCGAGTTGTTTAAATAGATCCTTGGACAGCTTATCGAGTTTATCAACCACTTGTTCCGTTAATTTATTCATTAATGGTTTATTTGCACAAACACTACACCCTGTCCCTATAAGGAAACAGGTATTTGCATCTGTTATCCATTCCATTATTGTCTGTTTACCCATAATGCACCCTTATAGTTTTTTATCCTGCTTATTCACTATGCCGTTCTTTTTTCGATACGCTTCATAGCAATATTAACGTATTTTTTTTCTTTTTCTATGCCGACCCACTTTCTGCCAAGCTTTTTGGCTATCACCGCCGTAGTTCCGCTTCCCAAAAATGGGTCTAAAATAACATCTCCCTTATCAGATGAAGCGGTGATTATTCTTTTCAACATTTCTTCTGGTTTTTGAGTTGGGTGCAGGGCCCTGCCATTATCACCTCTTAACCGTTCTTTACCTTGCACCAATGGCATAGGCCATACATCTCGCATTTGTTTTATGGATCCATCTTTTTGTTTCTCAGGATTAATTTGCTTTAAGTCTTCATAGTTGAATATCCATTTTTTACCCTTCACGGCCCAAACAACGAACTCTGCAGAATGTGTAAAAACTCGCTTCGTCATATTGGGCATAGCATTGGTTTTCTGCCATGTGATCACGTTATTGATCTTAAATCCCAGTTGCTTTAAAACTATCATGATTTCAGCAACATTATGGTATGTGCAGGATATGTAAATAGAGCCATTGTCCTTCAATACTCTTTTACTGCCCTCAAGCCATCTTTTCGTAAACTGCAAATACTCTGGATCTGTCATTTTATCCCAGTCTTCGTTCATCATATACCAATCGCCGCCGGTTTTGTTACCTTCCCATTTTAAACCGTTCCCAGAAAGGTTGTAGGGAGGATCGGCAAAAATCAAGTTTACAGACTTGGCTTTAATGTCGCTATTTAGGACAGTAATACAATCGCCGATGTAGACATGGTTTAATTCCATCTTATACCTTACTTAATAGGGATTTTTCCCAAGAGTCAATAACCTCGGGGATCCGTTGTAACCACATATCCGAATGTTCTGCCTCCGCAGTCAAGCTTATCACCTTATCGTAGAGGTCCAACAATTCCGGGTGAGCGAATCTTTTTCCCTGCTTTCGTAATGATAGCAATGCTTTTAGAACTTTTATTAATTGCCCTATGGATATAGGGACAATCCTTTGTGTAGCACCTCGGTAACCATATTTAATAGACATCCAAAATGTTTCAATAGTGTCTTGATGCAACCTGGGGGCAATAAAAAGACAGTAAACATCTTTGCCAGAGTGTTTATCTTCAAAATCCCTTACATGCCGCATAACAGGTTGGCCTTCGTTATACCACTGCGACCGATCAGTAAGCATTGTTACCTCACAAATACTGTTAAACCTCTCATAAAAGCATTCTATGTCGGCTTTGTTCGCGGGAGCAGTAAACGTTGGTTCATTATCATCACCGACAGGGTAATTAGGATTTATCTCGAGGGCATCGTTTAAAGCATTCAACGCAAGTGTTGCGAGGCGCTCTAGTTCTATGCTTTTTTTGCCTTCAAAGCGATGTATTTTTTCTAACGCCTTAATATAGCCTTCGATATTCTCTATCGCCTGGGATCCAAGATGGATATAGAGATCCTGTAATTTTCTTCGTTTCGTTCGCAACTGGTAAATATAGTCCTTCAGATCATCAACATGCATACCCTCAATGTCTTGATAGGCAAACTCTTCGGCGTCGCCACCTTTAAGTCTTAAATCCTTTGTATATTGCTGCATTTCAGCTACCAAAGCATTCGCGATTTTCTTTAATTCCTCATCAGTTTCCCAAGGCATGACCGGTTGCGTGATATCTGAAATATATTCTCTGTAGGCCTCCACGTTTTCAAAGTCTAGGGGAGAAGCGTTATCAGCTTTTAACAACGCTTCTAACTCAATATGCCTGCGCGGCTCAAGATCAACATAGAAACCGCCGCCTCTGATATGTAGATAACGCGTCAGCCGGAAATACCTGAGAGTATTGTCACCATAATCCTTCAGATTACTTATAAAACGGCCTAATTCCGAGGCATCGTCTGTATCTAAAATTTGACCTGCGAAGTCCTTTTTGTACTCATCTAAAACTTTCCTTTGTTCCTGATTGCTTTTTCCTTCGCGGGCCAATCGCAAATCGATAACCCGTTGAGCTTGCGCGTCAATTTCTCGATAATGAATTAAGGTAGGCACAAACAAACTGAATTCTTCCTTGCTGATACCTTTTGGCTCTTTACCGAGTGCTTGCCATTTTTTATTCACTTTTTTTATTAGGTGCAGAGTCCCAACAAATGGCTTAATGCAAAAACCATCTTCTGCTTTGAAATCATCGCTGTCCGGATTGGGCACTTGCCATTTAAGAAACGACTTAAAAAACATCTCGCCTAAATCATAATCATCCTGTAGCAGATATTCACCGAGTGACGTTATTCGGATTTTTTGATCCACAATGCTTCCCAGTCCCATCTTTTTAAGAGGATTAAACGATTGGCGGCCGCGCATAGCGGGGTCGGTGTAATTCTTGGAGTCAAAAATGTCCTTTGCCTGCTCATAGCTGATTTCTTCAGGATCCTTAAGGATAGATATCTGTTCTTGGCTTAGACTATTGAAAAACTGCGTAGTCAAACCATAAAATTTTTTCTGTATCAAAAGAATCTGATAACGCATTTGAGCTTCGTTATCCCACTCAACACCGTCTAGCTCTTTTAAGGCAATAAGAAAATTCCTCACTCTTTCTGCATTTCTTACAGTTGTAGATATCGACCAATGTTTTTTCATATTCTCTTCAAAACCTCGCAGTAAAAAACTCTTTCGGTATGGGAGTTCGTTATACTTTTACCCGTAGTAAATGCCTTGTAGTCACGCTCAAAAGTTTGCACTTTACCTTTTTTCTTTAAAATTTGGACAATTTCCTCATCTTTAATTCTTGCATTAGAACGCACGTCTTTTGTCTCACCGGTATTGTTATAGGAAACTAAAATATGCTTGCAATCTGCATTTTGGATTAGGTCCTCGAATGCGTCGGGGGCGCTTTTCATGCAGTATCTGCTCTTTAAGTGACTTCTATCCATCTTTTGAGCTTTACCATAGACGGATGGCTTGTCCCATGTTGCGAGATTTTCCAGCAAATGATACGAGTCACAATACTGTCGTGAATTATATGGCGGGTCAATGTATAAAACATCGCAGGTTATCTTTCTAATAAGGCTGTTGGCGTCCTCTTGGTAGACTTCATTATCTAGATTGCATTCTAATTTAATCTCCGGCGTTAAAAGATGAAGGGGCTGTACCATATCTAGATCAGCTCTAAAGGCATCATAATGTCCCACCGTATTTGCAACCTTGTCGGTAGCATATAGCAAAGATGTGATGAGGGCCGCTTTTTCATCCATGGTTATAGTCATTTCCTCGATAGCTTCTCTGATAGCCCCGATCTTACGAGCATTGTCGAGAGTAAAATATCTATCGCCGAAATGTGTTGAAAAATAGTTATCCTTTTGGGGATTTAAAGAATTCAAACATCTAATCGAATCTTGTAACCGACCAAGATTTATCTGCTGGAATTTAAGAAATGTCCTTAATGGCAGGTAATTGCTGTAGAGAATATCGTTACTTATGATCTTTACATTTCGCGAATTGAATCTGTAGCCAACTACACCAGTTCCTGCAAAAATATCGCACAGTGATCGAACCGTACCGCATTTGAACTTTACGATATCGCCGATGAAGTCTAATAGCTTAAATTTATTACCAAGAAATCGTCTGTTCTGAATTTGAAAGTTACCATGGATTTTCTTTTCTGTGGGGTATATAAAAATTTTCTGGGCTTCTTGCAATAAAGGCATATTCATCACTTTCGTTTAGTATTTTCTTTCCTATCGTCCTCGATTAAATCACGGATAATAGAAACGATAGAAGCGGGCTTGCGTTGTTTCTGAAGATTTAATACCTTCTCCTTCAAATAGAAGTAATGTTCCTCAGTGAGTTCAATGGTTGTTTTTTTCATTATCTTTTTGACTTGTTTTTTGACCGTGAGCTATATTACCATATTTATATTATTATAGCAAAATTTATGGTCAATATAAAGAAAAAACCTTCACTCAGTCAATTAGGCCTAAGTGAAGGTTTTACTTTTTTACAGTCCAGGTTCCCCCTTCAAACACGGGACATATCTTATTAAATAAAGTATACTGCTAGAAAGTAGGGAAATCAAGTTAAATTTATTAGAAATGATGTCAAGAATATTTAAGCCTATCGCCTAACTTCCAAGTAGAAATTGCGGGCTGCTTGCATCTTGACGAAATATTAAAACCATCTTTTCGTTTTAAGGCAGACATGTACGAGCAGTAGCATGACCGGCACTTCAATTAAAACGCCAACTACTGTCGCAAGCGACGCACCTGAGGATAGCCCGAACAGAATAGTTGATGTAGCGATAGCCACCTCAAAATGGTTGCTTGCTCCGATTAACGCCGAAGGTGCCGCATCCCGATAAGACAGCTTCAGCCATTTCGCCAAGGCGTATGTTATTGCGAAAATAAGACAGGTCTGAATAAAGAGCGGAACCGCTATTAAAAAAATAACCTGTGGCTGGTTAATAATCAGCTCGCCCTTAAAAGAAAACAATAAAATCAGCGTTAGTAATAACGCCCCGATAGATACCGGCGTCAGATAATGCAGGAACTTCTCCTCAAACCATTTAAATCCCTTTTTTGCGATCAACCATTTTCTTGAGTAGTAACCCAAGAGTAGCGGTAACCCGACATAAATAACCACTGAGAGAACGATTGTCTGCCAAGGTATCGGCATTTTATTCACGCCCAAAAGCCAACCGCCCAATGGCGCATAGAGAAATAGCATGGTTAAGGAGTTTATGGCGACCATAACCAGCGTGTGGCCATCATTGCCTTTTGACAAATGCCCCCAGATCAAAACCATGGCCGTGCATGGCGCTATGCCCAACAAAATACATCCGGCGATATATGAGCGAAACAGCTCAACCTGCGCTCCGCCTTTGACAATCTCCATTCCCGGAAGCCACCCTTTAAACAATACCCCGAGAAAAAGCCATGCGATCGCAAGCATCGTAAACGGTTTTATGCACCAATTCACGATAAGCGTAAGAACAACCGGCTTAGGCGTCTTGCCCGCTTTAATAACCTCGGCAAAATCAATCTTGACCATGATTGGATACATCATGGAAAAAAGGCAGATTGCGATAGGAATAGACACTTGATAAATCGAGATCTGATCTAACGCCACCGCCACCTGCGGGAACAACTTGCCCAAAGCGATCCCGATTCCGATACAGAGCACTACCCAGCCGGTTAGATACTTCTCAAAAAAACTTAATTTCCGTTCTTCGTGAATGATATGCTCCATCCCAATCTCCTTAAAATAACCGCAGAATATAGATTCCCATGTAATACAATCCAACGAGAATAAAAATCACACCAGTAATCCTGCGGGTATAAAATTCCAGCTTCGTGATCTTGTTAAACCAATGACTCATTGAAGTCACGCCCAGCGCAATAGCGACAGCGAACGCTAACACCGGGAGCCCAGTCCCCACTCCATAAATAAATGGCAACAATGTCCCAACTTTGCTATTCAGCGCTAATGGTATCAAACTGCCGAAGAATAGAGCCGCTGAAACCGGACAAAATGCCAAAGCAAATATCAATCCCAAAAGAAAAGCACCCGGAGCGCCGGACTCAACAAGTTTATTGTGATGCTTTTGAGACAACGCCACGCCCCGCAGTCTTATCGTAAGTACTTCCAGCAAAAATAACCCCGTGATTATCAATAGAGGCCCTAAAGCCTTGACCATGTATTTCTGCAAGAATTGCGCAACCTGCGGAACGCTCAAAAGCGAACTGATAATAATCCAGCCAAGTGCCGCGTACGCAACTATCCGACCAATCGTATAAGCCAGTCCAGAAATAAATACAAGCGCCGGATGAGCGATCTTCTTCGAGAGAAACGACACCGCCGCGATGTTTGTCGCCAAAGGACAAGGACTGATTGACGTCAATATCCCAAGCCACAGCGCAGAACCTAAAGCGAGTAGCAACTCCATTATTGCGTGTCCTTCATAAATTCCTTAATCTCGCCGATCACGTAATCCATAAACTTTTGCTTATTGCGGACAAGCTCCCAGATCTTATCAAGATTCTTTGATTTAAGCTCTTTACCGTCTTTCGCCAGCGAGAGGACAAGCGATTTGGTGTACAGCTTATAATCATCCACAAAATGCTCATTATTCCGCTCCTCAACGTTGACGGCTTTAAACTCTAAACTCCCAGAAGCAAGATCATCTTTAAAATTCGCCTCGATCGCCTCTTTAGAGTACTTCTCCATATTGGTGCAGGTAACACACCGAAATGACCCATGAAAATAATACGCGATGACTTTCGCCTGCGGGCTTGATTGGGCAAAAGCGAAAGATCCGGCGCTAATTACCGCAACAACCGCAAGAGCCTGAATTATCTTTTTCACATCCGCCTCCTGAAATGATTGTTTTAATCTCATCCTTATTAAGAACTTTCCCGGATGAAACCACCTTGCCGTCAATGGCCAGCCCGGGCGTCATCATCACACCGTATTCGGTGATCTTGTCGATATCCGTAACCTTGCCAATTTCGGCTTGAATATTTAATTCTTTAACTGCCGCCTCGGCGTTTGCTGTGAGTTGTTTGCATTTAGGACAACCAACTCCTAAGATTTCAATTTTCATCTTTTCTGCCTCCGTTTATCTTTTTACCGCTGAAACTTTTATACTCACGATAGCGTCTTGAGCGTCTTTGAAACCGTCGAACATCGCATCTATCGGATAACTCGCCTCGCTTACTATTTTGATATCCTTAAACCCCGCCTTCTCAATAAAACGCAGATAATCGTCTTTCTTAATTGCTCCAGCCAGACAACCCACATACGCCTCGACTGATTCCTTTATCTGTTTAGGCAGATCTTTGGCCAGCACCAGATCAGAAACCATCAGCCTGCCGCCAGATTTAAGTACTCGGAACGCTTCTTTGAATACTGCCTCTTTATCCGGTGATAGGTTTATAACGCAATTGGAAATGATCGAGTCAATCATGCTGTCTTCAACCGGAAGTTTCTCTATCTCACCCGCGCGGAACTCCACGTTATCGAAGCCGCCTTTTTTAGCGTTCGCCCGCGCCTTCTCCAGCATCTCCTCGGTCATATCTACGCCAATGACACGGCCGGTTTTGCCGACTTTCTTGGCCGCAAGAAACGCGTCGAATCCCGCTCCGCTTCCCAGATCAAGCACCACATCGCCCTCTTTTAATGAAGCGACTGCTACCGGATTGCCGCACCCAAGTCCTAAGTTCGCCCCATCAGGAACAGCATTCATTTCATCGTCAGTATAACCAACGGTCTTGCTGATATCCCGGGCGTTGTTTGATGATGAACAGCATGAAGCAGAAGAACAGCACGATGATCCTTGCTTGGCTACTTTGGCATAGCCTTCTTTGACTATCTTTTTGATATCTTTCTCCATAACTCTCCTCGCTTATTTAACAACAAAACCAAATATCATCCCGCTTATGGTAGCCATGACAACCACCAGCGCCACATAAACAATTGTCTTTTTTGTACCAATAACTCCCCGGGTAACCAGCATACTCGGCAGGCTCAATGCGGGCCCGGCCAAAAGAAGCGCCAAAGCAGGCCCCTTACCCATACCGGAACCGATTAACCCTTGTAAAATAGGCACCTCCGTAAGGGTGGCGAAATACATGAATGCCGCAACGATTGAGGAGAAGAAATTTGCCCTTAGAGAATTCCCGCCGACCAAAGCCTCAACAAATCTTGAAGAGATAATCCCCTCATGCCCAACCCTGCCCAAAAGGAATCCAGAAACCAGTACACCGCCTAAAAGAAGCGGTAATATCTGCAGAGCAAACCCCCATGTAGCCTGAGTCCATTCTTTAATCTCATCCTTTTTGAACCATTTGAAAAGCATAATTGCCATGCTAACAAGCGAAAATGCGGCTATCCACCATTTATACTGGTATATGAATGACCATGCGCTATTATCATTTTCTAACGGCTTGCCCCAGTTGGCAAAAACAAGAAAAGCAACCATAGACGCGAAATAAAGGATAGTCTGACCTAATGGGCGAGTTTCTTTTACCTCACCTACATTAAAATCACCATTAGCATGACGCTCCCGCTCTTCCTTTAAGAAAATAAAGTGCATTAATAACCCTATAACGACACTAAACACAACGGCTCCAATCGCCCTGCCTAAACCCAATTGCCAGCCAAGGATTCGGGCGGTCAGAATAATAGCTAAGACATTGATTGCGGGACCTGAATAAAGGAAGGAAATCGCAGGCCCCAAACCAGCGCCTCTTTTATATATGCCCGAAAATAAAGGCAACACCGTGCATGAGCATACTGCTAAAATCGTTCCAGAAACAGACGCCACGCTGTATGACAAAAACTTATTCGCCTTAGCCCCGAAATACTTCATCACTGATGCTTGGCTGATAAACACTGAAATAGCCCCGGCTATAAAGAACGCGGGGACAAGACACAAAAGCACATGTTCCCTGGCATACCACTTGACAAGGGCAAGCGCCTCAAAGATAGCGTTAGTAAATCTCAAGTTTTCGATCGGCAAATAAAAACACGCCAAGAATGCCGCTACAATATAAAGAAATTTCTTCCACTCTTTCATTTCCTGGCCTTCCTTCCCGCAATGGTACAGCACCCGCCCTCAATCCTAATAGCCTTAACATTAACCAATGCGTCGGTTACCTTCTTGCAAGCGGAAGCAACGATCCGTGAGAATGTAGGGCGGGATATTTTCATGAGCTTGGCGGCGTCTCTTTGCTTCATCTCTTCCAGGCACGCAAGCCGCATGGCCTCAAATTCATCAAGGCTTAAAACAACCCCTTCCAGTTTCGATAACGGCTTGCATTTAGGACGGAAGTATCTCTCCCCCGGCAGACATTTGACCCATCTTGTCTTCTTTGGCCTCATCGCGATCTCCCTGTTATGAACATTGGTTCATAACAAGTGTATCAAAAAACAATGGAACAGTCAATTATTTTCTAAAACGGACACCTTAAAATGAAATTCTGGAAAACAAAAAACCTCCGCCAGCATAATGCCAGCGGAGGCTTGATGAAACTATCCGTGTCCTGTTATTTTGCCTTGGTTCTGGCCTTTCCCTTGCCCCAGCCAGACTTCCATCTTTTAACCGCTCCGGCCACCAGCGCGTCGATTTCCTGCTGTGTAATGCCTTCCGCCAGAACATGCATGAGCTCATTTTTATTAAGAACCCTGAAATTCTTTATGCCCCGATCCTTTGCCTTAAGCATAAGAACCTGCCGGGTTACTTTAGTCTCCGGCTGAACCTCGGCAACCTGAGTGCGCGTTGCCGCCGATTTCTTTTGCTTCTTCTTTTTCTGTTTTTCTTTATTCGCCATCCCGAACCTCCTTTTTTCTCCCGTTATTATTAACCTCGCCATAGGCGATATGCACTGACTTGCGCAGTAACTCACAAATACTCTCTTTGGTCTTCTGCCTCTGCCGAAACAACAAGGCCATTTCTTTCTCGCCCAATCGTGAAGCTGGCCACTGATACTTATTCATACTGCCTCGGGAATTTTTCCGGCATCCCCAAAGCTGTAATACCTGCCTTGTTCGCCGACAACTACATGATCTAAAAGAGCTATCTCCAATACCTGACCGGCC
>JAFGLS010000007.1 GCA_016927935.1 Syntrophaceae bacterium
CAAAAATGCGATCAGGCTGTTGAGCGGTCGGGTAAGGAGGAAAAAACCTTTAAATCGATTGGACATGAAACAATATAAAAAATGATCAACCAAATAGCAATCGGTGTTGCCTGATCGAAAAGCTTGTCTCAATTTCTATTGAATATATCGGGAGAATTTACGTAACAAAAATCAACCGAAAAAAAACTTAGAACCAGAACTTATAAAAAATAGAGGGAGCCATGTCAGAAGGAAGAAACACCCCCTGTGCAGAAAAAGAGAAAGCCAGTCCGACCAAGATTTTTCAGGGAATGAAAGACGAAATCTCATCGCTCAAGAATCATTTTTGGTTTGCCGGATGGCTTTTCACACTCGGATTCGCGGGCGTGAAAGGATGGTCGATTCTCTGGTCACTGGTGATATGGCCTTATTATCTGGGGCACGCCTTGAAATCATTTTGAGTGAATGATCACAACCTCTGGAAGAGGTTCGAAACTATCAAAGCTGTTCATCGCGCCTGGCGTCCCCGCTAAGTGCGGCAAGACGAGGATTCCAGAAAAATCCGAAAACCACTTTGGGACGCGTATAACATCACGATAAATATGCTAATGATTGTTCCTTTCCTTTTCATTCACTTGCCCATATTGAGGATTGGTACCGGGTTCTATTTGCTTGATGTTAAAGCGCCTGTTGAATTTGTTCAGCGAATGCTTTGACCTTGGATTCCCAATCCGGGTCTTCATATTCATGGTGGATGACAAGCCCGTCAATTGTTGAAATGCCAACATCATTGAGTCCCTCGTTAAAGGAGGTCACGGTTCGTTCCCCGCTGCCGAGAAACCGGCAGGTCGTCATGGAGGTGCAGCGGATTTTGTTCTCGAGAATGCGTTCTTTTATTTTTGGGACGACATCCTTTAATTGTTGTGGGAATTGGCTGCTGTAAGCGGGCCCGGCAAACACGATGAGCGATATGGTGGAATCCTTTAGAATTTCCTGAATCCGTTTGGCGTCATTGAACGGCGCCACCTCCGATCCCACGCCAAGCCGGCTCAGTTCTTTTTGGAGAACATCTGAAACCTCATGAACATTCCGCCCCACGGAGGTCGCTTCGGTAATGGCATCCACACCCTCTGGTTGTCCGCCTTCAAGATATCCCGCCGCTTTGATAATCAGGACTGATTTGTTTTTCCCTGAATCAGTCATGGATTGATTTTGTGCACTGTATGGGAGGAATAAAATAACGGCTAACCACAATTTTATTAATCGTAAATAGGAAATCATTTTTCACTCCTGCATTATGGGATAGTGCGGCGCGTTTCTTCAGGGCGTCGCACCGGTTTATTTTTACTGTACTAAAACGAGTTTACCCTTCAGGTAATAACAGCACTGGACATCTTTCGGAAGACCGGCGATATACTTCTCGATGACCTCAACGCGGCCGCCGGTATGAACCGGCACCACAATGGATGCCTTGCTCAACTCAGCCATTTTGACCGCTGAATCCAAGTTGCCGCCGCAGCCATAAAGCAGGGGAAAAATCACATCGGCTTTCGATTCCGCCATTTCGGAAACCGGTTCAGTGTCGCCCGTCACATAATAGCGCAACCCGTTGAGTTGGAGGACATAGCCCACCCAGTTCCCGGATTTGGGATGCGAATCACCCTCGGAGAAATACGCTGGCAAGGTTTCAAACTTCACCCCCGCCAATTCATAGTGTTGATTCGGCGCCACTTCCTTCATCCCGTCGATCCCTTTCTCCTTGGCCTGTTTCACAACCTCGGCTGGCCCTGCGAGAACGGCCTTGGGATTGGCTTTGAGATACGCCTTCAACACATCCGGCTGGAAATGGTCGCCATGCGGATGGGTAATGAGAATGAGATCCGGCTTGACCATTTTTGTCACGGCAACTACGGAATCCTCGGGTCCGTTCACGGGATCCACGAACACAACGACGCCGTCTTTCGAATGAAACCGCACGTCGTCGTCGCTGAAATGCACGATTCCTTTCAGCGCTTTGCTGCAATCTTTCTTGTCCCCCGCCGATACGCCCAAACTCACACTGAGAATGAGGCCAGCGAGAACGGCTTGTTTTGACTTCATACGCATGACTTTCTCCTTTCTTGGGAGGGTTTGGATTCCTGAATCAAGCAATCGTTGATCTAACGATTGTTCTGATTCATCACTTAATCCTTCATTCAAGTATTTTTCGCTTTAGCTTTTCTATTCAATGGTCGATCTTGAGCCGCTTTTCCTGAATGGCCTTCGCTTTCAGCTTCCCAATGATCCCCGCGCTCACCCAAAAAACATCTTCGTCGTGATCGGGAGTCCAGCGCGTGAAGAACAAATACTTGCCATCGGGAGACACAACCGGGAATCGTTCCCGCTCTTTCGAATTGATCGGTTCGCCCAGATTAACTCTGTCCGTCCAGCTCCCATCAGGCTTCCTGAAGCAGATATAAAGATCGCCATTCGAACAAAAGATCAGACAGCTTTCATCAGGCGCAATAAAAGGAGTCCAATTAAGGTTATCACCCGGAGCGTTGATAGTAGGCGGTAGCAGTTCAGGTTTTTGCAAACATTCCATTGATAAATTCTGCCCGATAGATGCCCAGATCTTGTCTAAATCCTTGAGCGTAACCGAGAAAATAGAGAGTTCCGTTAAGTGTGACCGAAAGTTGAGTGGCTTTCTGTAATTCTGGGAAATGCGCAACAAGGCCGACTTTCTTCGGTTCGCTCCAGCTATTGCCTTGTTTCTCGATAAAATAGGAGTCATTTTCTTCTCGTTTAATACCGAAATAGAGTCGCTTTCCATCAGGAGAAAATACTGGATTTCTATCGTAGGGCGACACTTCTGGCATCGTCCATCTAATTCCGAGCGCCGCATAGTCATAACAAAACGAAGCCATTTTTTTCCATTATCAAGTCGGTTTGTCTGCCAAAACACTTGGTTGCCATCGGGAGAAAACGTCGGAGCGCCGTGTTGCTGGTATTCGTCCGAGACGATTCCGCGGGCAAAAACCACTGGAGTATCACCCGGAGGTGTTTGTCCTAAATAATCACCGTATAAATCGGTGAATTGCTGCCCGAAGGAGAATTGGGTAATCAAAATCAAAAAAGTAATAATAAATGCTTTTTTCATATCGGATAATTATCAAAGTTCACTGGTTAGTTAATTTTAACATGAGATATAATTCTATCACATTGATAGGGTTTATGGCCACCAGGGTAAAAATTGTGTTCTATTTGTCCTAATGCCTTGAAAAATAGCGAATCCATTTTTGATGTTTTTAAATAATAAACTATTTCACTTGAATATATTATTCCATAATCTGAAGAAGCTTTACCGAAATAGCCAAAAGTGGGATCAACCGGTATCCATCCATAGCCTTCCAGATAAAATTCTGCCCAGGCATGGCCTGGTAAAGTTACATGCCTGGCAGGTACTTTTTTGCAGCGTAAGAGGGTGATAAAAAGAGAACTGAGATTTCCACAATCACCTCCTCCATTTGAAATTAATTGAGAAATTGAAAGCCAGCCTGTACCCATGTTTTTGAATTCAAAAGTGGCGTGAACATAATCGAAACATTTTTTTGCATAATCATATTCATTAGAAGAATTAGCCCAAAGTTTATCACTTGCTTTTTTCATTGTTAGATTATCCGTATCAATAAATTCATAATAGTTTGAAGTATATCTTTTATATAAATAGGTGGTAGTATCGTAGGGATAAATCTTTCCAATAATGGCATTTGAGTATTCGGTTTGCTTAGGTTCATAATCAAATTCAAGCATAACTTCATACCAACCATCTAATGCAGGTTGCATCTCTTTCGATACTGTATATCGCACATATTTTTCAACCGATCCCGGATTACTGATAAATATTTCTCCTCCATGTGTATTAATATTTGAAATAACCTGATAATCATTAGTTGCAGGTAATGGGAGAAAGATAAATTCCAAATCTGGTCCCGACGGATTTGCTTTTTTAAATCTATGTTTATCAGTATATCGATATTTTTGATTTTCTTGCGCCTGCAGAATGGATGCTGTCATCAATAAAATTAAACAGACAATTTTAATTGACCTTGAAAAATAATTCATAGTAATTTTCATTAGCATTAATTTATTTTAATGGCTTTGCTTTATTGAAAACTTGGAAATAAATAAATCTCTTTCTTTCCTTATCGATTGGTGCATAACATCTGTTGGAAAGTCATCAGAATCAGTAGTACCCAATATATACATTGCCCCCTGTTGATCGAAGAAAAGGCGTGGTTCCCAGTCGTTTCCTGTTCCACCAAAATAAGTGCAATTCACAAGCGAATTGTCGATGATATCGAAAGCAAGTATAAAAATATCATCTCCCCCCGATTTATTTGTTTGAAAAGCATCTGCAGTGACAGGAAAATCCGGTGATGAAGTATATCCTGCAACATAAACTTTCGAGTGACCGTCAAACATAAGGTTCTTTGCATAGGTACCGGACTCAGCCCCGTTTCCTCCGATGTATGTGCAATATTTAAGCTGTTTGCCATCTTCGCCGAAACGTGCAAAAAAAGAAGCATTTTTACTTGTAAAGTTCTTTTCCAGAGCATCCTTACTTACCGGTAAATCTTTTGATGTTGTCCACCCGATTACACAGAAATCACCTCCGGGCAGACATAATATTTTTGCGATATAATCATCTCCGCTTCCGCCGAATAAAGTAGCAAATTTTATTGTCTTTAAATCTTTTGTTAGTTGCATGATATAAAGATCACCACCCCAGGAATTTTCTCCTCCATTATAAGATTGATCGAAGGCGCCTTTTGTAGTTGTAATTCCCGAATTGGCTGTACTCCCAACAATCAAATAGTCTCCTGATTTAAGCTGTTGTACATTCATTTCTTTGATATCGCCAAGAGTGCAAGCCGAACGGATGATTTGTTCTTTTGCATCAAGTTTCATAACATATGCCCCTGAATTATTTTTTGGTGATGAAAGAAAATCAATGGAATCGGACACTCCAAAAAGGACGATGTCTCCGGATGGTTCCATAAATATCTGTGATACTCCATCATTTTTAGGCCCGCCAATAAAAGTTGAATATTTTAACTTGCGCCCGTCATTGCTCAAGATGGTGAAAAAACCATCGGCATGTCGAAAATCAGGCCCCTGGAATTTTGGAATCAGTGCATCGCTTGTTACAGGGAAATCAGAAGAACCGGTATTACCTACCAGATAAACGTTTTCAGCGTTATCCACAAATACGTCTTCCGGATGTTCCGGCCCTGTTGCTCCACCCAGAAAAGTAGAGTAAGTAATTTTTCTTTGGTGTGTATTAAATTTCATCAGAAATATATCTTCTTTCCCCCATTGTTGGCTACCCCCATTATATGTAGAGTCCATGGCATCGGGAGTTACGGGAAAATCAGGAGACTTAGTGACACCTGTGAAATAAACTGTACTGTCGTTTTGAAGAATAGGATTACGCCAGCCCATTCCATCCCTGTCACTGCCTCCAATAAAGTATGTCCATTCAAGAGATAATGGCTTAGAAGACAATCTTGCTGTTTTATCATTCCTGTTGTCCTGTGCTGATGTACTATTGGCTAATAAGGCGACTACAATTCCAATATTAATCGTAAATAATA
>JAFGLS010000008.1 GCA_016927935.1 Syntrophaceae bacterium
ACAAAATTGAATAAAGGGGACAACCGTCCCCTTTATCTTTATATACTTTATATATTTGGTGTGAAAATCTGGGGAGAGCGGCATGAAAATTAAAAGACAAAAGTTTAAAGACAGATTGAGATCTTTTGCAAAGAGTGAAGGAGCGCAATTTACATGGCGAAATGGCGAAAGGGGTCAAGCGAAAGGGGTCAAGTCTGCCGTTGACTTTTGAAAAAAGGTTATAGTATACTTATGCGTATAAAAGATCACAATGAGGCAGTAATATGACACGACCATTACGTATACAATATCAAAATGCTTGGTACCATGTCATGAATCGAGGACGTCGCGGCGAATCAATTTATCATGATGCACAGGACTACCAGCAATTTATGGATTTGCTAAGAGAAACAAATGCCATGTGGAATATAAAGATAGGGGCCTATTGCTTAATGAATAATCATTACCATTTGTTGCTTCAAACACCACAAGCCAATCTTGACCGTTGCATGCGTCATGTAAATGGTCTCTACACTCAAAGATTTAACCGCAGGCATCATGTTGATGGGCAATTATTTCGCGGCCGGTATAAAGCAATTCTTATTGATGTTGATAGTTATCTATTGGAGGTTGTACGATATATTCATAGAAATCCTATGCGGGCGGGCATAGTTAAATATCCTCAGAATTATCGGTGGAGCAGTTATCGAGAATACATTCAAGAAGCAGCCGGAGGGCAGTATTTAAACAGAAATTTTATTTTAGAAATGTTAGATCACGATAGAGAAAGACAGATAAAAGCTTTTATTGATTTTATGAAACAAGAAGATTCAGAGGAAATACAGAGCTTTTACGCAAAGAAGAATATGTCCTCGTTTTTGGGCACAGATAAATTTGTAGAGAAGATAAAGACACTATACTTTGGCATTAAAAAGCATCGTGAGATTCCGCAAGCGAGAAATTTGGAGCCAACGATAAAAGACATTAAACAGATTGTCAACAGGGTTTACAAAGTAAAGCCGGACAGTATGTTGAAATTGCAGAGGGGCTTTAATAACGAACCAAGGGATGTAGCCATATATTTGGTTCGAAATCATACCGGCAAAAAACTTGAGGAAATAGGTAAAGAGTTTAATATCGATAAATATAGTACAGTAAGTAGTATAATAGTAAAAATAAGAGATCAAAAAAAGGTTGAAGGGACTTTGGCGAAGAAAATATCGCAAATAGAGGGAATTATCAATGGTCAAAGGCAGACTTGACCCCTCTGCGCGACCCCTCTGCGCCCCTCTGTCTGACCCCTCTGTGACTCTGTCCTCTGTATTTGGCTGCTAATTTTTCAGTAAAAAATTTTTAAAATATTTATCAAAAAACCGTCTAATAAATAGTCTGTCTAATAAATAGTCTTGACTTTGTAGCTTATTTAGCTTTAAATATAACCGGCTTGAAAAAGGCTAACCGCATTGAAAAAGCGGGGTGCAAAGTTAACAACCTAAGTCTCTGATAAGGGATATGGTGATCGAACTGCCAGGCTGGATAATTACTCTCCATGTACAAGGGATGTCCAGCACATCTCGCCTTTCACTGAACCATATCCAGATTAAAGATAATAAACATAAATAGCAATGCTCACAGGAGTATAACCATGAACAGAGTTTATCAGCGCATCTGGTCAAAAGTAAAGGAAAGGTGGATTCTCGTTTCGGAAAAGATAGCGCACGGGAAAGGTCCGGCAGCAATATTCGGTGCCATCACACTGGCCGCGTTTTTGTCGCTTTCAGGAACGGCTTTCGCCATCGAGCCCGGTGCCTTGCCCACAGGAGGTAAAATAACCTCCGGCAAGGGCAGTATCGCCACTGTCGGGAAGCAGATGACTGTAAACCAGTCCACCGACAAGATGATTGCCAACTGGAAAACATTTAATATCGGCGCAAGAGCCGGTGTCGTTTTCAAGCAGCCCGATGCAGACTCAGCAGCCTTGAACCGCATTACCGACCAGAAACCCAGCCAGATATTAGGAACTCTTTCCGCCAACGGGAAGGTTTATCTAATCAATCCTTCCGGCATTGTCTTCGGAAAGGGCTCTCAGGTCAATGTAGGCGGGTTGGTGGCTTCCTCACTGAAAATGGCTGACAAGGATTTTCTGGCCGGTAAAAACAAATTCTACAACGCGGGCTTTGCCGAGGATGCCGGCAGTGTTGTTAATCAGGGAACTATCAATGCCAAAACAGGCGGAATAGTAGCGCTGATTGCTCCAAAGGTAACCAATGAAGGAACAATAACCGCCAACGATGGCAGTGTTATTCTGGCTGCCGGCAATCAGGTATCGGTAGACTTTAAGGGCGACGGACTAATCAGCTACACAGTTGATAAAGGCGCAGTAGATGCACTTGCGGAGAATAAAGGACTTATAAAAGCCGATGGTGGAATAGTTGTAATGACCGCCAAGGCGGCGGACAGCCTAACTAAAGCAGTAGTGAACAACAGCGGCATTATAGAGGCGCAGGCTCTGCAAACTAAAGAAGGCCGCATAATGCTTCTTTCCGATATGGAAAACGGCACAACAATAGTGGGCGGCAAACTTGACGCCTCGGCGCCCAACGGCGGAAATGGCGGATACATAGAGACCTCGGCTTATGACGTCAAAATAGATGACTACGCAGTTATAACTACAGCTGCGCCTAAAGGAATAACCGGTACTTGGCTGATTGATCCTTACGACTTTACCATAGCGTCCAGCGGTGGCGATGTTACAGGAACTGCTTTGTCTGCGGCGTTGGGCAGCACTGATGTAACCATACAAACGCTCAACGGTTCCGTTTCCTGCACAGGTGTGGCCTGCGGTTCGGGTAATCCGGCAGGCAATGGTGATATTTTTGTCAACGACAACATTACTTGGACTCAAAACACGCTTACGCTGAACGCCTGGCGCAACATTGAAATCAACAGCGGATTGTTCGGTTCGTCAACGGCAAAACTTTCACTGCTCTATGGACAGGGTGCCGTCGCTTTGGGTAACACTTCAATATACGAAGTAAACGCTCCGGTCAACCTGCCTACAGGAAATAACTTCTCCACCAAACTGGGCTCCGACGGTACCACTATAAACTATTATGTCATCACAAGTCTCGGCGCTGCCGGCAGCACCACGGGAACTGATCTTCAGGGCATGAGCGGCAATCTTGCAGGATATTATGCTCTCGGCACAAATATTAATGCAGCGGCAACGTCAACATGGAATTCTGGCGCGGGCTTTGTCCCTGTGGGCAACGACATTACACCTTTTACCGGCCAGTTTGATGGTTTGGGACATACCATTACCAAACTAACCATCAACCGGCCGACGGAAGACTCTATCGGCCTGTTCGGGTCGAGCAATGGCAGTATCATGAACGTGGGCTTGGCAAGAGGCAGAATCATTGGTTCTGATAATGTTGGCGCATTGGTCGGGCATAACGTTGGTACGGTCAATAATGCTTACTCCACAGCCCAGGTCATCGGCGGCAGTGTTGTGGGTGGTCTGGTAGGGTTCAATGATGGCGGACAGGTTACCAATTCTTACGCCACGGGCAGTATTACAGGGGTAAGCACTATTGGCAGCGGTGTCGCCGTTGCCATTGATGTGGATAATGATGGCGATGACGACGTAACCGGCATGATTAATAGCGGCAGTGTTGTCGGAGGTCTGGTAGGCCTTAATGCCGGTGGTAAGATAGATGGCACATTCGCTTCGGGCAGTGTTACCGGAGGGAGTATATTGGGCGGCCTGGTCGGGCTCAATGAAGGAGGTCAAATTACCAATTCTTCGGCTTCTGGTAGTGTCACAGGCATAAACGGTGTTGGAGATGCTACCTTTACAGTGAATATGGATATTGCTGCGGATTTGAATCTTGATGGGTCCAGCGACATAACCGGTAATGTTTCCGGCACAGGTACTGTCAGCGGTGGCACTATCATCGGCGGTCTGGTCGGATTTAATGACGGCGGTACGGTAAATGAAACAGCGGCTTCCGGCAAAGTCATTGGCGGCAGTATCTTGGGTGGACTGATCGGGCTCAATGAAGGTGGCCAGATTACCAATTCCTCAGCTTCAGGCAGAGTCACAGGCAAAAGTGGAGTTGGTGATATTGCCTTCAACATGAATGCGGATTTTGATGGTTCAGTAACCTATTCCAAGGATGAGAGTTTCGAAGGAAGTATCGATGGATTAAGCACTATCTCCGGCACGGGGACTATCAGCGGAGGCACCATCGTTGGTGGTCTGATTGGCTTCAACGCTGGTGGAACAGTGGATGCAACAGTCGCTTCCGGCAGTGTCACCGGAGGGAACATCTTAGGTGGTCTGGTTGGTCTCAATCTCGATATACCATTTGACGGAGTTATAGGTGGACAGATTTCGAACTCTTCAGCATCAGGCAATGTGGTAGGTAAAAAAGGCCTTGGTGATGTTGTCTTTTCCATAGATGCGGATCTTGACGGCATCATTGCTTATGCCATGGATGCAAATTTAAATGGCAGTAACGATTTGACAGGCAGTATCGACGGATTAAGTAGCATCTCTGGAACGGGGACAATTAAAGGCGGCAACATGTTGGGCGGTCTGGTCGGCCTTAATGCCGGTGGCACGATAGATGGTTCCTCAGCATCCGGCAGTGTCACCGGCGGCAACATGTTGGGCGGCCTGGTCGGACTCAATCTCGATATACCATTTGATGAATTTGCCGGCGGCAAGATTTCGAACTCTTCAGCCACGGGCATTATCAAGGGCAAAAAACGCTTGGGCGACATGGCTATTTCCATGAATGTGGATCTGGACGGCATAATCGCCTTTTCCGCAGATGCGAATTTAGACGGCAGTAACGATTTGACAGGCGGTGTCGATGGAGTAAGCACTATCTCCGGCACAGGCAGTATCAAGGGTGGCAACATCCTGGGCGGCCTGGTCGGCTTTAATGTCGGCGGTACGGTAGATGGCTCCTCGGCTTTCGGCAGTGTTACCGGTGGAAATATCCTGGGCGGCCTGGTCGGGCTCAACCTCGATATACCATTTGACGGAGTTACCGGCGGCCAGATTACCGACTCTTCGGCATCAGGTATTATCACAGGCAAAAAAATTCTTGGCCATATGGCCGCTTCCATGAATGCCGATCTGGACGGCATAATCATCTATTCCGCAGATGCGAATTTAGATGGCAGCATCGATTTGATAGGCAGTGTCAATGGAGTAAGCACTGTCTCCGGCGCAGGCAGTATCAAGGGAGGAAATATCCTGGGCGGATTGGTTGGACTCAATGTCGGTGGCACGATAGGTGGATCAGATGCCGAGGGCAGTGTTACCGGTGGAAATATTTTGGGTGGTCTCGTCGGACTGAATCTCGATATACCGTTTGACGGAGTTGCCGGCGGCAAGATTTCGAACTCTTCAGCCACTGGCAGTGTCACAGGTAGAAAAGGTGTTGGTGATACTGTATTTTCCATGAACTCATATCTTGATGTGGATCTGATTTCTGATGTCTATAGCTATATAACAGGCAATATTTCCGGCACAGGCAAAATCAGAGGCGGTAACATTGTTGGCGGTCTAGTCGGACTCAATGCCGGAGGTAGTATAGACGGATCTGCTGCTTCAGGAAATGTCAGCGGTGGCAGTATATTAGGTGGCCTGGTGGGGCTGAATCTCGACATACCATTTGATGAAGTTATCGGCGGACAGATAACGAATTCTTCAGCCACGGGCATTGTCGCAGGGAAAAGCGGCATTGGTGATATGGTCTTTTCTATGAATTCATATCTTGATTCAGATCTGGATTTTGATGACTGCAACTATTTAACATTTGATATTGATGGATTAAGCAGTATTTCCGGCAAGGGCAGCATGAAGGGTGGCAATATCGTTGGCGGTCTGGTCGGATTTAATGCCGGAGGCAGTATCGACGGATCTGATGCTTCGGGTAATGTCAGTGGAGGGAGTATATTAGGTGGTCTGGTCGGTTTGAATCTCGACATACCATTTGATGAAGTTATCGGTGGGCAGATAACGAACTCTTTAGCCACGGGCAGTGTCACAGGGAAAAGCGGCATTGGCGATATGGCCTTCTTCATGAATGGAAATGTTGATGGCGCAGTCGCCTTTTCCATGGATACAAATTTCGATGGCAATGTAGATTTAACAGGCAGTATGGATGGATTAAGTAATATTTCTGGAGCAGGTAGTATCAAAGGCGGCAACATTGTTGGCGGCTTAGTCGGACTAAATGCTGGCGGCAATATAGACGGATCCACTGCTTCGGGCAATGTGAGCGGAGGGAGTATATTAGGCGGCTTGGTAGGACTTAATGAAGACGGACAAATAACGAATTCTTCAGCGGAAGGCAGTATTACAGGCACGAGCGGCAATGGCGATATTTCATATTCCATGCATGCGGATGTTAATGGTTTAGTCGAGTATTCCTTTGATACAAATTTCGATGGTATTATAGATGTGGCAAACAGTATAGATTTAACGGGTCTCCCAGGACTTGCCAAATTCCATGCAACAGGAAACATCAAAGGTGGCAACATCGTAGGTGGTTTGGTGGGACTCAATGCCGGCGGCATGATAGATGGAGCAACTGCTTCCGGAAATGTCAACGGAGGTAGTATATTGGGCAGCCTCGTCGGTCTAAATTACAACGGACAAATCACAAACTCCTTGGCCACAGGCAGTGTCACAAGCAATGACAATATCGGCATAATCACCTTAAAAGAATACATTACAGTGTTAGGATTCACCGTTTTCCAGGATGTTTTTTACATGATTGGTGGAAATTACGTGGGTGGCCAGATCGGACTCGACTGCGACCTATTATGATGGTTCTATTTTAAAATCATATTTGTCAGACAATATCAGTTTATTATATTTAATATCTCCAAAGCGCTGGAAAGAACAAGGTCAGCGCCAGCCTCAAAAAAATCATTTTTCTGACAGCGTCCCGTTAGAACACCGCAGGTCAAAGTACCGGCGTTGCGGCCGGTCTTTACATCAATGGGATGGTCGCCAATCATCAATGTACTTGCGGGCGAAGAGCCAAGTTTTGTTAAAGCAAGGCTTATATGTTCCGGATGCGGTTTGACTTTACTGACATCGTCGCGGCAGATGACAACAGGACAGTATTTCAGGATATCCGGAAATACGATTTTGACGGCCTTGTTGCAGTTTCTCGTTATTATTCCACAGGAAATTTTTTTTGATTGAAGAGAGGTAAGCAATTTTTTAGTATGATTAAACAATTCGCCATTTGCAGCGGCAGCTGTTTCGATTTTTTCAATTATAGTGTTGGCTTCATCGAGAAACTTTTTGGCTTTCTTATCCGAGCTTGTGCTGAGTAATTTAAATGCGGCGTCAATCATTTCCAGGACAAAATCCGTATGCAGCTGATCTCGGGCGATGCCGTAGGATGCGATAAGGGTTGCTATGTTTTCCCGCATTTTCTGAAAATCAATGTTTAACTTTGCCAGTGTTCCATCAAAATCAAAAATAATGGTTTTGATGGTCGTTTGCCTGATTTTGAACTCTGCCATAAAGTCAGCCCTTAGGGGAAATATATTTAAACGTCAGTGTCTTGCTCAATGTTCTTAAAGAATAAGATGAAGGGACTTTACCGTCGGAAATGATATTCAGAAAATTATGGATTATGCTGAATGTAGCCCCCCAGAGAATGTCATCATTTCCTCTGCCGTCGGGAATAACAAGACAGGGCGTTTGATATTGTAGTGATTTTATATCTTCACTCATGGATGTCTTGATATCCAGATTGGCATAGTTGTCTTTGTGGAAGAAAAAACTTAGCGGAATTTCCAGGATCTTTTCCACCTCATTACTTAATTTGTAAGGGAATTTTCTGCGGACAATACACACAACAGGAAAGATTGTCCGGGCAAACATTGTCAGAGGGGATGAGGGCAGGGCGCCCAGGAATTTTGTATTAAGAGGGTTCAGACCTATTTCCTCCCACGCTTCCCTTAAAGCGGTGGTTAGGAAAAGACGGATAAGCATCGCGGTTTCGCTATCCACTTTCTGAATTTGCCTTGCCGTCTTGCCGCATAAAGCGGAAAGCATCCCCATTTTCAGAATAGAACTCAGCAAATTGTCCTGTCTCGGGTGGAGCATTCCACCGGGACAGCTGATATCACCCGCCTGGGAAACCTTCTCGGAGCGTTTGATCAGCTGGAAAACATATTCAGACTGGTCATTTATTTTTTTGAAGTTGAGCAATAAAACCACCGCAGCCTTAAGATGAGAAGAACCTTCCTGCCTGGATTTATCAATTTCCAGATTTTTTTCCTTGTAATCAAGAGTGGCGGTCGCCAGCTTGTCCATTACAAAGCGGGGGAAAACATCTTTTTTCTGAAACAGGGTCAAATCCATAAATAAAAGCTTCCTGGAAAATTCTACGTTATGATTTCAGCAATTATCTGGTTGTACCAGCATCTTACGGGAAATAAATTTATAAAACCGCAGTGTCCGCCGAATTTCTGTCTGTATATTTTAAAAAACTTGTTTTCCTGAACATGTCGGTAATCCTCCTGCGGAACAACCGGATCATCCTCGGCGATAAATACTTTTACAGGTATGTTAAGGTTTTGAAAAGCATCATTTTTAAGTGTGTATAGATTGAAATAGTCACGATAAGTCGGCATTTCACGGAAGTAGGGCATGATTTTTTCTGTCAGCTCAATGCAGGTTCTGGCCTTGAGCATATCTTTGAAATCGTATTTTTCCGGGAAAATACGCTGTTTTTTGATTAAAGACCTTTTCCATTTTTTTAGGAAATAGGTTCGGTAAAAAAAACAGCCGTTATCAATGGCAAGAGTTGATTTGTATGGGTCAAAGGGAGGGCTGATGGCGAAAACGTGTCTTAGGTTGGATATTGGGTTATGGCCATGTTTCATGGCGATACGCAAGGCAAAATTACCGCCCATGGAAAAACCTATCAGATAAACCGGCTTACCCCCGGACAAATTGGCTGAAGATTTCACAACTTCGAATGTTTCCTGCAGCAGGGCGCCGTGAAAAAGACCCTCGTTGAGATGATGCGACTCGCCGTGATCCCGCAAATTAAGACGGCAGACAGAAAAGCCGAGCCTGTAAAAATAGTCTCCCGTTGCCAGAATATAAGCCGAAGATGATGAACCTTCCCATCCATGAAGAAGAATGATCAGTCCTCTAAAAGAAGGATGACAAGAAAGAAAAGACAGCAATCTGGAGCCGGCAGATGTTTTGATTATTATTTTCCTTGCTTTTTTAGCCATGGTATTTTTGAGGGGCAGGCGGAGACGGGAACTGGCCATGATAGACTGGAAATGAGGACTGCGGGAAAAAAACGACGGTTTAAACATTTTATCGGTTGTTTCTGTGCTGTTTTTCATTTAATTATGTAAATGCAATGATTTAAAATTCTTTTTGAATAAATCAAATTTTTGTAATTTAATCAATAATTATAAAGAAGCACAACCCACGACCATTAATGAGACCCAAATTTCAGAAGCGGAGTGCACTGAAATTTGATGGTTGAATTATCCCCGTAGCGAAGCAGAGTGGGATAAATGTGGGTCTAATTCCCCGCCCGTTGCGGCGGGGTTGTTCATTATAAAAAATATTATAAGAATATTTTTGACAGGGAAGGTTTAATTTAGTATTCAGGAAAAACCTTTTTTGAGGAGGCAGAGTCAGTTTAAAATAAATAGCTTTCAAAAAATCAATTTACTAAAGAATTGAAAATAAAGGGAGAATGTGATGGGGAGGGTAGGAGTTCTAACATTGATTATAATGCTGATTATGATCACAGCAGTGGCAGAGGCAGAAGTCAGGGCGGGTGAATTATCTTTCCTAGATGTGGATAATAATGTTTTGTACAATACAGTTACAATAACAGAATCAGATTCCAGAACCAATGATTCATCTTCCTCCAATAAGCGTAATACATCAGGTTATGTCGTTACGATAGGGGAATTAGATGACAGAGCCGGCGGTTTAGAGCCGATAAAGGTTGACAAGAGCATCCCCGATTGCGGGTACTGCCATGAAAGAACCATCATTCTCAACGTGGAATTCAATACAGACAAGGCCGATATCAAGCCGGAATATAAAAATGATATCAAAAAAGTGGCCGATCAGATGAAAAAGTGTCCCAAGGCTTTTGTTGTGCTTGAGGGACATACAGACGATGTTGGCAGTGCCGTCTACAACCAGAAATTATCAGAGAGACGTGCCGACAGCGTAAGACAGTACCTTATTAAAAACTTCGGAATTGAAGATTCACGTTTAAAAATTGCCGGTTTCGGGAAAAGCAGACCAATATTCAGCAATGACACGGAAGGCGGTCGACAGAATAATCGAAGGGTTGAGGCTTCGTTTAAGTTCAACAGATAAAAAATAAAATTTTTTATGAAAAAAAGACCCCGTATCTGTTAAACACGATACAGGGTTTTTTACATAGTCAGTTGTTATTTTGCTGGAACAGTTTCGAATATAGCAAAAACTCTTCGGTTTTTCTGTCTTCCATTTTTTGTCTTGTTGCTGGCTATCGGTCGGTCAGGCCCGTAACCGATGGCTTTGATGCGGGAAGCCTTGATATGAAATTTTTTAATCAAGTAGGTACGGATACTGTTAGCGCGTTTTCTGGAGAGCCTGATATTATCCTGCCGCTTGCCGGTATTGTCTGTATGGCCGATGATGGTCGCGGTTGCCTTTGGATTCTCTCTCATAAAGTCGGCCACTTTCTTCATTTCTTTATGATATTGCTTTTTGACAACTGCTCTGCCGGAATCGAATTCAATCTTAAGCAGCATGGAAACTTTCTCACGTGCACAGCCATCTTTGCCCACAAGAATTCCTTTAGGAGTGCGGGGACACTTATCATTGTAGTCGTCAACGCCGTCATTATCGGAATCCGATGGGCAACCATTTTTGTCAACTTTCATGCCGTGAGGTGTTTCCGGACAACGGTCTTCGTAATCCAGAACGCCGTCATTATCGGAATCTGGCAAACAACCTCGTTTATCTACAACTAGGCCGGCAGGAGAATTGGGACACTTATCCAGATAATCGGGAACACCATCCCTGTCGGAATCCGCAATTTTGTCCACCGGAGCTGAAACAGGAGCAGGAGCTTCTTCAATCTTGGCTTCTACTATAGGAGCTTCTGCCTTTTTCACCGCCCCAATGGTAAAATTAATTCCCAAAGTTGTGAGTAAATCATTATGAATGTGATGAGGATTATCCTGCCTGTTGTTAAAAGATAGAAAATGGCGGACATCCGCCTGCAGGGCAATATTTTCCGTCAGGAAATATTTCAGGCCGGCGCCATAATCAACGGTGAATCTGTCTGCTTCGTACTTTTCATAAGTTTCAGGGTCATTGGAAGGATGTTGTCCTCTGCTGTAATGATTAAAACCAAGTCCTGCTGCAATAAACGGGACAAAACGGCCATTAGGCATAAAATGATAGAGCCCTTCAATGTTGTAACTGTATATGTCTTGCCACGGTGTATTGTACCATTGTGGTGTGTCAATTTCTATTTGTGTGTAGCTAAAGCAACCCTGCAAAGCCCAATGTTCCGTAAAATTATAACCTGCGCGGAAACCATACGTGCCGAAATTTGAATTTTTATGAATTGACTGATTTCTTTCAAAAATAGAAATTCCCCAAAAGGGGTTAAACGAAAAAGAGCCTTCTTTGATTTCAGCATAAGCTGTCGGGAATGAAGTTATCAGCAATAAAAAAAATATAAAAAAGCCAAATTTTTTCATGATCATTTCTCCTTTTACTTTTCCACGCATCCGGAAAAGAAGGGTTGAATTTCATGCCTCTTTTTTTATTATAGCATAAATATTTAAAATGTAAAACTTTTCGTCATTTTTGGAGGAATAAACAAGCAAATTGTTTCCGATATTACAACATTGAAGAATTAATTTTACCGTAAATTTTTTATTTTACCCGTTGCTCCGATATTATAGTCTTCGCACTTAAAATAATTGACATACAAGCTTAAGCCCCTTATATTTACTTTAAATAAAATTATATTTAATCAAAAAATAAATCCGATGAAATTAAAACGAGAATCAACCGTTAAAAGATTTTTCTTGTTATGTACATTAATTATTTTTTTGTTAAACGGATGTTCAACATCCAAACCGCCTTATGTCAAACCGGGATATCCTAAGCCATATCAGGTTTTTGGTGAATGGTATCAGCCGGTTCCCGATGCAAAAGATTTTCGCGAGCGTGGAATAGCATCATGGTATGGGAAGGATTTTCACGGGAAAGTGACTTCCAATGGTGAAATGTATGATATGTATGATATGACGGCTGCCCATAAAACCCTCCCTTTGGGTACTTACGTCAGGGTTATAAATTTGGAAAATAATCGGAAAGCGGAGGTCAGGATTAACGACAGAGGGCCTTTTGTACAGGGGAGAATAATCGATCTTTCCTATGAAGCCGCAAAAAGAATAGGGGTTTTGAATTCCGGAACAGCTCATGTCGAGATAATTGCATTGGGTAAGGAGATAGAACCAGGTTCCGGTAAAATTGTTCCTGTAGACTATTATTCCGGAAATTTTACATTTCAGGTAGGTGCATTTGTTGATAAGAAAAATGCCCAACGGCTCCTGGCTAAGCTCGATAAAAAATATCAGAATGCGCATATAATGGTTTATGACAGAGGAGATAATATTTTTTACAGAGTCAGGGTGGGAAGGTGTCAGACTCTTGACAGTGCTGCCGAATATGCGGTAGTTTTGAAAAAAGACGGATATACTGATGTATTTACCGTAGCGGAATAAATTACAAGTTTAATATAATCACCGAAGACACACAGCTCTTTAAATTATCGTTTGTTAATCCTTGGGATGTGTGGAGAAATAAAAAAAATGGCGGAATTCTGACTTAATATATGGTAAAAGCATTCCGGGTAAGTCATGAAGAATTTAACTTATAATTCGATGAGGGCCAAATAAAATGGAACAAAAACCAACTATATTTGAAGATGATTTAGCGCGTAAAAAGGACGCCATTAAACTTATATCAATTGGCATATTTGTTTTAATGGTAATATCGGAGACCATAGATATAATCAGTTGGCTGTCCAATCCTGAGTTTAAGATTGTTCCTATCACTTTTATGCTTATTACGGCGATGCTTATCTGTCTGATAACTTATTTTCTTGTCCGGGCAGATAAGGTCAGGGCTGCCGGCCATTTTTTTATTGCCGCCTTCCTTCTCTTCTGCGCCATAGTCATACCTTTATTTGGCGGTTTCCTAGGTCCGCTGGCCGTTATTTATTTAATTATTATTCTTGTTTCCGGCATAATCATCAGTGTCAACGCTTGTTTCCTAGTGGCTACTTTCTCCATCATCCTTTACCTGATTATGGTGGGTGTGGAACGCGCGGATTTAGTCCCTCAAATCATCACTATCAACTCTTCAGGATACAGCACGATGGTAATCACTTGTCAGGTGGTATTCTCTTATATGGTTGCTTTTCTGAGCTGGTATGCCGTGAAAAATATGACGCTGGCCTTCAATAAGCTCCGCCGCTCTTCGTCGGAACTTCAGATAATCAACGAATTGCTGGAACTCAAAGAGAAAGATCTCAAGGAATCCAACTCTGAACTCCAAACAGCTAATGAGATGCTGCAACTCAGCGAAGAAGAGCTCAGGGTATCTAATGAAAAGCTGCGGGCAACCAATGAAGAATTGAGAACTGCGCAGGAACAGCTGATTCTTTCCGAAAAGCTGGCAGTCGTGGGTAAATTGTCCGGGGGCATCGGACATGAACTCAGGAATCCCCTGGCTGCCATTAAGAACGCGGTCTATTATGTAAAAGGGAAGGTAGCAAACAGCGAACTGGCCGAGAAAGAACCGAGAGTCTTGGAATTTCTCAGCATTATTGACGAAGAGGTAAATTCTTCCAATAAAATCATCAATGACCTTTTGAATTTTTCGCGTGTTGTCGAGCCCACCGTGTCGCCCAATAAAATACGAATAGTTATGGAGAATGCCCTTTCCCGTCTGACAACTCCCCCTGATGTGAAAATAATCAATAATCTGGATATTAATCTGCCGAGTGTTGATATTGATGCCGACCAAATCCGCCAGGTATTTATCAACTTAGCCGATA
>JAFGLS010000009.1 GCA_016927935.1 Syntrophaceae bacterium
CCTTGCAGGCGATAGAAAGATTTAAAATGCTGTTAGTTTTGATAAAAAAATGAGTAGTAAAAAAGTATATATTCGGACTATGGGCTGACCGATGGTTGCGTCTGCACGGGATGATAATGAGATTATTTCAATGGTACAAATATGAAAGATAATACAAGATTGTTCTACGATTTGACGGCAGAAAAAACGGCAGATGAGTGGTATCAAAACGATATTCTTCTGCCGACAATAAAAGAATTTGTTTCATTGCTTCCCCAAAACCCAAGGATATTAGATTTAGGATGTGGTCCCGGTCACGAGACCAAGAGATTAGCATCTACAGGGGCAGATACGTTTGGTATAGATTACAGCAGTGAGTGCATCCGTGTAGCTAAGGAACGTTGCCAGGAATGTAAGTTTGAAGTTATGGATTTTCGTAATCTTGATGATAGATTCGGACAGTTTGAGGGGGTATTTGCCAGTGGGTCATTAATCCATGTCAAACCAGATGAATTGCCGAGTGTTGTTGGTAAAATATCACGCATATTAAAGAAGGACGGTTATTTTCTTATGATTGTTCAAGACGGAGAAGGTATCAATGAAAGATGGAGTATCCTTGAAGTAGACGGGAAAGCCTTGAGAAGAGCGGTTTATTGTTATACAAAAGATTATTTGATTACAGTTGCAGTTAAGGCTGGCTTAGAATTCCTAAGAGAAGGACATTTGGATAGGAGCCTTTATGAGAATAGGTGGAGAGATTACATATTTAAACGGATATAGCAGGGATGTCTAAAAAAGTCTATATTAAGACATTCGGCTGGCCGATGGCCGATTTATAGTAAGTCAATGATGTCGCTTGCCGCGGCGTTGGTGGAATAAGTATAAGTAGCTTTTTTCTAGGATTATCGGCTCGTAAAATATTTAATATATGTAATAATTGCTAAAGACAGAGAAGGGGATTATAAATGAAAGATTATTTTAACGCTTTTCTTTACCGTTTGAGAACGGCGAATCCGGTTCGGTTAGTTGTCTTGGGATATATGTCGTATATTTTTATCGGCTTCATTTTGCTTTGTATGCCGTTTATGCACAAAAATTTCGTTCCGGTGCTTGATAATCTCTTTATTGCTACATCAGCAGTTTCTACGACAGGATTAACGACTGTTACCGTGAACAATGATTATAACTTTTGGGGACAGTTGGTAATACTGGCTCTTATCCAACTTGGCGGTATCGGGTACATGACGTTTAGCTCATTTGTTATTTTGTCGACTAAGAAATATCTTGATGACAGGTCAAAGAATATTGCACAGACAGTTTTCAGTATCCCTAAGAATTTTAAAATCGAAAAGTTTATACTGAGCGTGATCAGCTTTTCTATTATCGTCGAGCTTATGGGGGCTGTTGGGTTGTTTTTTGTTTTTCTTAATGCGGGCATCGCTAATCCTCTCTGGAACGCCATATTTCACAGTGTATCAGCTTTTTGTACAGCCGGGTTCAGCCTGTTTCCGAATAGCTTTGAAGGCTTAGCAAATAATTTCGGGCTTAACGCTATTGTTTCGGCATTAAGTATCATGGGAGCAATGGGATTTATCGTTTGCGTTGATGTCTGGCGTTTAATTCGTGGAAAAATAAAACATGTTACCTTGACCACTAAGGTTATTATCACAATGACGTTCTGGCTTTTTGTTATTGGCGGATTCCTTATGTTCCTAAGTGAGAGCTACGGTGGCGGGGTTGCTACCGAGAACAGGTTGTTATTTTCCTTTTTTCAATCCATGACCGCCCTTACGACTGTTGGATTTAATACGGTCACCATCAGCACGATGTCAAAATCAGCTATCATGTTGCTCTGTATATTAATGATTATAGGAGCGTCTCCGTCAGGTACGGGAGGCGGGTTAAAGACAACAACTTTTTCGGCAATCTGGGGATTGATGAAAAGTGCGGTTAAAGGAAGCAAAGAAGTTAAAATCTGGGGGGCAACTGTACCGGAAGATCGTGTTAGGACGGCAGTTGCCACGTTGAGCTTCTATATTTCGACTTTAGTCATAGGCACTTACTTGTTGACTCTCACTGAGGATGGCACGTTTATACAGATATTTTTTGAGTCTGCTTCGGCACTGGGAACAGTGGGATTGAGTCTTGGCATAACGACCGCTTTAACCGCTTTAGGTAAGCTGGTTATTATTTTAATGATGTATATCGGTCGTGTGGGGCCTCTGACGTTTGGTATGGCGTTATATGTTAAACCGGAAATTATTTTTGATGATGAGAAAAACGATTTAGCGGTGTAAAAAAGATAAAAGATACTTATGTATTCGATATTTTTAATAATCGGATTTGTCTTATTGATTAAAAGCGCGGACTTTCTTGTCAGCGGGGCGTCAGCCCTGGCAAAAAGGCTTGGAGTAAGCGACTTGGTTATCGGTCTCACTGTTGTGGCGTTCGGCACGTCCATGCCGGAACTCTTTGTAAATATCTTCGCCAGCGCTGGAGGCAATACGGAAATAGCCATCGGTAATGTGGTCGGAAGCAATATTTTCAATATCCTTGTTATTCTTGGTATCGCTTCAATCATATATCCATTATCGGTTTCAAAAGGCACGGTGTGGAAAGAAATTCCGTTCAGCCTGCTTGCGGTTCTTGTTCTAGGCGCGCTTGCCAATGATATGTTATTCGATAAGGCTGGATATTCAATGCTTACCCGAATAGACGGTTTTATATTCTTAGCGTTTTTTATGATATTTATGTATTACACCGCCGGTATTTCTAAAGATTCAGAGGTATCCCAATCAGGCAAGGAAAACGGTAATAATTTTCTAAAATCATTGTTGATGGTTGTTGGAGGAATTGTCGGACTGGGATTCGGAGGCAAGTTGGTTGTAGATAGCGCTGTAAGTATTGCCTCTCGATTTGGTGTAAGTCAGTCTCTTATCGGTTTAACCATAGTTGCCGCGGGAACATCACTTCCTGAACTGGCCACATCAGCAGTTGCCGCCTACAGAAAAAACGCGGATATAGCTGTGGGCAATATTGTCGGATCAAATATTTTTAATATTTTCTTTATATTGGGGATTTCATCGCTGATCAAACCTTTACCGATAGCTTCCGGAGTCAATATTGATATCTTTGTTTTGATCGGCGCGAGTCTGATTTTATTCTTTTCCATGTTTACCGGTAAACGCAGGATAATCGACAGATGGGAAGGGGTGTTATTTATAATTTTTTACATCGCTTATATCGGTTATCTTATTAAGAGAGGATAGCGAAAAATGAAGACGTTTTTGAACCATTTAAAATTGTATATTTTTCGAGGATTGCTGGCTTTGATCCCGCTGGGACTCGCGATTTTCACGATACGGATCATTTATGTCTTTATTGATAAGCGAGTGATGGAACTCGTGGATCAGTATATCGGTTATCGCGTCCCGGGTCTTGGGCTTCTTTTGTTTGTGCTTGTTTTATATCTTGCCGGAATGATCACCAGTAATGTACTCGGCAAAAGATTGTTTGGTGTTTTAGACGACTTAACGAGCCGGATTCCGCTGGTAAATACCGCCTACAAAGTGGGAAAGCAATTATCAAGCACTTTATCGCTCCCTGAAAAACAGATATTTAAAAGAGCTGTCTTGGTAGACTATTTTAAACCCGATACTTGGGTTATAGGATTTGTAACCGGCGAAATAAATAATGAAGAAACGGGGGAAGAACTTTTAAAAGTATTTATCCCGACCGTTCCGAATCCGACGTCCGGCTTTCTGGTCATTCTTAAAGAATCCCAATGCAAAGACCCTCACTGGAGCGTGGAAGAGGCCATGAAAATGGTCATATCTGGCGGCATCATCGGCCCTGAGGTGATAAAAAATACCTCTAAATAGTGGACATTTAGCCTTGCCGGGCTTGTAATATTCATAATGTTCACTAGTTAGCGAACATTAGATAGCCAGTTACTAACACAAATAAGGGGATTATACACTTGAAACCTTGCGAAGGAAAAAAACTGCTTGACATTTTGTCAGAAAAAGTATATAGTTTTTCTGACAAGAATAGGAGAGATATATGCCACAAAGCATTGAGAACAAAGTACTTAGTCGAATAAAAACTAGAGGATTTGGGAGTGTATTTACACCAAACCACTTTCTTGACCTTGGTAACCGTACAGCAATAGATCAAGCATTGGGGCGATTGGCTAAATCCGGAACTATTCGCCGTTTGGCTCGTGGTTTATATGATTACCCGGAGAAACACCCAACTCTGGGCTATCTTCCGCCTAACTACGAGCGGATAGCCCAAGCTTTGGCCGGAAGGGATAGTTTGAAGATTCAGCCTTCCGGAGCGTATGCCGCTAACCTTTTGGGATTAACAGAGCAGGTTCCGGCAAAGATCGTTTTTCTGACAGATGGTTTTAATCGCACGGTGCAGATAAATAAACAGCAGATTGTGCTAAAAAGAACAACTCCCAAAAATATGGCAACGGCCGGACGTATTAGCGGATTGGTTATTCAAGCTTTGCGTTATATGGGGCAGGATCATGTGGATGACCATATTATTGATATGCTTGCTAAAAGGTTATCAGCTAAGGACAAACAGCAACTTATGAAAGACTTACGGTTTGCACCGGTGTGGATAGGGAATATATTCAGACAATTACAAAAATGAGAGGGTTATGGATAAATTCATACAGCTGAGTGATAAAGATAAACGTGCTTACTTTGAGGTAGCCGCGGCAGACCTTAACGTAATGCCGCAGTTAATCGAAAAGGATTTCTGGGTATGCTGGATACTCAAAATCCTTTTTGCGTTGCCGGAATCAGGTGACCATCTAACATTTAAAGGTGGAACATCGCTTTCAAAGTGCTACGACGTCATCAGACGTTTTTCTGAAGATGTCGATGTCTCAATAGAGAGGACTTTTTTATCGAGCGACGCCTCTATCGAACCCGACAAAGATGAAAGCAATAAAGAAAATCAGCGAAGGCTTGAACGGCTTCAACTTGCCTGCAAAGAAAAGATTTCCAGCACGCTTATTCCTGAATTACAAAAAAGCATTGCGAAGGTTCTCAAAGATAAAAAATCATGGGGACTTGAACTGGATCCCAAAGATGCTTTAGGGCAGACGGTTTTATTTACCTTTCCGCATTCTTTGACCAGTAGCGTGGAAAGTTATGTTAAATCCGCTGTCAAAATAGAATTTGGATCACGAGCTGACCATTGGCCGGTTGAAAATATGACAGTTGCTCCATACGTCGCTAATGTTTCCAGTGACGTTAGCATTGAAGGTGCGTCGGTGCGTGTATTAGCCGCGGAGCGGACCTTTTGGGAAAAAGCGACAATCTTGCATATGATTCATAATTATCCTGAAGGCAAGAATGTTCCGCCTCGAATGTCACGGCATTATTATGATTTATTCGCCATGGTGGATACGCCAATATATAAGAAATCTTTGGAGAAAATAGCCTTGCTTAAAGATGTGTCTGAGCATAAGGCATTATTTTTTAAGGCAAACTGGGCGCATTATGAAGAAGCCAAGCCTGGCGGTTTAAAATTATCACCCCGGGACGATCAAAAAGGTCAGTTAAAAACAGATTATCGTCAAATGCAGGAAATGTTTTTTGAGGATCCGCCACCGTTTGACAGTATTTTGGAAAAATTAAAGAAGGTTGAAAAGGAAATTAACAGGTTAAAACAATGAGTACCGTGGATAATAGGTCCCAAAAAGCCCTTGCTGAGATGGTTTTTATAGGCGAGATTGTGTTGCAATCAAAGATTGCAGAATTGGCCGCTAAACGTTTATCGGCTGCTCATGACAACTTAGACAATATCGAAGTTTGGAGTTCAATTCAATCGATTCTGGTGGCGGCTGGAAATGTCTCGAAAATCCTCTGGCCGTCTAAGGAATATGCGGAACGCGGAGAAAGATTACGGGAGTTACTTAACGTAGATGATAACAATATACTTTCTGATCGTAGCTTACGTAATCATTTTGAACATTATGACGAGCGAATAGAAAAATGGTTTAAGGGTGAATCTTCGGCGGTTTACAGCGACTTGGCAATAGATCCTTTAAAGTCAATCTGGGGAAACGTCCCTACCAATCATCATAGGGCGTATGATCCTTTGACACAGACATTGACGTTTCGTGGTGAATCGTTTGACTTGGCGGCAGTGCTGAAGGAGCTTAAAGAGATTCGCGTTAAGTGCAGTGACTTTGCGCTTACGTAGGATAGCTAGATTATAGGTTAATTTGAGAGAAGAATAGAGAAGGGGAAAACATGAATTATATTCAGCATAGTTCGATTGTAAATTTCATTTGGGGCATTGCCGATGATGTGCTTCGCGATGTTTATGTTCGAGGAAAATACCGTGATGTAATATTACCAATGACGGTTATCCGGCGCTTGGATGCTTTACTTGAGCCGACCAAAAAAGAAGTGCTGGATATGAAAAAGCAGCTGGATAAATCTAAGGTCGCCAATCAGGATGCGGCTTTATGCCAGTGCGCGGGACAGGCGTTTTATAATTCATCCCCGTTTACCTTACGTGACCTTAAAGCGCGCGCGAAACAACAACAGCTTAAGAACGATTTTGAAGCATACTTGGACGGTTTCTCATCCAATGTTCAGGAAATTCTTGAAAAGTTTAAGTTCCGCAATCAAATCCCTACGCTGATAGAGTCCGACATCCTTGGTTCTCTTATCGAAAAGTTTCTGGATCCTTCCATAAATTTAAGTCCCAATCCGGTTAAAGATTCCGATGATAATGTTATTTTGCCGGGGCTTGATAACCACTCAATGGGCACAATATTCGAGGAACTTATCCGCAGATTCAATGAAGAAAATAACGAAGAAGCCGGGGAACACTTTACGCCTCGCGATGTAGTTAAGCTCATGGCCGATTTGATATTCTTACCTATTGCGGACCAAATTGAATCCGGGACATATCTTGTATATGACGGTGCGTGCGGGACAGGAGGCATGCTGACCGTTGCGGAAGAGCGCCTTATGGAACTTGCTAAGCAACACAAGAAGAAAGTATCAATACATCTTTACGGGCAGGAGTCCCAGCCTGAAACCTATGCAATTTGCAAAGCCGACCTTTTGCTTAAAGGTGAAGGTGATGAGGCTATGAATATAAAATTCGGCTCAACGCTTTCATCGGACGGGTTTCCTTCACAGGAATTTGACTTTATGCTTTCTAATCCACCGTATGGAAAAAGCTGGAAGTCGGATATGGAACGCATGGGTGGAAAGGGTGATTTAAAAGACGCCCGATTCATTACACAGCATGGCGATGATCCCGAATATAAAATGATTACACGCTCAAGCGATGGACAGCTTTTGTTCTTGGTCAATAAACTTTCAAAGATGAAGCATCGCTCAAAGCTGGGAAGCCGTATTGCAGAGGTTCATAACGGCTCATCACTCTTTACCGGAGACGCTGGTGGCGGTGAGACAAATATCCGCCGATGGATCATCGAGAATGACTGGCTTGAGGCGATTATCGCTTTACCGGAAAACACCTTTTACAACACAGGTATTGCCACATATATCTGGCTTTTAACGAATAAAAAGCCTTCTCATAAAAAGGGGCAGGTTCAGCTTATTGACGCCTCCCAGTGGTATGTACCTTTAAGGAAGAATTTAGGCAAAAAGAACTGCCAGCTTTCTGAACAGCATATTCAGGATATTTGCAATCTTGTGACAGATTTCAAGCCGAGTGAGCAGTCAAAAATATTTCCCAATGAAGCTTTTGGATATCAGAAAATTACGGTTGAACGGCCATTACGTTTTAAAAGCATCGACTCCGATCGTGAATATAAAGCTAAAGAGATTAAAGAACTGAAGGCAAAGAATACGCCGGATGAGAACGGTATACCTGTAATTAAGAAAATCTATGCCAAAGGTAAAGTAGAACCGAACCCGCTTTATGGAATTTATGAGGTTGAGATAAAAGGCAAAAGGGTTTGTGTGGAATACGAACCGGATACGGATTTGCGGGATACTGAACAGGTCCCTTTACTAGAAGAAGGCGGAATTGAAGCATTTGTAAAACGAGAAGTATTGCCCTATGTGCCAGACGCGTGGATAGACTCTTCTAAAACTCAGCTTGGATATGAAATATCTTTTACTAAGCATTTTTATAAACCGACACAATTGAGAACTCTTGAGGAAATTCAAAAAGATATATTCGCGTTAGAAGAAGAAACCGAAGGCATTTTAGAGGATATTGTAGAGGAGTCGAAATAATGAAATTGAAACAGTATCCGAAATATAAGGATTCAGAATCTCAATGGATTGGTGAGGTCCCTGAGCATTGGGATGTCAAACCGCTTAGGGCTATGTTGAAAGAGAGAAACGAGAAGAATAGCCCTGTTAAAACGGAGCAAATATTGTCTTTGTCTATAGCACATGGTGTTACCTTGTATTTTGAGGAAGGCAGAGGAGGCAATAAAGCGAAGAGTGATTTGACTGCCTATAAGGTTGCCTATCCCAATGACATTGTGCTCAATAGCATGAATGTAGTTGTTGGAGCTGTTGGGTTATCAAAGTATAAGGGAGCAATAAGCCCAGTTTATTATGCGTTATACCCGAGATCCAAGGAATCAAACATTTACTATTATGAGAAAATTTTTAAAAACAAAAGTTTTCAGAGCTATTTATTTGTATATGGAAAAGGTATTTTAGTAAAAAAAAGTAGTTCAGGGAAAATGAATACTATTCGTATGAAAATTTCAATGAATGATTTAAAAGGAACTCCGTTACCGTTTCCTCCAGGCGAAGAACAAGAGAAAATTGTAAAATTCTTAGATTGGAAATCAAACAAGATCGCAAAATTCATCCGCAACAAATGCCGGTTGATACAACTGCTTAAAGAACAGAAACAAGCGATAATAAATCAGGCAGTGACGCGCGGTATAAATTCCAATGTCAAAATGAAGCCAAGCGGAATCGATTGGATTGGAGATATCCCGGAGCATTGGGTTGTGAGAAGGCTAAAATATTTAACAAAGAGGATGTTGCAGTATGGCGCCAATGAATCATCAGGTTCAAAGGTCAATGGCGATCCAAGGTATGTTCGAATAACAGATATTGATGCTGATGGATTGTTGAGAGATGAAACCCTGTGTACTATTTCGAGGGATGTGGCTAAGCCATATATGCTTGGCGAGGGTGATATTCTTTTTGCCAGAAGTGGGGCAACTGTAGGAAAAACTTTTTGTTATCGAAATGAATGGGGGGAGTCAGCTTATGCTGGTTATCTTATTCGTGCAAAGATAAATAGAGCAAAAATTAGCCATGAATATGTATATATGTTTACAAAATCGAACGCGTATTCTAATTGGATATTATCGAGTTTCATCAAGGCTACAATTCAAAATATCAGTGCAGAAAAATATGCGTCATTATGGTTCCCTTTACCGCCATTAAATGAGCAAGATGAAATACTGTTGTATATAGAAAAGGCAATTAAGCCAATTGATGAAGCAATCCAAAAGATAATAAAGGAAATCGAATTAATAAGAGAATATCGCACGCGCATGATATCTGATGTTGTAACGGGCAAGGCGGATGTCCGGAATATTAAGGTTGAGGATGTAACTGATGAAGAAATAACAGACGATCTTGACTCATCCGAGGATGAGCAGGAACTCGACGATAGTGTAGAGGAGGTTTTAGATGAAGAGTGATACAAGCGAAAGAGGGCTTGAGACAATTATTGTCGAGTCCCTGATAAACGATGCCGGTTATGTTCAAGGCAACAGCACAGATTTTGACCGTGATCATGCCCTTGATTGGCCGAAACTCTCCTCATTCCTTTCGACAACCCAAAAAAAAGCCTATGAAAGTTTACGGTTAGGTGAAGAAGGTGCGCACAGGACGCAATTCTTGCATCGGTTGCAAGGTGAAGTTGCCAAACGGGGCATTATCGATGTTTTAAGGAAAGGTATACGTCATAATCAATACACTATCGACCTCTTTTATGGTGCTCCGTCAGAAGAAAACATTAAAGCAAAAGAACTGTACGAACAGAACATATTCAGTGTTACTCGCCAGCTACATTACAGCAAAAACGAAACACAATTATCGTTGGATATCGCAGTATTTATCAACGGCCTTCCATTAGCCACATTTGAGTTAAAGAACAAGCTCACCAAGCAGACATTTGAAGATGCGATTCAGCAATACAAGCGGGATCGGGACCCGAAAGAACTGCTTTTTCAGTTTGGCAGATGCGCGGTTCATTTTGCTGTTGATGACCATGAAGTCTGGATGTGTACTCATCTGAAAGGTAAGGGCTCATGGTTTCTGCCGTTTAATAAAGGATATAACGACGGCGCAGGCAATCCGCCAAATCCGGAAGGTATTGCTACTGATTATTTGTGGAAACACATCCTTAAAAAAAAGAGCATTACCAATATCATCGAGAACTACGCGCAGATTATTGAAGAAAAAGATGACAAAGGGCGCAAGAGATATAAACAGATATTCCCGCGTTATCATCAGTTGGATGTTGTCAGGAAATTATTGGCGGACATCCCGGAATCTGACCTTGGAAAGCGCTATTTGATTCAGCATTCTGCCGGTAGCGGAAAAAGTAATTCTATTGCGTGGCTGGCGCATCAGTTGGTTGGATTAAAGAAAGCCGGAAAAGAATTATTTGATTCTGTAGTGGTAGTTACTGATCGGAGAATTCTCGATAAACAAATCAGGGATACTATTAAACAATTTGCTCAAGTGTCAGCTATTGTGGGGCATGCCGAGCGATCTGGAGATCTGCGTAAATTTATTAAATCCGGCAAGAAAATAATCATTACAACCGTTCAGAAATTCCCATTTGTTCTTAAAGAGATCGGCGACGAACATCGCTCAAATAAATTCGCGATTATTATCGATGAGGCTCATTCCAGTCAGGGGGGACGAGTTTCTGCTCAGATGAATGTGGCCTTAGCTGAAACAAATAAAGAGTTTGGTGAAGATCCTGAAATCACCACAGAAGATAAGATTAACCAGCTTATGGAAGCGAAGAAGATGATCTCCAACGCGAATTATTTTGCTTTTACGGCTACACCAAAAAACAAAACGCTTGAAATATTCGGTGAAGCTTTTAAGGAAGGAGATAAGGTTAAGCATAGGCCATTTCATTCATACACAATGAAACAGGCTATACAGGAAGGCTTTATTCTCGATGTACTTAAATACTACACACCGGTTGATAGCTATTATCGTCTCGCGAAGAAAGTAGAAGGTGATCCAGTTTATGACATCAAGAAAGCCCAAAAAAAACTTCGCAAATATGTGGAATCGCATGATCATGCTATTAAAGAAAAAGCCGAGATTATGATTGATCATTATCACGAGCAAGTATCAGGTTTGCGTAAAATTGGCGGTAACGCCAGAGCCATGGTTGTGACAAGCGGAATCGAAAGAGCAGTTCAGTATTATCATGCGTTTAAAGAATACCTGAAAGAGAGAAAAAGCCCTTATCAGGCTATTGTTGCTTTTTCAGGTGAGCATGAGTTTGGCGGAATCAGAGTGACCGAGATGAAACTTAACGGTTTTCCAAGCAATTTGATTCCGGAGAAATTCAAGAAAGATCCTTATCGCTTCTTAATTGTCGCGGATAAGTTTCAGACTGGATATGACGAACCGTTATTGCATACGATGTATGTGGATAAAATGCTTTCCAGCATTAAAGCGGTTCAGACCCTTTCACGGCTAAACAGGGCACACCCGCAGAAATACGACACCTTTGTTCTGGATTTTTTTAATGACACAAAAACTATTGAAGAGGCGTTTGCGGATTATTATAGAACGACAATTTTAAGCGAAGAAACCGATCCGAACAAGCTTCACGATCTTAAGGCGGTATTGGATGGTTATCAGGTTTACGCGTGGAGTCAGGTTGAGGAATTGGTTATCAGATATTTAAACGGCGAAGAGAGATCTGTTCTTGATCCGATACTTGATGCCTGTGTTGCTACGTACAAAGCAGAGTTGGATGAGGACGGACAGGTTGATTTTAAAGGTAAATCAAAGGCGTTTGTGAGGACTTACGGATTTTTAAGTTCTATCCTGCCTTACACCAACGCGGAATGGGAGAAACTCTCAATATTTTTGAATTTCCTTATCCCTAAGCTGCCCGCTCCGAAAGAGGAGGATTTCTCAAGAGGGATACTCGAAACTATTGATATGGATAGTTACCGGGTAGAGGTTAAGTCCACGATTAAAATCGATTTACCTGATGAGGATGCGGAAGTTGAGCCGGTCCCGACAAGCGGAGGAGGTCGCAAGGCTGAACCCGAACTCGATCACCTGAGTAATATCATTAAGATGTTCAATGACCAATTTGGAAGCATTGACTGGAAAGACGCGGATAAAATCCGCAAGGTTATTACAGAGGAGATACCAACAAAGGTTGCGTCTGATGAGGCGTATAAAAATGCGATAGAGAATTCAGACAAACAGAACGCGCGGATTGAGCATGATAAGGCTTTACAGAGAGTTATTATTGATATGCTCAATGACCAGACAGAATTATTTAAACAATTTATGGATAATCCGAGCTTTAAGAAATGGCTGAGCGACACGATTTTCCATGAAACATATAAAGTGGAGCAGTAAGATTACTTATGAGTAGATTGAAAGAGCCGAGCTATGCAGGCCACAGACAGAGGATAAAAGAAAAGTATGAGAAGTCCGGAATGGATGGCTGGCACGATTATGAGATTTTGGAATTAGCCCTTTCTTACGCGATCCCGCGCAAAGATACCAAACCTATCGCTAAAGATTTACTCTCCAAATTTAGATCACTTAACGCGGTTTTGGATGCGGATATAAAAGAGCTTGAAACAGTTAAAGG
>JAFGLS010000010.1 GCA_016927935.1 Syntrophaceae bacterium
AGGTTTTTCTATCTCTACCCTAACCACTACATCTTCTGGCTGCTTGTCCTGATGTGACGCTATGTTCATTCCCGGCATACCCAAAAACAGGCAATGCCCTGCAAAAGAAATTATAAATGCGGTTCTAATCACTCTATCGTTTAACATCTTCTTCTACTTTTGTTGAAATTACTAGCCCTTCCGCCTCTGCCTGCTTGGCGATATCCATTACTTTTACTGCCAGGCCCAAATCTATTTTTTCATCTGCCTTAATAATTACGGTTCTCTTCTGCGATTTATTTAATTTTACACGCAGTTTCTTTAGGAGATTGTCCAAATTAACCCTTTCTTCGTTCAGATATAGATCATTATCATTTGTGATAGATATAATAAGATCTTCCTCAAGGTGAAGCTTTGCCGTGGTAGCCGTTGGCAAAGTAAGTTTTATTCCCGGCTGGGTAACAAAATGCGAGGAAAGCATAAAGAATATCAGAAGCAGAAACACTATATCTATCAGGGGGGCGATATTCAGATTAGTCTCCACCCTTTTTCTTCCTTCGAATTCCATGCCTTGTGCTCCTTATCGATTTATAGCTCCAAAAATTCCGTGGCCATATCTTTCATCTGACTGCCTAGGTTATCTACCCTGCCTTCGAAATAGTGGTAGGCAACCAAGGTAGGTATGGCTATGGACAGACCAAATGCTGTAGTGATCAGCGCCTCCCAAATACCGCCTGCCAGAACAGAAGCATCAACTCTTCCCCCTAACTCCTGTATCTTCATAAAGGCCTTGATCATACCGGTTACCGTTCCTAACAACCCTAATAAAGGAGTGATGTTGCCGATAATCGCCAGACCTCTTAAATTTCTGTCAAACTGGCGGATTATTCTGGAACCAGCCCTGGCAATTAGCTTTTCCTTCTCCTCTAGACTCCTGTTGCGAATGTGGATTCCTATAGCCAGAATGTGAGGAATAGGCCCGGATACTCCCTCACAGAACTTCAAAGCCTCATCAGCTTTCCCTTCCTGAAGAAGTCTTTTCGTCCTTGCCAATATATTCGGAACCTTCGGCCTGGCGCGATAGAAACGATATACTCGCTCCAGGATAATGGTAATCGAGATTACCGAGCACAATAGAATCGGCCACATAAGAATTCCGCCTTTTAGAAAAAATTCAAACATTTCCATCTCCTCTTTTCCATAACAACCGTAGGGCAAAGAGAAAATCTCCTTGTCCTATAAATTTTTATCTTACTATTTAAAACGTTGCCTTTACTCCGGCATAGAAAGATCTGCCTTGAGCGGCATATCCATGAACCTCCCTGCATGCCTTATCGAATAAGTTTTCTATTCTGCCAAAAATCTGAAAATTTTCTGTTAAATTATAAGAAGTACAAAGATCGACCTTGGTATATGCCTTTACCTTCCTGGTATTTGCACTATCGTCCCAGCGTTTTCCGACATAGCTTGCCGATAGATTCACATTTCCCTTTTCAAAAAATGCCCAGTTTATATTAAAACCTGCCTGGCTTTTTGGTCTCCTTGCCAGCTCTTTGCCCGTATCTTCGTCCTCGGTATTTGTGTATGTATAATTAGCGCCTATCGTTAAACTTTCTATCGGCTCGATGGAACATTCCAGTTCTATACCCTTCATTTTTGCATTATCAATGTTTTGATAGGTGTAGGAAACCATATCGAAGTCAACCATGTTCTCGAACTCATTATGAAAATAGGTCAAACCAAAAGTTAATTTGTCATCGAATAAATTTTGCTCGAATCCAAAGTCATAAGTTTCGCCTTCGTCGGGATTAAGATTTGGGTCGCCATAACTTGAGTAGAGTTGATACAGCGAAGGGGCTTTGAATCCAGTTCCCCAATTAGCTTTAAGGCGAGTTCCTGTTTTTGGAACAAGATAACTGGCAGATATCTTATACGTAGTTTCGCTGCCAAAGAACTCGTTGTCGTCCACTCTCAAACCCGGCGTGACAAACAACGTCTCCAAAAGTTTGAACTGATTTTGAAGATAGTACCCCTTGTTGTCCATCGTCTTTCTGTCGAATCTGTTCCAAGAAGCTCTGCCGTCGGCAAATCCTCTCTCTTCTTCGTATTCAAATCCGGCAGTAGTTTTCGACCAATCAACGGGATAAAAATTATGCTGCCATTCGAATTTTTTTATATCACCTTCATACCAGTTATGCGTGTTATCTGTTGGATCCACGGGATCGGGATCGTCTCTATACTTTCTTTCCGTCTCAGAGTAAGAAAATGAAATTTTGTGATCCCACACCGAATTGATAGCCTGATCGAAAGCAATTTTTCCCATTATGCTTTCCCACCATGCCGTCTTATTGGGATCATCCTGGTTCGCGCCATCATCATAGTCATATTCGGCATCTATGCGCCGCAATACAAAGTCCAAATTGGCGCTCTCAAAGAGAGCATACCCAAACCGACTCGAAAACGTGGTATTCTCATAACCATCGTCTTCGGAACCGCCAGCGGCCTTCGATACACCATCACTATCTAAACGCAACAGTGACAAAGAATAACTTAGCTTATCCAACGAACCGCTTAAGGCCAACGTCTCTTTAAAAGTATAATGAGAACCTCCTTCAAATGATGCTTCCCATTTTGGCTTCCCCTGGCCTTTCTTGGTAATAACATTAATCACACCACCCATAGCATCCGAGCCATAAAGGGTAGACTGGGCTCCACGCACAATCTCAATTCGTTCGATATTATCGGTAAGTAAATGGGCGAAATCGAAAGATCTGTCGGTTCCCATTGGATCATTCAGTTCTATCCCATCTAACATTACCAAGGTATGCCCTGGTTTCGAGCCTCTTAAATATATGGAAGTGCCCCCACCAAAACTACCATATTGCATGACTGAGACACCCGGAACATCGCGTAACACTTCCAACACCGTCCTCTTGCCTTTCTTTTTCAAATCATCTGCAGTAATTACCGTTGTCGAACTTCCTGTTTCAGCCTGATAACCTTCTGTCTTTGTGGCTGTAACAATCACTTCTCCAAGATTATATTTAGTGCTGGTTTCTTTCTTCTCCTCAGCCCAAACGTGATTAGTCGTTAGCAAAACTAACGTTCCTATTAAAATTAAATTTTTCTTTCTCATTTTTCTCCTCCCACGAGAATACTTCCAGAACAACCAATCGTCCGGGCTCTCCGCCTTTGGCGGAATTACCGTTGCGGGGCAGCGCTTCGAATCTCACGAAGACTTCCTTTGGCTATCCGGCTAGATATTCGGTTAGTTTCCTTCTTTTAGCGTGTTTTGAGAATCTACCTTCCAAGAACAAACATCTTTCTTGTAGACCCATTTTATATGTTCTGCATCATTTGCGATTTTTGAATAGGCTATCTTTTCCGCTGATTTGCCATCCACCATATAATACCACGCCATTTCCCCGCGCTTTCCCTTCACGCCATCGATGGATGTAACCATAACATATTGACCAACGGGATGTGTTTCCACTATAGCAACGGTCTGCAACACTTCGAGAACAGTTCTGCCTTCTATCCAAGGAGCTTCGGCCGTTCGGGATGGACGCAAATCTCCATAATCGATTTCAACAACGATTTTTTTGCTGTCTGAAGGTCGATTGTCCGCCCATGATCCCGAAATAGCCAGCGATGAAATGAATAAAGCAACTACTGCGATAATCTTAACCATTCTGCTCATTTGGCTCCCCCCTTTTTTGTGTAAGCCGATTGTGAATAAGCATCAAAACTCGATTCCCTCCTTTCTTTTAACACCCTTATCGTAGGGATGTTTTATCTTTTGTATCCTGCTTACCAAATCAGCCAGTTTAATGAGTTTTCTCGGCGCACCTCTTCCTGTAAGCACTACCTCTAAACCTACCGGCCTTGCTTTAAGTAAAGAAACAACTTCTTCCGTTTTCAAAAATCCATCCCGTAAGGAAATGTTTATTTCATCGAGGATAAGAAGATCGTATTGCTTTTGTCGGTACATTTCTTTGATATAATCCAATCCTTTTAAGCAGTCCCTGTGTATTTGCTCGATATTCGTTTTTTTATCACAACAGGGGTGCTTTCTGGCAAAACCAAACACATCTACTCCAACTTTTTTCAAAATAGCATGCTCTGAATAACCCCATTTTTCAGGATCTTTGTGAAAATATATATAGCAGACTCTAAGGCCATGGCCGCGTGCTCTTATAGCAAGCCCTACGGCGGCGGTAGTTTTCCCTTTGCCATTTCCGGTATAAATCTGAATAAGTCCTTTTGATTTCATCGATTACCTCTTTTCGATCTTTCCTCCTCGGAAACTAATAACATATAAGGCCTGGAGGAAATTGGATTTTTCTTAACCACTACAATTGTTTTATAGACTTCTTCGATAACCTGATAATTCAATATTTCTTCGGGCTGACCGATCTTATGAATTCGCCCCTCATTAATCAGCATAAGGCGCTTACAATATTCGCTGGCTAAGTTAAGATCATGCAGAACCATGATAACCGTAAGGTTAAATTCTTTATTTAACCTTCTTATAAGATCCAAGATTCCTACCTGGTGGGTTATATCCAAATGTGCTGTGGGCTCATCCAATAAAAGCAATTCTGGTTCCTGTGTCAAAGCGCGGGCAATAAGCACAAGCTGTCTCTCGCCACCGCTAATCTCTCTTAAAGAGCAATCTTTAAGCCTGAAGGTATCGGTTAAATTCATGCACTTTTTGGCGATTTCTATATCTTCTTTTGTTTCGAGAAATTGAAATTTTTCATAATGAGGGAGCCTTCCTAAAAGAATGAATTCTTCTACATTCATAAGGTTTGTCTCGAAATTTTGGGAAACTACGGCGATCTTGCGAGCCAGCTCCTTGAATCCCATCCGAACCAGATCTTCTCCGCAGAAAACGATAGAGCCTTTTCTTGGTTTAAGAACACGGGTTATTGCGCGCAGAAGCGTAGTTTTGCCGGAACCGTTAGGCCCAATCACTCCTAAAAACTCTCCGCTGTCTATCTTGAAATCGATATCTTTTAGAACAAATTTTGAATCGTATCCACAAGTCAAATCCTTTATCTCAAGCATTATTTCTCTCCTAACACGACTTTCTTTTTGCTTAAAGCGTAAACAAAAAGAGACCCTCCCGCTATACCGGTAATCACTCCTACAGGCAGTTCCATAGGGGAAATAACTGTCCTGGCCAAAGTATCACAGAAGATTAAAAAACTTGCCCCGCAAAGAAAAGAACTTATTAAAAGAATTCGGTGATCTCCGCCTACAAACATACGCACAAAATGAGGCACTACCAAACCAACAAACCCGATTATTCCGGCAATAGATACACTGCAACCAGTAAGGAAAGAGGCAAGAATAAAAAGCAGACGCTTGGTTTTTTCCGTATTTACACCTAAATGCAAAGCCTCTTCTTCTCCTAAAGAAAAGGCATTAAGATCGAGAGAGAATTTATAAGAGATAATCAACCCTAAAACAGATACCAATACTGCTGTCTTAATAAGAAGCCAGCTCGGTTCTTCCAATGAACCCATTATCCAAAATACGATACCATGTAGGTCTTCTACGCGGGATATAGCCATTATGAGCATAATCAGGGATGAGGCAATAAAGCTTATCATTACCCCGGTAAGAAGGAGTCCTTGGATTTTCAATATTCCTCTTTTCGTACTTAAAGAATAGATAAACGCTATGACCAAACCTGCCCCCAAAAAACCAAAAAGAGGCAAAGAATAAGCGCCTAATGAATGATTCAATCTTAAAACGATATTCAAACATACCCCCAAAGCTGCTCCACCCGAAATGCCCAGAGTATATGGCTCAACCAGGGGATTGCGAAACATTCCCTGCAGGATTACCCCCGCCAAACTCAATGCCCCGCCTATGGCAAAACCCAGGATAATTCGGGGGAGTCGAATATCGAAAAAGATGGCATATTCGGTCGAACCTCTGCCTTCGAATATCAAAGGGATGATTTTTCCAAACGGTATTGCGCTTGAACCAACGGATAAAGATAAAATGCTTGCACCCAAAAGAATAGCTCCTAAAACCGATATCCAGATAACCCAACGAAGTATTTTTTTTCTCATTTATCTCACCTGTTATGGATGTAAAATTTCGACTACCTTCTCCAAAGTATCGGCAAAACTTACCGGTGTCGGGCTACAAAGTTCATTAGAATCAAGAATATAAATTCTCTTGGTTCTAACTGCCTTTATAACGTCATACTTTTCCCAAATTTTCTTTTCCTGCTCACCGACAATTCCCATAGTTACGATAAGTATCACATCGGGATTGGCCTCAAGAACCTTCTCTCTCGAATAAAGCCCGCTATTTAAGTCCCGAGCAATGTTGGTGCCTCCGGCAAATTCGATAAAATCATTGACGAAGTAATCTTTTGTCGCGGCAAACAAAGGTTTTGCACCTATCTGAGCAAAAACTTTTGGTTTAGGTAAACCCCGAACTTTTCTTCTTATGGCATCCGTTTTGTCTTTTGCTTCAACGATAAGTTCTTTTGCTCTTTCCTCTTTGCCAACAATCCTGCCCAACTCAAGCAACTGTTCACACATCTGCTCGAAAGTTTTCGCAGCGGGAAAAGTAATTACTTTTATACCTAAATTTTTCAATTTTTCTTTTGTCTCGCGCTTTACCAGAGATGTTGTCAAGACCAGCTCTGGCCGAAGAGAAACTACCTTTTCCAGATTGACTTCCATTACCGTGCCGACTTTTTCTTTCTTTTCTGCTTCAGGCGGTTTCTGGCAGTACACCGTACAACCAACCAATTTATCCTCAACGCCCAAAATATACATTTCTTCCGTTACTGACGGACTCAAGGAAATTATCCTCTGGAGATAACTTCCTTGCGCATAAGTACGGGCACTGCACAGAGCCAAAAATACTCCTGCGAAAACAAACATTAATAGCTTCAAAGAGAAATTTCTAAGAAACAATGGTTCCCTCTTAAATGTTTTTTGCCAGTAATAAAATTTACGGGGTTCTTAAAAATCGGACCGTCATAGACAAAAGTATGATACTCGCCGTTTTCCCCACAAAGATCAACCTGTGGGAGACGTTTCATATCTTCAACGAACTGCGCATCAAGCTCTCTACCTAACCATTTGCTACCCATACATTCAAGTTTCACTGCAACAATAACTGCCTTAAACCCGCTAGTAGTGAACTCGCTCATCAATGACTCTCTCGTCCGCTGCCACAAAGGCAGTATTGCATCTAAGTCGCTTTCACGGCATACCCGTTCAACCCAATCCCGGTGTTCCTGCACATCAATATCTCCGAAGACGCCGATCTGAATATCCTCTTTTTTAAAAGCCGCCAGTGCCTTTTTGAATTCTTCTTCGTAGTCTCCCCAAGTCGCTTGTTTTTGCATAATGGGAATCCCCATAGCTTCCACCTGCGCTTTCAGCACAGATACACTCAAATGATGAGAACGTGAATGCGTGCCGTTTTCAGAAAGCATGTTTAATAAATACGCAATTTCTATTCCGTCATTTTTGATTGCATTGTAACATGCCAATGCTGAGTCTTTCCCACCGCTCCAAGAAACAAAAGCTTTCTTGTGATTTTGAGACATGCTGAAACCTCGCTTTCGATTATCTCATCTTAAAAGTAGTAAAAGTATCTTTATCCCACCCATTCCAAAGATAGGCGTCGGTCTTATTGTCAGCGATAAGGCGAAAAGCATAGCGAACCTGCTCTACATAAAGTTCGCAAAATGCACCTCTAGTTTCATTTGAACCGTTCATTCCATAGGCTTCGGCAGGACAAGGCGCGCCGCAAAAATGCCTGATAGCGCAATGGCTACAAGGATCAATATTCTCAATGCGCCTCTCTTTAACAGATTTAAATGGCGCTGTTTCTAAGGCATTACGGATATTATCCCTAAAAATATTGCCGCCTTTAAACTTTTTAATTCCGATAAATTCACTGCAAGGAAACATATCCCCGCTACTTGAAACCGCAAAAAAACATCTTCCACCGCCACAGGGTGAGATATCGCACATCAAGCGGCGAGCTAAAGGAGCAATAATACCAATTAAGATGTTAGCAAAGTTTGCTACTATAAGTTTACGCCCCGTTTTCTGATAAAGTTGATATGAGTGATCCAGCGCCTGTAAATAATGTCTGGCTATATCTGAATCCAAAGGCTTATGCTTACGGCTACTGATAAGTGTGCAACGTACAGGATTAAGCATACATGTGGGTACTTCCATGCGGTGCAGGAATTCAATCATCTTAGCCTGAGAAGCCATATTCTCTTTGGTTACAGTGCAAATAACAGAATAATTATCATAACCTCTAAGCATATTGATCGATTCAATTACCTTTTCTGAAACACCACGACCTCCCCAATTCCTGCGCAAGCGATCTGCCACCCTTGAGATATAACCGTCCAGAGAAAAACCGATGCTTATTCTCCTTGATGTTAGGAATTCTATATCTTGGGAATCTAAAAGTGTTCCGTTAGTTTGGATGCCAAAACGGAAATCCTGGCTAAATCTGTCTATGGCTTCAAAAACAGCCCCTTTATTAAGCAGAGGTTCTGCGCCATGAAAAACAATCTGCGGAATTTGGCCTTTAGGTAAGCTGCATTTAAAATAAGTTTTTAAAATTTTTAGCGCTTCCAGAAGTCTGCGGCTGGACATATGCTTACCATTCTTGCGTAAGCTTCTTGGAATGTAACAATATGAACAATTCAAATTGCAGCGATCTGTAGGATTAAAATATACTGCGGAAGGCTTTAACCCAAATCTTAAAGTCTCCATCTCCTCACCGAAAGCCTTCATCTTCCTATAATATTTATGAAGCAATGACGAACCGCTTAGGGTCCGAACAAATTGTTCTTTCCTAACAAGCGCCCAGAATGCCGTATCTGGAGATATAACTCCAATATATTTTTTGTGGCCGATGTCTATGGGTTGAAGTTGTAAGCCGTTACCGCTGTTAAAATAATTTAGCTGATGCATATTCTCCTTACTACTGCCAAGCACGGAAAGGTCGCTTGCTCTATTTTAACGGCCTTTCCGTCGTGGCAAATCAATTCATTTTTTATCCAAAAGCAAATAATGAGACAGCCCCGTACCGCTTGCTCTACATTTCTTACGATAAGCAATTACGTTTTTCTTTGTTTTGCGCCCTTTTTTCTCCATTCTTCCTCACCTCCTTCTGTGCAAGACATTAAAACATATCCGCAAATTTTACAGTGAAAAGTATCTATTTCTAATCCCGTGCCACATCCCGGACAAGGTTTTTCTGTATCTTTTGGCACAGGAATAGTGCCTACTACTTTACGGAAAATTTCATAATAGTAAAGGTGCTCCTTGTTTAAAAATTTCACAGGATAGGCAAGTTGCTTTTCTTTAAATTCATTGTCAGAAATTTTTCTTGTAATAACTTCTCTTAAGCGAGTCATTCCCGATCCAAATTCAAGGGGCCGCTTGCTCTGCCAGAGAACCTCTTGAGGCAAGATATCTTCAAATGCCTTGCGTAGGATCCATTTTCCCCATATCTGGCCGTTTTCTTCCCGGATTTTCATCTGCCGCGGTAATCCTAAAGCAAAATCAACTACATTCTTATCGGTAAACGGCTGCACTATTTTAAGCCCAAAGAAGTTGCATATATCATTAGAGCTATATGTCATAGTCTTGCTAATCCTGCGGATGTAACCTTCAAGATCGTCTATCTCTTGCATAAAGGAATACCCCCCAAATAATTCATCACTTGCATCGCCAGTGGCTATGGCAGTTACTCCGAGCTCTTTAGCCTTCTTTAAGCCAAAATACGCTGCCAGGTCATTGGGGATTGCCGGATCAAACGATTGTAAAATCCCGATCACTTCTGATATTGCACCAAGCGCCTCATCAACATCTACTGCATAATGCACATGCTTAAAACCAAACTTTTTTGCTACTAAGTCGGCATAATAAATATCAGTGGCCTTGCCTTCCAGGCTAACTGTTACCGCCGGTACTTTCGGATTGAGAGCCGCAATTAAAGAGGTATCAAGACCGCCCGAAAAAAGCAGGCCGTCATACGACTTAAGTCGCACTGCCTCTGAAAGCAAATGGCACAATGCCTCGAATTCTTTTGTCATACACACTCCTCCAATATCTGGGCTAACTGGTTATTTTCTTGATGCGTGCGCACCACCACGCGTATAAATTGTTTATTCAAACCGCGAAAATTCGCGCAATCTCTAATCAGAATACCCCTTTTCAGCAACCGTTCTTTGAGGCACGATGAAGCCAGGCCCTTGTTTTTTATTTTGACTAATAAGAAATTTGCCATTGAAAGATAGGGTTTAAGCTCTTTTATCCGGTCAAGCCGCTCATAGAGAAAACTGCGCTCCTTTTCAACGAGCTGTTTTGAGCGCTGTATAAACGCCTCTTCGCCCAAACACTGTTCAGCGGCTACTTGAGCTAATAGATTAACGCTCCAGGGCATCTGGTATTCTTTTAACATTCGAATGATATTATGATGAGCGATTAGATAGCCGACCCGCAGGCCAGGCAAGGCAAAAAATTTGGTCAAGGTCCTAAGCACTATGATCTTTTTTGAACGGACAGCCTCAGGTATAAGCGTGTATCTTTTTTCATCGGGCACAAAGTCCATGAAGGCCTCATCGATAACAATTCGTTTAGCGGGAATATTTTTGATGTCTGCACGGTTGCTTACAATCAGATTCCCTGTTGGATTATTAGGGTTGCAAATAAAAAGCATATCGCAATTATTGATGTGATCAAAATTCAAAGAAAAACTTTCGCCTTCCAACATATGTATAAACCGTACCTGACTTCCTGAAATCCTGGCTGCGCGCTCATATTCGGTAAAAGAAGGTACGGGGAGAGTTACCTTATCGGGCCGAAAGGCATTAAGGATAAGATAGATAAGCTCAGTAGAGCCATTGCCAACCAGAACATTCTCCTCTTTTACTTTCCAGTAACGGGCAAGCGCAGCCACAAGACGATGTGCCTCGGGATCCGGATAATGAATTAAATCCTTGAGCTGATTGCTTAACAATTTTTTAATCCGCGGAGGAATTCCCAAAGAGTTTATATTGGCGCTAAAATCCAACGCTAACCTTTGTTTAACTTCGTAAATATTGCCGCCGTGTTGGTAGAGATTTTCCATATTTTTCATAAACGAACCGGATAAATAATCGCCTGCTTAAACAGAATTCCAACTGCGAGCATTAATAATGAGGTAACAACGCTTATTGTTATGGCTTCCTTGATAAGAGATATCGATATCGGCCGCTGCTGTTCTCCCAGATATGGATGCTCGACTATCCTGCCCGAGTAGTTACAAGTCCCGCCTAGCCGTATCCCCAAGGCACCAGCCATTGCCGCTTCGCTGACAGCGCTATTGGATGAATCCTGCTTTTTACCATCCCTAAACATAATGCGTAAAGACTGCACGAAATCCTTACCGCAAAATAAAGTTGCCATAGGAATAAGTACGCCCGTAATCCGCGCCGGGATAAAATTAGCGATTGTATCTATCTTGGCGGCGCACCATCCAAAATAAAGATACTTCTCATCCTTATGCCCGATCATCGAATCAAGCGTGCTTACTGCTTTAAACATAACAGCAACCACCGGCCCACCCAGAAACAAATAAAAGAGAGGCGCAACAATTCCATCGGTCGTACTTTCGGCAACTGTCTCTACTGTTGCACAAATAATCTCATCTTGCGTCAATTCCTGCGTATCCCGTCCGACCATAAAAGAAAGTTTCTTGCGGGCTCCCTCAATATCGTTTATCGCCAGCATCTTCCACACGCCGCGGGCGTGTATGACTAAATCCCTAACGGCGAGTGTTGTATAGGCAAGAAAGACCCATGCAATCTTTCCGACAACAGGATGCAACCTTCCTGCCTGTTCAATAATCACATATACACATATCCCACTTATAGCAATCACGCCAAAGGCGGTGAATGCTCCACAAAAACGCTGAGCAGTCTTACCCCTGTTGCCATCAAACATTCTCTCAAAATACGAAATAAGCCTGCCGATTAAACGCACGGGATGAGGAAACCACCGGGGATCCCCAAAAACAAAATCGGCAATATAGGAAAACAGTATCAAGTCCATATCAAACCCACCGTAAGAATAGAAAAGAGTACACTTACTTCTGTAATCTCGCTTACTGCTCCGATGGTATCACCGGTCATTCCGCCTATCCTAGCTTTTGCGTAACAAATAAATAGTAATGCCGGGATAAGGGAAACGAAGAAAATCATTATGCCTTTTAAACCAAATAACGCAGAGAAAAGAATTATTGTAAAAACACCTCCTATAATGATATCTTTCTTACGAGCGTATTTAATAAATAATTCTGCCTTGCCTTCATTGCGGGCATACGGTAAAAGGCATCCTGTTGCCTGCGTCCAACGTGCAAGGCAACACATCGCGATCAACGACTGCCAAAGAATGTCGCTCGGAATACCGACAATCAAGGAGAATTTCAAAAGTAAAAGCATTATTACACCGACAACACCCATAACTCCAATTCTACTATCCCGCATTATTCTCAAGGTTTCTTCTCTTGGCCTCAAGCCATAAAAACCGTCACAGGTATCAGCGAAGCCATCGAGATGCAACGCTCCTGTAAGGAACGCGGAGAATATCAACACAATGGCTCCGAGAACCAACACAGGCAGAAACCCACAACATAACGATATAGCTGACAACGTAGTTCCTATAGCCATACCGACTATTGGAAAATATACAAGCGATCTAGCATAGTCCTCCTCTTTAATCTCTGAGCGGATCTTAAGCGGTAAAGCGGTCAGGAATTGAAATGCAATCAATAGGCGTTTCATGACTTAAAATTTTGTTCTTCGCTGCGTCCGGAGACACCCGCACTCTGGAATGTAGCCATCTCGATTAAGATTTTGATGCTCCCCTCAATAATACCCATCCCTAGTGCCGCTCCGGTCCCTTCGCCAAGACGCATATCCAAATCCAACAAAGGTCTTAAGCCCATATGCGCAAGCATCAATCTGTGCCCTTTCTCCTGCGAACAGTGCGCTGCAATCATATACTCCTTCACATCAGGTTTAAGCGTACAAGCGATAAGTGCCGCGGCGGTAGAGATAAATCCGTCTATCACAACAGGCACTCTCCGAGCTGCGGCAGCTAGAATCACACCTGTTAAACCTCCGATCTCAAAACCACCGACCTTTGCCAATACATCCAGTCCGTCGTTAGCTAAAGGCGCATTTATCTGGATCGCTTTTTTGATAACTGCAATCTTTCTGGCTAGCCCAGCATCATCAACTCCCGTACCTCTTCCGGCAATATCCTCAACGGATCTCCCGGTAAGAACCGATGCTATAGCAGATGAAGGCGTGGTGTTTCCGATCCCCATGTCGCCTATTCCGATAATATCTATGCCTTTATCGTATTCAGCCTCAAAGACTTCTATTCCTGCCTCTATCGAAGCAATAGCTTCTTCTTTTGTCATTGCCGGGCCTTGCGCCATATTCTTTGTGCCATAGCTGATTTTTTTTATAGTGAGCGCTGGATGTTTTTCCAAATCAACACCAACCCCCATATCAATTACAACCACGCGCGAGCCTACATG
>JAFGLS010000075.1 GCA_016927935.1 Syntrophaceae bacterium
CTAAAATACCCATCAATGATGTGTGGATCGCGGCGTGTTGCATGGAAGTTGGAGGTACGCTTCTGACAAGGGATAAGCATTTCGAGTTTGTTGATCAAATAGAGTCGATCGTCTTGAAGAACTGATAAATATTATGTCTAAAATAATATAACTTACTGGCATCATGATGTTTTTAATGTTATTTATCTGGATGCTCCCCATGGGCAGGCTCTTTTGCATATACCTCCTTAAATATGACTCATTCTTTCGTTCTTGACAAATATCAGTATATCAGATATTCTGACATTCGGAGGTGATAATTGATGAATAATGAGACTATCAAAATTGGGAAACGAGGAACAGTGGTTATCCCCGCAAATATCCGCCGTAGCTATAGATTTGAAGAAGGCTCACTGGTTATTGCAGAATCCCGGCCAGATGGCGTTCTTTTACGTCCAGTGGTGACACTCCCTGTAGAGATATATACTCCAGAGCGGAAGGCTGAGTTTCTGTTGAACAACACAATTACTTCAGATGATTATGCCTCGGCTGTCAAAGAAGTTCGAAGAATGGGGCTTGATCCGGAAACGATCCCCCACAAAAAACTGGAATATTCATGAGCACGGAAAAGATCTTCCTCGATGCAAACATTCTGTTCTCGGTTGCCTACGGAAGCTCCAGTCTGGGCCATTTATGGGACCTATCCAAGAAAGGCCTCTGTGTCCTGCTTGCATCTAATTATGTTATTGAAGAGGCAAAACGCAATCTCACCACTGAAGAGCAACTGGATAAACTTGATATATATCTGTCTAATGTTCAGATCGTCCTTGAGGCAGATCCAAGTTTATCTTGCCCTATAGATTTGCCGAAAAAAGACAGACCGGTTCTTATGTCTGCTATTTCTGCTAAGGCTGATTATTTTCTCACAGGTGACATTGTACATTTTGGAAGATATTTTGGCAAAACCACTATGGGTGTAAAAATTTTAATGGCCAGAGATTATTTTCAATCCAAAACGGAGTCCTAAACAAACTACCAATTGCGTGGCTCCCTTCTTCTTTCCTTTACTAATGACCTGAAATTCACTACGAAGCACATGAAGAAATACGAAGATTTTTGACTCATTTATTGCCCATAGTGGCTTGAGCCTACCCCAATAATCCACGTTTTCTTGCCCTCGTAATAGAATAATGGATTAGCCGCAGAGAAAAAACAAAAAATCAATAAGCCCCTTTTGCCTTCACCATACTCCGGATTGTTTTGAAAATAATCTTTATATCAAGCCGCGAAGAACAATTCGAAACATACCAGCGGTCAAGTGCAACACGCTCATGATAATTAACTGTATCGCTTCTCTTGCCGGTTTGCCACAGGCCAGTAATTCCTGGTTTCGTGGCACAATAGGTAAGGGCGGACTCTTTGTAATATTTGTAAAGCTCCTCAGGAACAACCGGCCTGGCGCCCACCACACTCATGTGACCTGCAAGCACATTCAAAAACTGGGGGAGTTCATCGAGGCTCGCCTTTCTCAGGAACTTCCCTACCCTGGTTACCCTGGGATCATTTTTGAGTTTATAGGTCCGCTCCCACTCGTCTCGAAGCGCTGGATTTTTTTCAAATAGCCCTTTGAGTCGCTGGTGGGCATTTACATGCATGGTCCTGAACTTCAGGCAATTAAACTTTTTTCCGCTTTCCATTACCCGGGAATGTTTATAAAAAACAGGGCCGTTATCCTCCATCTTGATTAAAATCATGATCATCAACCAGATGGGCAAGGTAGAAATGATGATCATAAGAGAAAAAATAATGTCAAAGGCCCTCTTCCATCCCGGAAAAAGATTAAAATCCATGATATTCAATTCGCCCATCTTATGGATCCTTCCCTTTTGGATACCAAGACTAAAAAGATCCGATGCTAAAAAGACAGCCACGCCCTTTGTGCCCAAATCCCAGATTATCCTGTTAGCCTTCTTTTCAGCATTCATTGGAAGGGCAACAAAAACCATATCAATGTCTCTGGTCAGGCAAAACGGCGTACAATCTTCAACCGAACCAAGAACCGTGCCCAAGACCTCTGGAGAAGCCTTAATCTTCTCACCTTTTGAAAGACGATCATCAAAAAACCCGCTGACATTGATGCCCATCCATCTGTTACCAATTAGATGTTTCGCCAGCTTCTTCCCTGCCCCACCAGCCCCTACAATAATCGCGCTCCGCTGGTTGTAGCCCCTTTTTCTGGAAAAAACCAGCAACAGCTTAACACCAACCCTAATAGCTGTTAACCCCAGGAATACGAACAGCGCCCAAAGAACAAATTCCTCGAGACTGAAAAAAACATGAGGTGCTTTCCGGCTTAAAATGAGAATGGGGATCCCAAGGACCAGTAAGACACAAATCCAGGCAAAAAACAGGGTCTTGATCTGAGTTAACACGGAAATACTACGCCACGATTTATAGATCTTGAACAAGGAGAAGATAACAATAACAAGCAAACTCCCACAAATCGCAAACACACCCATCAACTCAGGAGGTCCATACTTCCCTACGATCCAGGTTATCAGCAAAAGAACGACAACGTCTAATACCCGCTGGAAAAAGTTAAATAATAAAGCATGTCTTCTAAGAATGTTCACGGTTCCTATCCTCACCGCCCCCCGGCTGAGGTCATTTTGGCGGCCGCTTTTATTACCTGTTCTTGGATCCATGTATATGTCTTACGCAACCCGGCAATAAGAGGTTGCGTTGGTTTCCAGCCAAGTTTTTCGTAAATCAAATTGTTATCGGAATTCCTACCCCTTACTCCTAAAGGGCCATTAACATGCCTGATGGCAAGCTTTTTCCCCGCGATCCCATTGATCATATCAACAAGCTGGTTAATACTCACCATCTCGTCCGAACCAATATTAACCGGGCCTGTCCAGTTAGAGCGCATCAACCGCAAGGATCCTTCAAGGCATTCGTCTATGTAAAGAAATGATCGGGTCTGTTTACCGTCGCCCCAGATCTCGATCTCCCCGCCATCAATTACTCCGGCCACCTTCCGGCAGATCGCAGCCGGAGCCTTCTCTCTGCCGTCGTTCCACGCGCCCTCAGGCCCGAATATATTGTGATATCGTGCGATTCGTACTTCCAAACCATAGTTCCGTTGGAAAGCCAAATACAAGTGTTCGCTGAAAAGCTTTTCCCATCCATAATAGCTGTCAGGCTGAGCCGGATATACAGAATCCTCGCCGGTCTTCGGATTATCGGGGTCCTTCTGATTGTATTCAGGATATACACATGCGGAAGAGGAATAGAAGATTCTTCTCACTTTTTTCTTCTGGCAAGTTTTCAACATGTTTAGGTTTATCAATGCCGAGTTATGGATGATGTCCGCATCATTATCCCCCACAAACACATATCCAGCTCCCCCCATGTCTGCTGCAAACTGGTACACTTCTTCGAAATGCCGGTCCACCACATTTTGGCACACCTGCGGATCACGTAAGTCTAATATCACAAAGTCATCCGCCTGGGTTTCAGCGAACTCGGGGGATTTTAGATCTACTCCACGGACCCAAAACCCCTCACTCTTCAATCTCTTGACCAAATGGCTGCCAATAAAGCCGCCAGCCCCACAGACTAATGCTTTTCTCATTATTGAGCCTTTTTTCCTGTGTTGTAGAGCACAACCGCATCTTGTATCATTGCTTCGTGCCTATCTGTTGTGAGCGACCATACCTTACAATATCGCCCTTACCAAATTTTTACCTCTGAACAATCTCCTCAAACTTGTTTGTTATCTTTTCTATATTGAAAGTCTCTTGGGCATACTTCAATCCATTTGATGCTAAGGAAGCGCGCAGTTTATCATCATTTATCAGTTTTACAGCTGCATTGATAAATGCCGTCTCACTTGATGGAGGGACAACTATCCCAGCGCAGTTGTCACCAACAATCCTAGCTGCCAGGTTTATAGAAGGTACTGCCAAAAGCAACGGTCTTTTTGCGCACATGTACGTCAAAACCTTCGAGGGGACTGCAAATACTCCCGCATCAGGTTCCAGAATAGCCAACAAAATATCTGCAGAGGCTAACACGCTTGGAAGGATTTCAAAGGGCTGGAAACCAATTGTAATGAGGTTCTCCAGGTTGAGCTCTTTTTTTTTTCTATTAAGAAATACCGCTCCCAAGCCTTCAGATACGACAACAATGCGGACATTTTCTCTTTCCCTTAACCGAACCGCAAGCTGTAGCAAAAGATCAGGGTCGTGTTTCATGCCCAAAGTACCAGAATAGAGGAGACACAGCATATTCTCAAGTCCATATTTCTTGGCCCACCAGTTGGACCTGGGCAAAACCGGGATATCTTCTAATGGTGCCCAATTATGTATCACGTGAATCTTGTCTCTGTGCACCCCCCCCTGTATTAATATGGGTATAAAATCCTCACTGATCACAACCACTTCATCACTTCTACGCAAAAGAGATGTTTCAAGCCTCATATAATAACGGCCAATGGCCGACCCTGCCACGGGAAGCTTTTTCTTAAGATTCTTATTAATCCCTACACCCAGTAGGTCCTGGACCCAAAAAACGAACTTGATCTTTTTCGCACGGCATTTACGCAAAATGGCAGCCTGTGCTCCAAGAGGTGTATTAGCCGAAATTACAACGTCTGGACTAAAACGCTCAATCTGCTCAACCAGCCGCCGCCCAAGCTCCCTTTCCTGGCAAAAGCGGGTAAATAAAGAATACCTAGAAAATTCTTTGTCAAGGCGAATCCCTTTAATATCAAGCATATCAGGATCCGTATCCTGAACTTCGAGCATCCCTCTGGGAGTTTGAAGCGAGGCACAATATGTATGCGATACAATATGCCCACGCCGTGCCAGAGAACGGCTTAACTGGACCTGAAACGGGTGTCCGGCGTGGTCATTGATCAGTATCCTCATTCTTCGGCCCGAAAAAAACCCTTCACCCTCTGAGCCAATTTTCGTTACTGCGATTTACTCCCTGACCAAGTTGAGTAACACGTACTGATTGAAAGGGCGCACCCACAGTATCCGATTAACCCTACCTTCAACCCAATCCGCCAATCGTAACAGAAAATTATTATCAAAGGGTCTTAGAAAAACTGAAGTGACAGCCACAGGAGCGGAGATCAATCCGTAATACGTATTATAGGCTTGCCAGTCACCCTCAATCATGTCGAGGTCTTGGGGGGTTAAAGGCTTTTCATCTTTAGTACGCGCATAAGGAGTGAGTATTCTAAACATCCTCAATATCGGATTCGCCGATAGTGGCTCCTGAAATAACGCCCTTCCGCCAATTTTAATAACTCGGCGAATTTCCTTCAAACTCACCCCAAATCTAAGTTCGTTCGGCATTTATACATTACAACGAGATACTATTGCTATCTCTATTTCCTTTGCAAATCAATGCCGAATGGTAGGTAAAGATGTTAACTGCTACACTAGGCATAACTCTCAAAAGATTTTCTTTTATAAAGTAATTTATTAGGCCTTTCTTCCCTTTTTGATAAACGTACCCTGCTTTTGAAGGATTCGTGAGTTGTTGATTTAAAACCTTCATATTGCAAGTTTGAGCTAACCTTCTAATTGTCTTTGGAGAATAGGAATTAATATGTCCCACTTGATCGAAGGAAAAATCTTTTGGGAGTCTAATTGTGTTTTCCAATGGAACTTCAACAAAAACATACCTTGCTACACGCCTAGCCTCATAGAGTAATTTCCTTGGATACTCTACATGCTCAATAACATGACTTAATACGGCAAGATCAAACTTAATATCGCCATATGGAATGTTATAACCATCAAAAAAGGCAGCTTCAATTAGTCGGGGAATCCCTTTTTTCTTGATTGTTCCGACTCCTGTAGGCGAGATCTCCAGAGCATAATATTCGCTACCAAACTCTAGTTCTGACAGCCTTTTCAATATAGAGCCTTCACCTGCTCCAATTTCAAGGATAGAATCATGGGGGTAACTTTTACAAAGGGAGATAATATTATTGGCTTTGTCAATGGCCCCCAGCCAACGCCATTCGGAATCTCCTTCCTCATAATAACCGTCGTAATTGTCTCTCAAATGATCACTTAACATTAGGCCCTTCTTCGTTTGCATCATTGGATATAAGCCGAACAACGGTCATCTGCTGAGTCGCATCCGGGTTTACAGCCGTACCCAGCAATCACCAAGACGAGACTCAACCGCAGCCGGCAACAAGCGAGACCTTTAAATTTTCAAAGATTAGAACAAAAAACTTTTACTGCGATAAGTTTCTGACGAAAGTTGTCACAATTCCTTCGGATATTTGCCTGGTTCCAATCGATCCTTCGGCACTCTTGGTCTATAATGCTTGCACACTCGCCCTGTTATAAATTAATGTAGCATGAGGGCGAAGGGGTATAGAGGGAATGATGATGAACAGCGAAAGCAAAAAGGGAAAAATTGAGGCCGGTCTCGGGCACTAGCGGCCATTATAGAGCTTGGGTCATTTCGTGTAGAAGTAATCCTAGTTTTTTCTTATGTTCACCGCTGAGGCGAATGAATTGATTGTACGCATTTTTTGATGCGCAAACATATTCTGCCCTATTCGATGCCCAGGCAAGCAACTGCTCGGCCGCATTCTTTACAAAGTCCTCTTGCTGCTTGATCACAAGACCACTCTGCGAGCTAATGATTTCTCCAATACATCCTCGCTCCGATGCAATAACAGGCAGCCCATAGGCCATTGCCTCATGGATGGTGAAGGGCTCTGCTTCATATTTCGATGGAAATAATAGTGCGTCAATCTCCCGAAGAAATCCTACTTTTTCTTCGCCGTATTTGGAGCCTACGTAGAAGACATGAGGTAGTTCTGAGAGTAATGTCATGACCCCGAGATCCACCGAATGGTCTTCGAATGGGCCTGCAATGAAGCCGCTAACGCCCAGGTTCGGATGATCCTTGGCAATGTACTTCATGACCTCGAGAAATTCAAATATCCCCTTGGCATCAGAGATATTTCCGAGGAAACCCACTTTTTTCATTGAACTGCGCTTGGGTTGAGTGGGCAGTATATCGGAATCACTAAGCGCCGCATTTGAGAGAACGAATACCTTTTTGGAGCGTCCGTACCAATGCCGCACCCGTTCAGCCATGTCACTGCATAAAACAATATGAATAGCCTCTTGCCCGGCAATATGCATTAAAGTTCTCGTTATTTCGCTCCTCTTGTCCAGATATGTATAGTTATGGTGGTGGAGAAATATGCGAGACCTTAGAATTCTGGCTAATATTAAAAAAAGAATTTCATACACCTGCCCGTAACCACCAGAGATGCTCATGTATACGGTTGAGGGCCTTTTGCTGAAGCCGGATAGGAAAAACTTGCTTAGGCCTAAGAGCACTTTTGGTGCACGTAATATGCGAGCATACCATGCCCGGTCCAGTTTCTTTGGCGAAGTATTAAGAACGATGGGCTCAACACCATGGCGCCCAATTTGCTGTCTGATTACAACATTGACCATAGACATTCCATGCACGGGCGGCGGAAACGGACCTATGAGAAAAAACCTACGACTGTTCGGCATAGGCAAACCAGGCCGACATAACAGAGCGCGTCAGGATGTTTTCACTTAAAAGACAGCGACCGCACGCTATCAAGGCTGGCCCATCACAAAACATCTTTCCCTTTCCCCAAAATTGTAAAGACGGCCTTTTCAAAATCCTCAGCCCACCGTTCGGGGGTATGGCCAGCTATCTTTTTGGCTGAAGTAGCGCCCATTTTCTTGCGAAGCTCCGCGTCACGGGCCAAAATTTCCATTCGCTCAGAAAAAGCTTTACTGTCCTCAGGCGGCACAATATAACCATTTACTCCATCTTCGATGCGATCGCGGATTTCACCTGCAGCGCTGGTGCTGATAACAGGTAGTGAGCAGGCCATGGCCTCATCCACCACCAGCCCGTATGGGTCTCCCAGCGTTGGAAACACAAACACATCCGCCGCAGCATAGTATCGGGGCAGCTCAAGTTTCTGGTGAAAGCCTGCAAATATGACATTTCGGATATTTTCCTTCTCGCTTCTTTCCTTAAGAGACCGCTCATCCTCCCCATCGCCTACAAGCAAAAGGCTAATTTCTTCCTCCAATCTCCGCTGCAACTGGCAAAACGCATCCAAAAGAAAATAAACGCCTTTTCCCCACCACAATCGCCCCACATAGATGAACGTGACACCAGTGAGGCCAAATTCTTTATGGATTAGCTCCCGCCCGGACCGAGCAAGTTCACAGCTTTTTTGGAAATGCGTAACGTCGATCGCATGTGTAGCATAAAAAATTCCGCGGGGATCAGCACCGTATCTCAAGGCAAAGTCACGGGCGTCTGGCCCGGGTGTTTCGACGCCGTCGACTTTCGCGAAGGCATATCGTTTCAATATCTCCTTCCAACGGCTTCTATGAACCCATCTATCAAAGGTCATAACGGTCCGGAATATAGTTTTTATCCCACGCAAATGTGCGATTATCCAACCCATGAAAAAAGCTGGCTTGGAATAGTGACCTACCAAAACATCTGGCCTGTTCCTTCTGAATATTGTTAGAGGAAAAAGGATACGATGTCGGCCAATCCGTACCGCCGGCAAGTAGCGATATTGAAAGCGCCAGGCAGATTCATCTACGTTCCAACTCCGATCAGCTTGGCGCCGCTCGTTGAACCATGCCTCGAAATAAAAATTACCCCTATCCACCAGCGCGTTGAATCGGTCCACTATATATGGAGCAGGCATATTGTTCCAGTATACTACACGCGGTTTTTTAGGCGACATCCCCTTAACACCTTTGTCCTATTCTCAGGAGTAGCCATCGGGCTAGACGAGAAATTGGACTACTAAGCATCCATTCAACAACGTCTCAAGCACAATACCTGATGGCCCTGAATTCTCGTGGTCTCATTAGAAAAGATAAATTTGTTCGAGCTTTTTAGATGCCTCTAAAGTTGTGCCATGAATAACTTGGGAGCACGCAATCCCTGTTATCATTGCCATACAAGCACCTTCATAACCAGTCTACCTCCAAATTATGTTTCCCGATCAATGAGTCCTAGGCATCCACAGACGGGGATCCTGAAATAAACTCGCAATTGTCCCCATAAACAGGAAATTTGGTTTGGCCATCCACAACATGAAACTGAATTGTTGGTGGACAAAACTCATTATGAATAGACCCACGATGATCGTCACAATAGGTGAGAAATCCGTTCTTATGAGTAATATTATCCCCATTTTGGCATACATAACAATTAGTATTATGAAAAGTATAGCAATAGGAAAGCCTGCTTCGGACAAGAGCTCCACAATCACATTATGGGGATAACCCTCTCCAGTGAAAAAATCGTATGAACCAAGACCATGCCCAAAAAATGGGGCATTCAGGAATAACTCCCAGCCTTCTGATAATTTAAGCCACCTCTCTGCCCCTGACTGGTCAAGCGTTAGTTCCTCTCCACTAATATTCATGGTCAAACGTGAAACTCCTCGAGATATAAGATCATCTCCAGAAGCGGACAAGCCAATATGCAGAAGAATAAAAACTACACAAACTGTAGAGAAAAGAATACCGAATGATCGTATGTAGTTACGCATATCATGTTTAAATATAGGCTGTAGTGCTAGTATGCAGCAAACAGATAAAGCAAGACTAATAACAGTTCCACGTCGTGAGTTAGCTACAACGATAAACAGCAACACAGCGGCTATCACCGCAATAGCGCTCTTTTTCAACCAAGATTTTTTTCCCAAAGGCACTAAAAGAAAAAAAATCCAAAATCCCAATGAAACATCAAGGACTTGGCTGAAACCCACACTCGTGCCAGTACCAATATAGAGTTGGTTATCCGATTGGACATCATGATAACCAAGATAGCCGAACGTGAGAGAAAGAAAGGTAACCGCAATCCCGAAGTCGAAAATCCACCATTCTTTATATCGACGATGCAGGGTTAACAGGCGCCCAATTATGTAATAGCTAAGGCAAACGCTAATGAACCGCGCACCAAGCTCAAGCCCCTTACCGGGATCAGGCGAATAGAACGCAGCAATACAGTAGGTAATAGTGAATAAGGCGAGTAGTTTTTCCGGAAGCAACCAAACTATTTTTACGCGAGAAAAGATAGCAATGACAACAGTAAATAGGACAAAGAGGACTAAACTAACGCTACCAGCAAACTTTATTGAATATACCGATTCGTATTGGTAAGCTTGAAAAACAACTCCGAGAAAGAAACCAGGTCTAAATAGGAAACCTAAAGCACTGAACGCAAGTAACGAAAGAGGCAAATAATACATACTTTTAGTGGGTGATATGATTAGTTACAGTCACATTTTTTATTGAGAGGCCTTCATATTCACGGATTGCAGGGATATGGAATGAATCCGCTTATGCCAAACCTTCCACACTAGCATGGCCGCGACGGCCAATGCCAACGCATGCCCAAAAACGACTGTCACTACCAATCCTCCCAGACCGTATTGATAAACTAGAAATGGCACGGCCAATATGAGCCAGGGGTACATTGAAAGCTCCGCCCAGGTTGAAACTCCTGGATGACCCAGCCCTCGCATCCCTTCGACAAGGATCCGACGTGCAGCTAAAAGGAAAGCCCCCAAGAGCAGCATACGAGCAACCGGGACCGACGCAGAGAATTCAGTTCCAAAAAAAAAGGGGACCAACACTGGCATTAATATGATAAGAGGCACAATAATAATGAGGTTCAATGCGTTGACACCCCAAAAAAACCGCCACACCGTACGAACGGACCCATCTGTTCCCTGGAGGGCACTCACGGCCGGATAAGCTATCATACCCGCACTTTGCGCTACAAAATACGGCAGGTTTGTGAATGCCTTACCAACAACATACAAGCCCAGTGCTGATGGTGATAACAAAAGGCCTGCCACCAATTGATCTATACGAAAACTCTCCAGCGGCGAAACAGTACCAGGTAACCCCTTGATCCCAAAAGAGAGCATAGATCTCAATGTGGGAACCGAATGGGGTTGAGGAACAGTCTTTTGAACTGTTTTTACATTCCTTACTGCCAGATAACACGCTACGAAACCTACAATAGCATTGACACCTGCCCACCCAAGTGTGATTGCAGTCAAAGATCGAGCTTGCGCGACGAACATAATGGCAATAACTCCCGCATATAATGCTGCAGGCATCAGCCGCATAATGTTGAAAATACGAAAACAGCTCAATCCTTGTAGTAATGCAAGGCTATATTGTTGGGCCAATATGCCAGGAATAGTAGCGAGGGTAAGATAGCCCGCCAAAGCGACATATTCGGGCTTCTGCTGGACATAAATCCCAACTATAAAAACGTGCAGGCAGACTAGGACAGTTACCTGAATAAGGAAAGGAAACTTTACCAGCCGATAAATAGCATCAGCATTCTCACGATTTGTCGCCGTATAATATGTAACGGCTTGCGGCAGGCCAAGTCCCCCTAATTGACAGAGAACGACGGGAAAAATAATGAGCAATGCAAGATAACCACGACCCTCCACGCCCAATATCCGGGCAGCGAGGATTCCACTAATAATCAGCACAGCCTGCCCACCGAACCCCGTCATTACCGACTCAGTCGCTGCCCGGCGGAGTGGTGTATTAAAGACGGATCGGAATGCCGCAGGACCTTTTCGGATCATTTTCACGTTAAATTTGGTTCAGTGGAAGAGTGGCAGGTCTTTTTTTTACTCTTAGTTGTCGTATGTGGATCAAGACAGGCCCCAGTTAAATATTAAAACAAAAGCAGTTAACGGGGCAAGAAGAAGTAATTGGTTTTTTTATGAGGTTTGGGAGGTGAGGGGGCCGCAAGATGTAAAACGTATTGGGCAAAGGGCATAGAGCAAAGCGTAAAAAAAACTCAAAGTACATAGCTCCCAGGTTCAATAAAATTCCACCGAGTGCAACTGCCTCTTTTAGGGGTAGTTGTCCTTTTTTGATCCGATATTTTATGCATGGGATGGGGATATTTGAATTGTCGATTGACGCCCCGGTTAAATGCGCTTCGACAAGTTAAATGCGCGATGCTGTGACTTCGTCAATTTAACCCGTCAAGCTGTGATTAACATCAATTGAACGGGGTAAAATTGAATATTGAC
>JAFGLS010000076.1 GCA_016927935.1 Syntrophaceae bacterium
TCCTGAAGGATCTTTTTGCGTTCATTATCGGATGGCTGAAAATGGGAACAGGCATCCGAAATTGGGCATATTGATACGGGAAAAGGCAGTAAAATAGTTTTTCAGTAAACCCTATTTACGATATAATAATGAATTATAATTATCAAAAATAGCATGTCTATAAATGCGGCACTCATGCCGATTAAAAATTTCTGAAGATTACAAAATGAAACCAATAGCTTTATAAAAAATTCTCATGATTTTAATTAAGGAATTATTTACGTATGTATAATAAAAATTTAGTTGATGACATTATGAAAATACTTTCTGTTAATAATGAATCTAATTTGCCGCTCCACAATCCAGTTTTCTCCGGCAATGAAGAAAAATACCTGATCGATTGTGTTCGCTCAAATTTTGTTTCTTCAGTAGGAGAATATGTAATAAAATTCGAAAAAATGCTTGTTGACTATACTGGCTCAAAGTATGCAGTGGTTGCTGTTAATGGTACAGCCGCATTACAAGTGTCTTTACAACTGGCCGGAGTTGAAGAGAATGACGAAGTCTTGATACCTGCTTTAAGCTTTATTGCAACTGCCAATGCTGTGAGATACTTAAATGCGATTCCTCATTTTTTAGATGTTGGATATGAATCATTAGGGATTGATCCAAATGACTTGGATATATATTTATCCGACTTTATTGAATTCCACAATGGTCTGGCAAGAAACAAATTTACAAGAAGATATATAAAAGCAATAGTGCCCATGCATACATTCGGTCATCCTGTAGATATGGATGCACTCTGTGAAGTTGCTTCTAAATTTAGGTTAACTGTAGTTGAAGATGCGGCCGAGTCATTAGGTTCCTTTTACAAGAATAAACATACAGGTACGTTCGGAAAAGTATCTGCTCTCAGCTTCAATGGTAATAAAATCATAACAACAGGCGGCGGAGGGGCCATTCTTACTGATGATGATGAATTAGCGAGAATCGCGAAACATATTACAACAACAGCAAAAATCCCACATCAGTGGGAATACCGACACGACATGGTAGGCTATAATTTCAGAATGCCAGCAATAAATGCTGCTCTCGGCTGTGCCCAGCTTGAACAGCTGCCACAATTTGTTTTGAATAAAAGAAAGCTTGCTGATTATTATAAAAGAAAGTTCAGTAAAATTGATGGTGTCAGTTTTTTTTCTGAGCCCGAGTATGCAAAGAGTAATTATTGGCTTAATGTACTGCTTTTGGATAAAGAGAATGCCGGGTTCAGAGACAATATTCTTGAAGAAACTAATAATGCAGGTATAATGACCCGGCCTGTGTGGAAACTTTTAAATACACTGGAGATGTATCAAAATTATCCTGCAATGCCCTTAACTGTTTCCAGGGATTTAGAACAGCGAATTATAAATATACCAAGTAGCGCTTATCTCGCGGAGAATTTATGAATGTGTTAAATTTAATAGGACGAAAAAAAGAACTTTTTCAAGAAGATATAAATATACATAACATCATATTAATGGAAAAGATAGAAAAGTCTTCTTTTCTGGTAGTCGGGGGCGCCGGTTCTATCGGGCAGGCTGTAGTAAAAGAGATCTTTTCTAGAAATCCTAAGAAGATTCATGTTGTAGATATAAGCGAAAATAATCTCGTAGAACTTGTTCGTGACATACGCAGTTCGTTTGGATATATAGATGGTGATTTTAGAACATTTGCTATCGATGTGGGTTCAATAGAATTTGATGTTTTTTTCAATGCAGAAGGGCCATACGATTATGTTTTGAATTTATCAGCATTAAAGCATGTACGAAGTGAAAAAGACCCCTATACCTTAATGAGAATGGTAGATGTAAATATACTGAATACCATTAAAACAGTAGAAATGGCGGCAGAGAAGAACGCAAAGAAATATTTCTGCGTTTCAACGGATAAAGCTGCAAATCCGGTAAATATGATGGGTGCGTCAAAACGAATAATGGAGATGTGCATCCTGCGAAACAATTCGATGATACCAATCTCGACTGCACGTTTTGCAAACGTTGCGTTTTCTGATGGCAGCCTTCTATATGGTTTTAACAGACGCATAGAGAAAATGCAGCCGATTTCAGCACCAAGGGATGTTCGTCGGTACTTTGTAACCCCTCAGGAATCCGGGCAGCTATGTCTTATGTCTGCACTTTTGGGTAAGCACATGGAAATATTCTTTCCGAAACTCGATGGCGAACTTCATTTAGTATCATTTTCAGAAATTGCAGAAAAGTATTTATCAGCACGCGGCCTTGAACCGTATCTATGTTCATCTGAAGATGAAGCCCGTTCAAAGGTCAAAGAATTATATAAGAAAAACAAGTGGCCATGTTATTTCTTTGACAGCGATACCACGGGAGAAAAACCTTTCGAAGAGTTTTTTACGACTTCAGAAAATGTAAATTTCACTAAATATATTGCGCTTGGTGTTATTAGTGAAATAGAATATGGTGATTCCAAAGTCCTCAATTCCTTTATAGAGGAAATACAACAGATGAAAACACGGGGCTGGAGCAGGTATGAGTTGATTCAGCTATTTAATAAAACGATCCCTAATTTTGATCATATAGAAAAAGGTAAATTTTTGGATGGGAGAATGTAAATGATTCGTTTATTTGATATTATTTTTTCATTACTGGCATTATTATTTTTATTTCCAATTTTTCTAGTAATTTCTATACTTTTGCTGTGTACTGGTGAGCATTATATTATATTCTTACAAAAGCGGGTTGGACGTGGCGGAAAGATATTCAATGTCTTCAAATTTGCAACGATGTTGAAAGAAAGCCCAAATTTACCCGGAGGATTACTAACTCGAGACCATGATCCGAGAGTTCTTCCTTTGGGGGGGATTTTACGAAAAACTAAACTAAATGAGTTGCCCCAGCTTGTAAATATTCTTTTGGGAAGTATGAGTTTTGTAGGTCCAAGGCCGCAAGCACCAGAACACTATGCTCTATACACAAAAGATCAGCAAGATTATATTTCTAGACTTACACCTGGACTAACAGGTGTTGGATCATTGATTTTCCGGAATGAAGAAAAAATATTAGCCCAATCAAAATATGATTTCGAATTTACTCATGATAAAATAATTACTCCTTATAAAGGAGAGTTGGAAAAATGGTATTTTAAGAACAAGACAATTTTACTGAACTTCAAAGTAATTCTTTTAACCATTGCAGGACTGTTTATATCTAACATGCAGGTAATGGATTTCTTTAGCAATTTACCAGAGAAACCAAAGGAATTAAAGAACTTGATAAATTAAGCAAAAAGATGATCAAAGATTTTTCTGCAATACAAGAATGATTGTGAAAACCAGGTATCCTTTTTTCTGCCTATAGTGCAAAAGAGAAGTATGTAATCAACACGGTTAAAAAGCTGAAAATTCTGGATGAACTATAAATCTGGTATATTGTTTTTGTATGTACAGCTGCCAACCCTGTGCAGATATACACCCTGTACCGCCCCTGCCCTATGTGGCATAATCTTACCAAACAAACCGGGAAGCCTTAAAAATGGAAAACCAACCAGTAAAAGAACGCGACACATACGACGAAGATGAAATAGACCTGCTGGACCTTCTGGCGGTCATGCTCCGCCGGAAGAGGCTTATCATCTGGCTTACGGTCTTTTCTGCGGTTGGCATATTATTGTTTGCGGTGGTCTCTCTCCTTTTAGCGCCGGAGGTGTCGTATCTTCCCAATGTCTACACCCCAAAGGCAACCATGCTTATACAAAACGATAACTCCGGCGGTCTGGGGTCTGCTTTGTCATCCTCCGGTCTCGGCGATCTCGCCTCATTAGCCGGCGTATCAACTGGTGGCCAAAACTACGGAACCCTTGCCATATATCTTACAGGAATGAACTCCTATCTCGATGCCGTCATAGAAAAATTTGATCTTGTAGAAAGATATAAAATTGAAAAATACAAAAAAGCGGACACAAGGAAAGCACTAAAAGAAAATCTTTCTTCTTCATTCGACGAAGAAACCGGCATTCTTACCATCTCCTTCGAAGACATAGACCCTGTTTTTGCGACAGAGGTGGTCAATTATGCGGTTGAACTTCTTGACAAACGCTTTACTGTCATCGGCGGAAACCGCAATCAGACACGTAAAACACAGCTGGAAGAAAAGCTCGCGGATGTGACAATAGAAATGAGACGGCTGGAAGAAGACATACAGGCGTTTCAAAAAGAATATGGCGTCATATCTGTCGAGAGCCTCGCAACAGAACAGATAACGACCGTAGCTCAGGTCCGCTCCCAGCTCATCATGAAAGAAATGGAAATAAAAACCTATGCATCACTTTCCAGTATAGAAGACCCCATGCTAAGGCGCCTTCGGACAGAGCGTAATAATCTTCTTCAGCTTCTGACTGAACTGGAAGAAGGCTTTAGCGAGTATGAATCCATATTGCCTTCGCAGCGAGACCTGCCAAAAATTGCGTTGGAATTTGCCCACTTAAAACGTGACCTCATGGTACAGGAAGCAATATATAAACTGTTAATACAGCAGTACGAAGCCACAAAGCTGTCACTCTCCGGCGAAGAACCGGTATTCCAGATACTGGAGGTAGCCGAAGTCCCGGATAAAAAATCCGGACCAAGCCGCGGAATGTTATGCATTGTAGTAACAATGGCCGGTTTTTTTCTGTCTATTCTCTTGGCATTTATCAAAGAAGCCATTGCTAACGTAAAAAAAGACCCGGAACAAATGATAAAACTGAAGAATGCGTGGAAAGGAAAATAAATGAAAGCAATAATCCTCGCCGGAGGCTCCGGCACAAGGTTGTATCCAGCGACCATTTCTGTGTGTAAACAGCTGTTGCCTGTGTACGACAAACCCATGATTTATTACCCTCTCTCTACGGTTATGCTGGCGGGAATAAAGGAAATCCTGATCATTTCCA
>JAFGLS010000011.1 GCA_016927935.1 Syntrophaceae bacterium
AATCGCCGCAATTCTTGCATTGGTCTCTCTAATTTTTGATTTCAGACTTTTAACAAGAGGATCTTTTAAGGCTTTTTCTTTATCGATTCCTTTCTGATCCAATTGCTGAAGTCGGATAGCCAGCTTTTTTTCAAATATCCGGAGTTGTTCCATTCTCACATTTTTACTTTTTGAAGCCATTTTCCCTCTCCTTATTTTTAAATATTGTATAGTTCAATAACAACATTTTTAATTAAAATCTATAAATATTTACGATTGATAAGATTTATCCCCCCCGAAATTAAAGCTATTTCTTATTTTCGAGCCAAAAGTCCGATTACCTCAATATGTTCCGTCTGCGGAAACATATCCAAAGGCATCAGGCTCTCTAAATTATAACCCCATTCATTTAAGTACTTAATATCACGTGCCTGTGTGGCCGGATTGCAGGAAATGTAAATAATCCTTTGCGGCTTTAAATTTACCATCGCCTTTAATACTGTTTTTTTACAACCCACACGGGGAGGATCAAGCATAATCAAATCGATTTGATTGTCTTGAGGCAGAAATCTTTCCTTGAATACATTCTCTATATCACCATGAATAAAATCAGCGTTTCTAATGCCAAGATTTTCAGCGTTGATTCGCGCATATTTTACCGACTTCTCGTTTATTTCTATTCCTATGACATTCTCGGCAAACGATGAAAGAAAAATCGAGAAAAGCCCGCTTCCGCAATAGGCATCAACGAGTGTGTTGATTTTATTAGCAGCGGAGAGACGACAAACCTCATCCACCAGTCTGTCCGTCAGGCACAGATTGGCCTGAAAAAATCCGTCATCGGGCACTAAAAAACTCTTTCCCTTAATAATTCTTATAATTGAATCTTTTTCCTTTTTCCTTTCAGTCAAACAGTCTGACCAGATTGTTAGCTGCGTATCTACATCGCTTTTTAAGAGGATGCTTTCTCTTAACGCGTGCATTTTTTCATTAATGGTTTCTTCCATGATTTCACATTGTTCGATGTTTATTAGCTTGCCGCCGGAAACATCCAAGAACCCTATTTCCCATCCATTGGAAACAGCTTTGGCATGAAACTGGGCTTTACCCCTGTAATGATACACTTGGGGCGAAGCTATTGTATCCAAGACAGGAGGTTCGGCAATTTTTCCAATTCTACGAAAAGCGTCCTGAACCTGTTTCTTTTTTATTTTCAACTGATATTCATAGTTCAGATGCTGATAGCAGCAACCTCCGCATTGTTCATAATAACGACATAAAGGCTTCACCCGGAATGGAGATTCTTGGATTATTCTTAATATTCTTCCTCTGAGAAATTTCTTTTTCACTTGAGTGATTTCAATTTCCAGTTCGTCACCCGGAGCGGAAAAAGGAACAAAAACAACAAAATTATCGATACGGCCCACACCTTCACCGCCGAAAGCCACCGATTCAATTTTTACTATCACGCGATCTTTCATCTGCAAAATGATACTCCTTGGATTAGATAACATATCGACAAATCGACAGTCAACTGAGGATGGTAGTATTTTCTTTACAACTCTTGATAATGCTGTTAACTAAATTTTGAAAAAAAGATATTTTACGAGGTCGTTAATGTCAGGAAGAAAATCCATTCTCTGCCCCAATTGCCGTAAATTAATCAGCTTGGACGAGCCAGCCTGCCCTTACTGCGGACTGGTGCGTCCCGGCCTGCATAATACCGCTGGAAATATTCGCAAGATTTTTCTGGGGTCGAATCCGGTAATGACCATCATCTATATAAACATTGCCCTTTATATCTTTTCGCTGCTTTTAGACCCGCAAGGCATTTTTGGCCAAGGCGTATTCGGCTTGCTGGCACCGTCCGTACAAAGCCTCTTTTTACTGGGAGCAAGTGGCACCTATTCCGTTATTGGAGAACATCGCTACTGGACGTTAATTTCGGCTTCATTTTTACACGGCGGCATCCTGCATATCCTTTTCAACATGATGGCTTTTTATCAGCTCGGCCCTTTCATTTTACGGGAATTCGGGTTTCACCGTTTTATTAATTTATACATCATTGCCGGAGCCTGCGGCTTTGCGGTTTCCGTCTTATTTGGCACACAATTTACTCTCGGCGCTTCTGCCAGCATCTGCGGATTAATCGGCGCGATCCTATATTACGGTAAAAGCCGCGGTGATTCCTATGGAGAAGCCATTTATAAACAAGCAATTGGCTGGGTTATCGGCCTGGTCATCTTTGGCTTGATTTTCAGAGGGATAGATAACTGGGCGCACGGCGGCGGACTATTATCCGGTATGCTTCTGGCTTTTTTGATGGGCTATAATGATAGTAAGCAGGAAAGCGCCTGGTGCAAAATTCTGGCGTACACCTGTATCCTGCTCACGGCAGCAGTGTTAATCTGGTCAGTTGCCAATGCTCTTTTGAGTTTCGGCAACCTACCAATCTAGTCCAATCAAGCGCGCAGCACAATAAATCAGATCATGATAGGGATGAACAGATAATTTAATGAAGGAGTATAATTGAATGACAGAAGCATCAGATTTTCCGATTCCGACATTGCAAGCCGGCGATGAACGGCATGGTTTTAAAGTCATAAGAGTCAACACGCTTCCCGCAATTCGTGTGACTGCTTATGAAATTGAACACAAAATAACCGGCGCAAAGATTTTGCACCTGCACTCATTTGATCGTGAGAATTTATATGCGATTGGTTTTCGCACCCCGCCATATGATTCAACCGGTTTGCCTCATATTCTGGAACACTCGGTGCTGGCAGGCTCTGAGAAGTATCCATTGAAAGATGCTTTCAAAGAACTGATGCGTTCAACCATGCAGACCTTTATCAACGCTTTTACATATCCTGATAAAACTGTTTATCCTGTAGCCAGCCAGATAAAAACCGACTTTTTCAATCTCGCCCGTGTTTACACCGACCTGGTATTACATCCGAGAATGCTTAAGGAAACTTTTCTTCAGGAAGGTCATCATTTAGAATTTTCCACGCCGGATGATTTGTCGAGCGATCTGATGATTTCCGGCATCGTTTATAATGAAATGAAAGGAGCATATTCATCCCCGGATTCTTTAATGTATAAAATTCTGCAGGAAAATATCTATCCGGACAGCGTGTATGGCTTTGATTCCGGAGGCGATCCCGACGTGATTCCCACGCTTACGTATGAACAATTTTGTGAATTTCACCGCAAGTATTATTCTCCCTCCAACGCTCGTTTTTTTATTTACGGCGACATCAATACTGCCGAACATCTCGCATTTCTTGCCGAAATGCTGGCCGGCTTTGAACGCGTGGAAATAGATTCTTTTATTAAAAGCCAGAAACGCTTTACTGAACCGCGTATCATTCGCAGCACTTATCCCATAAGCAAAGATGAATCCATCGAATATAAAACCATGGTAAACATCGCCTGGATGATGTCAGAAAACACTGACCACGAAACTTCTTTGTTTCTGGAAATTATATCCGCTCTTCTTGTAGGCAGCGCCGCCAGTCCCCTGCGCAAAGCACTGATTGATTCCGGTCTGGGAGAAGACCTGACGCCGGTTTCCGGCATTGAAGCGGACCTTAAACAGTTAATGTTTTGCGTCGGTTTAAGAAATTCGCAACGCTCCGATGCGCAAAAAATTGAACAGCTGATCTTGGACACACTCAACGACATTGTAGCCAAAGGCTACGATAAGGAATTGATAGAAGGAGTTTTGCATCAGGTCGAGTTTCACGGCAAAGAAATAGTACGCGGCTCTCTTCCTTACGGTATCTCCCTGATGGGCGGCGTTTTTCAAACATGGCTCTATGATGGAGATCCGTTGATCGGATTGGATTTTCCGCATTTGATAGAAAACATTCGCCGCAGTTGGGCTGATGATCCTGAAATTTTTCAGAAGATGACTCAACAATGGCTACTGGATAATCATCATCGTATTTTGGCGATTATGGAGCCGGATGCCGATTTCAATGCAAAAAAAGAAAAAACTTACAGAGAAAAAATGACGGGGTTAAAATCGTCTTTTCCGGAAAGTAAATTGGCGCAAATAAATATTCAAGCTAAGGAACTGAAAAAATTCCAAACGCAGCAGGATTCTCCGGAAGCAGCGGAAACAATACCAAAACTGAGAAAAGAAGATATTCCGAAATCAATAGAAACTATTCCATCGCAAAATCTTTTCATTTCAGGAGTGCCGACGCTTGAACATGATTTGTTTACCAACGGCATTGCCTATATCGATCTGGCGTTTGATGTGGCAAATATTCCGGAAGAGCTTCAAATCCATCTGCCGCTCATGGGCAAGATTATAACCGGAATGGGCGCGACCGGTTTAACCTATGAAGAAATGGCCAAGCGTATCGCTCTTAATATGGGCGGCTTTGGTTACAATCTGGCAACAGGGTTTACCGCGCGTGGTGATTCAAGCTGGCATAAGATGATTTTTTCATTCAAAGCCCTTTATCGTAATATTCCGGAGGCAATAAATATTATTAGCGATATTATATGTTCCGGTGATTTGAATCATGAAGCGCGAATGCGTGATTTGATTTCCGAAAGAAAGAATAATATGCAATCGGCAATTGTTCCTTCCGGACATCTTTTTGCTAAAATGGCGGCCGGCGCCGCGCTCACGCTTCCGGCGTACCGTGATGAACAATGGCATGGACGCACGCAATTAAAATTTGTCCAGAAAACCGCCAATAATTTTAATTCTTCCAAGCAGGATTTTTGCAGAAAACTTGAAGAATTAAAAAGTATCCTCTTCAGTAAGACAAATCTGACCATTAATCTTACAGCAGACGCTCATGGATTGAAAATAGCCAAAGAACATATTTTGCCATTTCTGGATAAACTGCCGGATTCTTCGAGGGACATGATAAAAGAAAAACCGGCGTTAAATCCGGTATGGGCGGGCATTTCCATACCGACGCAGGTGTCGTATGTAGCCTACGTTTTAAAAACACCTCCCTACGCCGATCCGGCCAGTCCCCTGCTGATGCTGTCGGCCAAAGAACTATCCAATAATTACCTGTATAAGCATGTCCGCGTCCAGGGCGGGGCTTATGGAGGCATGTCCTCTTTCGATGCGTCGATGGGATTGTTTTCGTTTCTTTCCTATCGTGACCCGCACATTGTGGAAACATTGCAGGTGTTCAAAGACGCGCAAAAATTCTATGGTCAAAATGAAATATCTTCATCGGACATGGAGAAGGCAATTATCAGCACGATAGGCATGATTGATAAGCCTTCGGACCCGGCCAGCCGCGGTTATACCGCCTTAATGCGTCATTTTGCGGAAATTAAAGATGAAATGCGCCAAAAATTCAGAGACGATATCTTATCCGCTACTCCACGAAAACTTAAACAAGTTTTATATGATTATTTTTCCCAGACGCCAAAATCAGCCGCAGTGACTGTTTATTCCGCTCCGGAAAAACTGGATGAAGCCAACAAACACCTGGAAGAAAAACTGATCATTGAAAGTATTTTTGAAAGCTGAGTTTTATATCACAAATAGTACAAAGATAAGTGACTAGTTTCTGAGGGTCTCTATTTTCTTTTTATGATCTTATACTAGGTGACAAAATGTAATATTTGAAAAAATGAAGATCATTTAGTTTCATTCATCAAGGGTTGGGAGGTTAGTCTATGAAGTTTAAAATTCTTTGGATTTCTTTAATTATTGTTTTTTTTATATTACTATCAATTTGTTTCTCTGAAGAACCAAATCCTAATGTTTGGGAGTATTATGCAAAACGAAATGATGGAGGTATTTTTTATTATAACAAAACGAATATTGTTAGAACGTCTCATATTGTATCAGTCTGGACTTATGTTACTCCAAGTAATGATTATAGGAAAAGTCAATTTGATTTATATAAGAAATGTGATTCAGAAAAAGCTAAAAAATTTAAAAAATTAGACCATATAAGAGGGTGGATAGATATTGATTGTAATAAGAAACTTTATAGTACAAAAGCTCTTATAGATTATGATGACAAAGAAAATGTTTTTAATCTAGTGAGCGCTAATGATAATAAATGGCTGAATATTACGCCAAAAACGCCAATTTTATTATTATATGAAAAAGTATGCGTACCCCCACTAAAGAAAACACTAAAAAATAAACATTAATTTATGTTTTATTAACCAGTCGCACCTTAATAGGCTTAACAATTTTCAAGGAAAATTAATTAGACAATATCTAGAGAGTTAAGAATATTAAGGACTAGCTATCCTATGTCGCTGTGAACTGGTACAGTAATTGTGGACACCTCGAAAAGAGTGTTATAAAAAATAGACTTTTGGAGGTGCGCAATGACAGCGAAG
>JAFGLS010000077.1 GCA_016927935.1 Syntrophaceae bacterium
ACCAAAGCTCTTTTCAATAAATAGGTTCTTGTAAAACGATTAGATGTTTGGGTTTCATAGACGGGCGCTTCTTTGCACCATATGAAAGAGTATCCTTTCTCGATCATTCTTTTGAAAAATTCCTTGTCTTCACCGTGTCTGAATTCTGGGTTAAACATATTTTTACTATCGTTAAAAATACTCTTTTTCATCAATACATTTCCGGTCCGAGTATCTCTCCAATGGAGTAGAAAACCCGTTTTATAGGATGGCCTCTCAAAGAATTTCCCCTTTATTATCCAAGAGGGGGGAGCTTTTTCGAAATGGGGCTTCACCGGCCCAAGCACGCCATCTGTATCGTAACGATTACATGTTTGATAAAGATTTAAAAGCCAGTTATTTAGAGGAAATTCGTCATCGTCAATGAATGCCACATAATTCCCTTTAGCGTTTTTAACGGCCATGTTTCGCGCTAAAGGAATACTGTTTCGGGGTTCATTGTAATAATCTACAGGTATTGACGATTTATTTCTCACATCTTTGACTATATCTCTTGCAGATTTTCTATCGTCATTGTCCACTACTATAATTGAATAGGTAAACAATTTAGCGGTTTCCTGATCCCCGAGCTTTTCTAACACCCGTTTTAATAAATCAGGCCTTCTATATGTGCATATGCAAACAGAGATATGACTACTTTTCATATACGCAGGTTTTATTTCCTTTACTGTTTTTTCATTCATTTTTACTTCTTCGAAAGAGAAGTGTTTTCGAAGGAGAGCCATTCGACACACTGACAACCGCAAGAATAAAAGTAAACCACATCAAGTGTGTCGGCCTGGTAAAACCACTTTCCGAATAATTATGAAGAAGTGTAGCAAGAAGAAGAATCAGACGAACTAACCCAAAGTCATGATTTACAGTCATCTGTTTTATAGTGCGTCTGAGAGAGGAGAATACGATCAATATAAACAGTACAATGCCAACAACCCCCAAATTTATGAATATTTCGATATACCCGCTATGAGCCTGTCCCGGTCCCCACGAATGAATTTCTTTTAAATACGCGGCCATCTCGGGCGTCCAGAATCCTCCAAACCCTGCGCCCAAAATCGGGTGTAACATTCCCAGTTGCATTAAGTCTTTCCATAAATCGGTCCTACCGGCAAGAGTCCCATCTTTCCCTAATGACTCAATAAAAATATTATAGACTGAGCTTTTTAATAAAACATCGGATAAAAAGTTAAAGGTGAAAAAGACCACAACAATTGTGGTAAGTAAGACCCAAATTTTTCCCGGCTCGATTTTCATGCGCTCAACAATTGCATAAAATGCGACAAGTAAAAATATTATTACTATACATGTTGTACTTCTCGAACCCCCTCCTCCATTGAGGAGATATGCGGTTATCATTAAATAGACAAGATCGATTACCCTCCTTCCTTTGTCTCGATTATTAAGAAAACTCCAAAGGAAATACATGGCAGCCAGGAGCGCTAATTGACCTAACGTATTCTTATGAGTAGCTACCCCTATCCACATGTCAGGAGCCCAATTTTTTGATGGAAATCTACCGATGTGGGGAAAGTATTTTATTAAAACGACTGATAACGGCAGTAAGAGAATAAAGCATTTTCGATACAATTTGGCGATGGCTTGCAGCTGATTTGTTTCAGTCAAAACGATCAGGACCATCATTAAATCTCCGAATGCTCTGATCCATCTTTTCAAGGAAATCCAAATATTATCTGACCAAAACGCACTCAGTGCCATGTACGCAAAAAAAATAAAAAGCCATGAGTTGTCTGTAAGAATCTCATTCCACTTTACTCTCCGTCTTGAAAGTATAATCAATCCTGCTGTAATCAAGATAATGAAAAAAATCCTATCATGGATACTTCCCTCTATATCTGCATAATATCCGGCAGGATATAACCAATAAGTCAAACTTCGGGAGGCACAACGCATCATCCATAAAATCGGAATCCAAATTGCTAATGATATCTCTGGATCTTCTTTGGAATCTTTCCAGTAAATGAAAGAACAAAATATGAGGCAGACGAAAAGTGCTAAATAGGATTCCATTAATGTCTTCTCAGAAAAAGGTTGTGGTACATTATTGATTGGGGAGGGCCGTCCCCTACGATTTAATCGATTTCATAATAATCAGAAATTCTGAAAATGTAGAAACGCGGAAAAGCAACCCGAGCAGAACAAAGGAAATGGCTCCGACGACTACCTGACAGGTGAGGAAAACCACGGTATGGTGAAAATCAATGCAGTTCAGCATTGATACGAAAATAGCCATCATCGCTCCCAGCCCGAACGAGGGCATTACATCCCACAGTTGTTCAGTCATCGGATAGTGTATCAGTTTGCCCACATAATAGCTGTTCAGATAAAGAGAAATCAGTGATATCAGAACCTGACTGATAATAAGGCCGGTTACACCCCAGCGCCAGGCGATGGAAATAAAAGCAGCAATCAAACTCTTCTTTATTATTTCCAAACGCAAGTTCAGATCCGATCTGCCTAGAGCCAGGAGTGCGTTCAGGTTTGTGTAATGAAAGGGCAACAGCAGCGCCACTATGCAATAGAGCTGGAGATAGGGTACCGTGGGGAGCCACTTCTCCGTAAGCACGACCCTTACAAGATTTTCGGCAACGAGAGCCAGCCCCACAAGTATCGGTACGTTGATGATCATCATCAAACGCAGCGTCTTTCCCATACTTCCTTTCAATCGCTGTTTGTCCTCGCGAATGGAAGAGAAGGCGGGGAACGTGACACGCGAGACGATGCTGGTTAAGCTGTCAGAGGGCAGGAGCGCGATTCTCGTTGCGAGAGTGTAGTACCCCAGCGCGGCTGGTGAAAAAAGCTTGCCGATGACAGGATTATAGATTTGCTTGAAAACGGTGTCGATAATGCCCGATACGAGAAGCCGGGAGCCGAAGCCGAACATTGTTTTCAATGCGGTCCAACTGAACATCGGGGCGGGACGCCAGTGGCTTAACCACCATAGCAGCCCATTTTTGAGAACGTTGAACGATATAGACTGTGCCACAAGACTCCAGACGCCAAATCCTTGATAAGCCATGCCGATTCCGATGACCCCTGACATCAGGGCCGCGGTAAATCCCGCCTTAACCTGCGTTCTGAAATCAAGTTCTTTTGTCAGGAGTGCCGTCTGGATCAGGCCGAAGGCGTTGATGAGAACATTGAATGACAGCACTCGGGTTATCGGAATGAGAACCGGCGTTTCAAAGAATTCCGCGATGAAGGGTGCTCCAACCCAAAGAATGACGACCACGATACATCCCATCAGAACGTTGAAATAAAATACTGAACATTCATCCAGGTGATCGGTTGTGCCTTTCTGGATCAGTGCCTGACTGAAGCCGCTTTCGATAAACGATTGTGCCAGGGCCATAAAGATGGACAGCAAACCAATAATGCCAATATCCGAAGGCATCAGCAGGCGGGCAAGGACGATGGCTACCAGGAACTGAACTCCCTGTTGCCCAATCCGATCGAGAAAACTCCACATTACCGCCTTGGTGACTTTTCTTTGCAGGTTACCCATTTATAATGTTGTTTCTGTTTTCATTAACCCGGTGGCGCCCGTGGAGCTGATGTCCGTTAAATCCGGTATTCCAACCTTCAAACAGTTTGATAGTGCAAAGTACTGTGAGAAGTTCAGTCTTTTCATTGGTCCGAAATGCCAAAGATCATACTTTCCGGTCACTCCTCATCCCAATATTTGTTCGTATTAACGAGTGCAAAATAATCACCTTTTGTGATTCCCACGATAATTTTGTCCCAGTAACGGTTTTTTCTGAAATACCAGTTTCTCATCCGTCCTTCCTCTTTCCAGCCGCACCGTCTGCAGTAGACTTTGAGTGAAGTTTCATTATATTCAATTATCGCACTGTCTAATCGTTCCATGTGCAGCTCTTCGAAGGCGTACCGCATAACGGCCATAATCGTATCAATTCCGTAACCTTTCCCTCTCATATCCTTATTGCCAAGCATCATACCGTGGAAGGCGTGATTGTTTTTCCAGTCAATTTCGACGAGATTTGCTGTACCAATAAGACCTAAATCGGGTGCTTCTATGGCAAATCTTTGATTGAGCTGATCTGCCTGAAGGGCCGAGAACCATTTTCTCATATATTCCATTGAGCTGGGAAAGTGCCAACCACCGAGCATATACCATATTTCGGGATCGTTGGCCCACGCGTGAAGGGTTTGAAGATCAATCTCCTCTATTGCCCGAAGCAAAACTTTTTTACCTAAAATGTTCATGAGTGTCTCCTTGTTCGATTATAAAAAATTTTTGGGGATTATCCGGTTTTGCAATGTTTCCCTGTTGTCTGCTAAGTAATCTTCTTTCTGAATATGTGCTTGCAAGACACTGGCATATAGTACTTGACCAGTAGTTTAATTAAGTCGATTTTTCTTATATATTTATTTTGGAGAAATTTTGAAAATCTCTGTAAAGCAATTGAACGTGATGCCTCTAAATTTCCTTGGAATTCGAGATCGACGGCGATCTTGAACTCGAGGCCTTGGATTATTTGATAAATAAAATCATGATACTCATAATTGAGGTACTCATCGAAAACTTTTAGTGATTTAATACGGTTTTGAAGGTGGGCCATATGAGTTGCCCCCGACCATAAACCGCTGTTATGTGTTCGGCGGGCGGCAAGCACTTCCTGTATGTAACCGATCGGACCGGATTTCGAGAGCAGTACATAGGTTGACCAATCGCATTGGTCCAATTCCGTAAACCATTGGGGAAATGAGCCTATCAGACCATTTCGATAGACCACCGTGCATGTCGGGATGAAATTATCTTCAAGAATATCGAAAAGCGTATAGGACACCTTGTGATATTTCGGTCCCTCAATAATCGGTTTTCTTGCGGATCCATCGTCGTAAAACTCGCATGCGTTTGAGAAGCAGAGGACGTACTCTGGGTGTGCATCTAAGAAATCTACCTGCTTCTGAAGCTTTCTTTTGTCGGTCCAGTAGTCGTCTCCTTCCAAGAACGCAATATACTGGCCGGTACAGTTCTTCTGCGTATCAAGGGCATTGCGGTAAGGTCCGAGATTCTTCTCTCGGGATAATATGTGTATTTTATCAGGAAATTCCAGTTGCAGCCGGCGGATAATTTGTCCCGTTCGGTCGGTGGAGCAGTCTTCCCCGATCACGATTTCATATGGGAAAGAGGTTTCCTGGGTGACTGCGCTCATGACGGCTTGTTCAACGTATTGTTCCTGATTATATGTAATAAATGCGACACTCAGTTTAACTGTATTTTTGCTTTCCATTCGGTCTCTTATGCAATAAATTAGATACTAAAATCTGTTGTGGATTGATTGTTTGATAACGTTATTGTGGTTGTTTCGGTGTTTCAAACAAGTATATATTTTTATTTGTTTAACTCAACTTTCGGGTTTAGATTTAATTGATAACAACCCTGTTCTTTGACAGATTGACATATTTAAGTGCTGCTTCCATGAGCGTA